>CAIYRS010000038.1 GCA_903928685.1 uncultured Methylococcaceae bacterium
CGGAATCTTGAAGTCATCGGCATTAAATACGCCAAACATGCACGTTTCTAAATCATAACCAGGCTCAGTGACTAAACTGCCATCCGTCCTTAAATAAGGCTGCCTCGCTATACCATTTAATAGGGGCAAATGAGGATACGAGGTTGCGTCATGGAGAACCCGGATATATTTTTCGGGCGGATCACAAATCACCCAGCCATTACTCCGTTTGTCAAAACTCTGCCACACGGCTAATCCGGCAACCGCTCGGGTTAAATCGGCAAGGGACAATTGTTTAACTGTGGAATCTTGGGTGCTGGGGTCGGTGACGATGGTGACAATAACGCCACCTCGCTGATAATGCCTAAAAGTTTTTGCCAATTCACGCTCTGTCGCATCGCAAATGCGAGGAATTTCGCCAGGTTGTACAAGGATCGACGGTTTGTGTTTTGCGGCAACCCGGCTGATTTCAAAAAAATCATGCAATGCGCCTACACGCCGATGCGCACAAGCCCCATGCCAACATTTGAAACCTCCCAAAGGGAAATACTCGTTCGGTTCAAAATAGGCTGCATCATGGCCTATCTGGGTTACATGCTCATGCAGCCAAGGACAAGCAATAGCGTGCTTGCCGCCACCTAATGGTTGCTTATAGCGCCCAGATGCCTTAAGTGCAGCAATAACAGGATTCTCATCTGGTCGAGGGATGTGGACATCATCTAGGAATTGATTTAACCAATCGATTTCTTGGTTATCAGCGAAGTAAAAAACATGTTTTTTATTCCAAAACTGAAGACTTTCACAGCCGCTATTGCAAATCTACCTTAGGGTTACACTTTTGTGCTTGACTGATGTTGCGGTGGTTTTTCGGCGTTTGCTAGTTTGAGAATGGTGGCTTTTTGTTCTTTTTTTCAATTTTTGGGTAGGGAGTGGTAGTTTTTGGACTTTTGCTTGTTCGAGTGCGGCGGTTTTTAGCCCATTCTTCAAATCTTCAGGTAAGGTGGCTAGGCCTAGGCAAGCTTTGGTATCTTGTGCGGCTTGTTGCAGTTTAATGGCTAGGCCAAGCCATGCGTAATCTTTGGATCGGAATTTTTTCTGCAAAGCCCTATTTGTAATAGATTTTGCTATCTTGCCATTACTACTATCTTCACAAGCCTGTGTTATCCAAAAGCTTAGAACCTTGTCCCTATTTTGTTGATTGGCTTTATCCCAAATAAGGCAGCCGATTTTTTCTGCGAGCTGCGGTTCGTTTGCTATGCAGGGCGCGCCAGTTAGCGAGATTTTGGAAAATTTCGCCGCTTCGCCTACCCTTTTTCGTAGTTTTGTTACTTTTTTTTCGATAGTTTTTTTTCCATCAGCCGTTTGATAAGCAGGTGCTTTTTCGAGTTGAATCCTATATTTATCGACTAATTCATTGATTTCTTTGGCATCGGTCAAAGGCAAATAGCTGTTGGGCAGTATTGCGCCAGCCAGCTCAGCCTTTTTTAAATCCGCACCAGCCAGCCTAGCATCTCTTAAATCCGCACCGGCCAGCCTAGCCAAGTTTAATTTCGCACCAGCCAGCTCTGCCTTTGTTAAATCCGCACCAGCCAGATTAGCCATGAATAAATACGCACCAATCAGCTTAGCCCCGCGTAAATACGAACCAGCCAGATCAGCGCCGCTTAAATCCGCACCAACCAGATCAGCCCAGTCTAAATCCACACCAACCAGATCAGCCACACTTAAATCCGCACCAGCCAGTTTAGCCGTGTTTAAAACCGAGCTATCCAATATAGTCATAGTTAGTTGGGCTTTTTCCAAGCGGGCATTGTGTAGGTTGGCATGTTTTAGGCTTGCCCTCCTTAAATCCACACGAGGTAGGCTGCTTTCTGAAAAGTCGGCGTAATCAAAATTGCGCCCTTTTAAGTCTAGCGGGCTTATTTCGTTGAGTTTACTTGCGGCAACTTGTTCTTGATCTGCCGCTAAAGCAGCGGCAAGCTCTGGTTTTACTTCGGCATCCGCCGTCAGTAATCGTTCGCGCAGTATCATGTTGCGTGGCAACAAGCTATCAACTAAGTAGCATTGTGTTTTTTCCGCTGTGTTTTTTTGGGTTTTGCCCTTGTCGGGGTCTTCCACCTCTGTATTTTTGCTTGGGTTTTGTCCTTGATTGTTTTTATCATCATTACAGTCAATTTCGGTCACGCGGGCTGGGTCATCGTCCATAATCGGCTGTTTAACGGTGACAGTTATGAATTTTTTTTCATGTAGCCAAGCGGTGGGTTTAAATAATAAGCGTGGGGTAGTTTGTACGAAGAAAGTTTCCGATTTTCTAACGTTAACATCTCTAAGCAACCAATATGTTGTAGCATCATGACCTATTTGGCTTTCAAACCACAGCAAGGCTTGAAGCCAGCGTTTTTCTTGATCGGAATCCGGCGTTATCGACACCAGCCAGCTAAACCCCAAAGTGGTCAGCAGCAGTAAGGCCATAAGCAAGCGGATAAAACCTGTCCACATATTGCCTAAAGCGACTTGCATCCGTAGCCTATGCTGTCGATTGAGCATGATTTGCCAGCCGATTTGCAGCCATAAACCCAGCCAAACACTAATAGGGCGCGAAGAAATCGCAATACGCCATTTGCTGCAATGCAGGTGCGTATAACGCCATCCGCAGCGACCTAAGCGATGAAAGCCTGAACCTAGTTTCATCAGTTGCCGCCACCAATGCAGGACGCTATCGGTTTTATCCAGTATTTTTGCCCACAGATAAGCCAACATTAAAACATCAATGCTCAGCCAAAATTGTTGCCAAAACACAAGGCCTTCATCGTGATAGGGTAAAAAACTGGCCTGCATCCACCAAAACATAATCAAAGGCCAAATGACCAGCGAGATAAGGCTGATGAAAACCATGATGAATTGAATAAAAGTACCCCGCCGCCCCAACAGCCAGTGCATGAACGGCAAGTTACCCAAACGGCGACGAATGCTGTCTTGCATGGGAATGCTTTCTAGGCGCAACGCGTCCTCAAACTTAAACGCAAGCTGCGAGAACAGGTAATGCTGCACCAATATGTACAAGTGCATGAAAAACAAGAAAGGCGGCATGAATTTGTAAAAGCCCAAGATGGGAATTTTGACATCCAACAAAGGCAGCGTGACAGGTGCGACGCGTAAGATTTGTTCGTGGTCGGTTGCCACCACAATGAGGCTTAGGTAGATCAGCAACGATAAGAAAGTTATGGTGAAGCTACGCAGTTCGACCGCTTCAGCGCGTACGCTGTCGAGCATTTCGCTGGCAGTTGGGGGTATGGATGTTCCGCTGGGTGTAGGCATAGCGTTTGTGCGTAATGTGGACGATGGAGATGATGTGGGAGCGTACACCAAGTTATTCGATAATGCCAGTTATAGCAGGTTAGGCCAATATCCTATGACATCAACAAATAACTGAATTTTTTGGCAAGCCCCTATCGCAACCAATACCAAAAATACGCATTAACCTTTCGTGTATCATATTTATCCGCCGTCCTAAAACGCAATAAATAGCCTCCAAAACCCGTTTTCTCAGCCAAATCCAACGAAGTGATATAGTATGCAGCTATAGGAAATCCAACACTTTTACTAAACAACGCATGATCGAAGACATCAAGAAAACCTTGTGGGCGACCGCCGACAAACTCCGCGCCAATATGGACGCCGCCGAATACAAACACATCGTCCTTGGCCTGATCTTCGTCAAATACATTTCCGACACTTTCCAAACCCGCCGCGCCGAACTCATGCGCAAATTTGCCGACAGCCAAGACGATTATTATCTGGACGATGCCGACCCGGACTTAATCAACGCTGAACTCGAAGACCGCGACTATTACAAAGAAGTCAACGTGTTTTGGGTGCCTGAAGCCGCCCGCTGGGAAAGCCTACGCGCCCAAGCCAAACAAGCCGACATCGGCAAACGCATCGATGACGCGCTGTCGCTGATTGAAACCGAAAACCCCAAGCTGAAAGGCATCCTCGACAAACGTTATGCGCGGGTGCAATTGCCCGATGGCAAACTCGGCGAATTGGTCGACCTGGTCTCGCAAATCGGCTTTGGTGAATCCGCCGACACCGCCAAGAATCACGCCCGTGATTTGCTGGGCCAAGTGTACGAATACTTTTTAGGGCAGTTCGCCAGTGCCGAAGGCAAGCGCGGCGGAGACGATCACACACCGAGAAGTGTCGATTGGTTACTTGTATCGGTACTCGCGCCTGTTCAAGGTAAAGTCTATGACCCCTGCTGTGGTGTAGGCAGCACCCTTGTGTTATCGAATATTTATTCAAGTTCTCACAACGGCAAGAAGGGTGATTTATCAATATACGGACAAGACGCTAATCCAACGACGTGGCGATTGGCGGCAATGAATTTATCAATTCATGGAATTGATTTTAATTTAGGCAAGGAACCAGCCGATACCTTCACACATAATCAGCATCCAAATTTACAAGCCGACTTCATTCTGGCTGGGCCACCCTTCAATATATCCAACTGGTGGCACGGCAGCTTGGAAGGCGACCCGCGCTGGGTATACGGCACACCACCGCAAGGCAACGCCAACTATGCTTGGCTGCAACACATGCTCTACCACCTCAAACCCACAGGCCGCGCTGGCATCGTCCTTGCCAACGGTTCGATGAGTTCCAGCCAAAACAGCGAAGGCGACATTCGCCGCGCCATGGTCGATGCCGACAAAGTCGAAGTGATGATAGCCTTGCCCGGACAACTGTTCTTCAACACCCAAATCCCCGCTTGCCTATGGTTTCTGGTCAAAGAAAAACACACCCGCCAAGGTGAAGTGCTGTTTATCGATGCCCGCAAACTTGGCAGCATGATTAGCCGCGTGCAATGCGAATTTACCGATGAAGTCATCGAACTCATCGCCAACACCGTCGCCGCATGGCGTGGCGACAGCACCACAGGTGAAGATTACGCCGACATTGCCGGATTTTGCCGCAGCGTCACCTTGGCAGAAATCGCCGAACACGGGCATGTGCTGACCCCAGGCCGTTACGTCGGCGCAGAAGCCGTTGAAGACGATGACGAAGCCTTTGCCGACAAAATGCAAAAGCTCACCGAAAAACTGGGCGAGCAAATGGCGAAGGGCGCGGAATTGGATCAACTGATCCGCCAGAAATTAGGGGGCTTAGGTTATGACTTCTGAGGATAACGCCTTAAGCTTGCCCAAGGACTATGCTGACTGGCTGGCGCAATTAAAAAGCAAAATTACCCAAGCCCGCCAACGCGCCGCTTTTGCAGTCAATGCCGAACTCATCAACCTGTATCGGCAAATCGGCGGCGAGATAGTCAGCCGCCAAGCCGAGCAAGGCTGGGGCAGCAAGGTTATTGACCGTTTGGCAAACGACTTGAAAGATGCTTTCCCCGATATGCGCGGTTTTTCTACCCGTAACCTGAAATACATGCGCTTTTTTGCCGAACAATGCCCAGATGGTTTAATTGGGCAGCAGCCTGCTGCCCAATTACCTTGGTTCCACATCGTCACACTGCTAACCAAACTTGCCGACACCGAAGAACGCGAATGGTACGCGCTGCAAGCCGTGCAGCAAGGCTGGTCGAGGACGTCATTGGAAGTGCATATCAAAAACCGCTTGCGCCAACGCCAAGGGGCAGCCGTCAGCAACTTCGCCGCGCGTCTGCCGTCACCTCATGCCAACCTCGCACAAGAAGCCCTTAAAGACCCTTACCTGTTCGACTTTCTGGGCTTGGGCGACGACGCGCAGGAACGCGAGATCGAAAACGCGCTAATCCGCCACATCATCCGTTTTTTATTGGAATTGGGCGCGGGCTTTGCCTTTGTGGGGCGGCAATTCCGGCTAGACGTGGACGGCGATGAGTTTTTCATCGACTTGTTGTTTTATCACACCCGCCTTAAATGCTATGTGGTGGTTGAGCTTAAGGCCACCGCCTTTAAACCTGAACATATAGGCCAGCTCAATTTTTACCTCGCCGTTGTCGATGCACAAATCAAAGCCGCAGACGACCAGCCCACCATCGGCCTGTTGCTGTGCAAAAAGCAAAACCGCTTAGTCGCCCAATATGCGTTGTCTGGGATAGACAAACCTATCGGCGTGGCGGAATACCAGCTGTTGCGCGACTTGCCGGAAACTCTGGCTGGCAACCTGCCCAGCATTGCCGAGATAGAGGCTGAAATGGCTATGGATATGGGGGTAATTGATGATGAATAGGCTTTTATCGCACTTATCCATAGCCCAATATCTAATACGGGTAGGTCGGGTTAGCGGCAGCGTAACCCGACAAGCAAAAGCTGAATCGGAAGCCAATGTCGGGTTACGCTGCGCTAACCCGACCTACCAGGCTAGTGTTTCAGCACACAACAACAGGGGAAACTAAATGCAATATCTAAACGTAGACCAACTGCGGCGGTGCATGAAAACCTTGGATGCGTCGTTGCTGTTCTATCAAAAAGCAGAAGGCGACAGTATCGAGCAAGAAGTTTTCCGCAACGCCATTATCAAAGGCTACGAACTGGCTCAAGAAACCGCTTTTAAATTACTGAAAAAAGCCCTGAAAGCCTTTGGGCATGGCGGCAAAAAACTGGAAGCCACACCTGTTAAAGACATTCTCCGGCTCGCCGCCGTCCATGATTTACTGACATTGCCAGAGGTTGAGCGTTGGTTTGCTTACCGCGACAACCGCAACAACACCGCGCACGATTACGGCGAACAGTTCGCCAAGGAAACGTTGACGCTGATTCCTGCGTTTTTACAAGACATCACCACATTGGCAGACGTGTTGGAACAAAAACTAGGCAAAGGGGCAGAAAATAATGGTGCTTGATACCGCGCAACTGCACTTGCCCGAGCGTTATTTGCAAATGGTTTTAACGATTTTGCAAACCCACTTGCCCCACGCCGAAGTCTGGGCGTATGGCAGCCGCGTCAACGGCGATTATTATGATGCCAGCGATTTGGACTTGGTGGCGCGCCAACCCGACGATCTGAGCCGTAACCAAAACAACCTTGGCGACGTGACCGACGCATTTTCAGAAAGTAATTTACCCATCATTGTGCAGATAGTGGATTGGGCGAGGATTCCAAGAGAATTTCAGGAAGAAATTTTGGCGAATTACGCCGTCGTGCAAACAGGGGCGAAGGGTTGAATTTTGCTTTGTCCCGAAGCTAATAGCACAATAACCCAACCTTTTTAAAATCAATCAGGAGCAACGATGCTACAAACCTACGAAGCCGTGCTAGAACCGAATGGACACATCCAGTTCTTGGAAACCTTACCCACACTAATTACCACCTCTTGCCGGGTGCTGGTTACTTTCACCACAGAAACACAACCTGCTGACACGGCCTTATGTGGCGCGTCCCTTAGCGAAACGGCATTGGCTCAAGATTGGTCACGTAACGAGGAGGACGCTGCATGGGCGCATTTGCAACCCGCCAAGTAATCTTGCTGCCTTTTCCGTTTTCCGACCTCTCCGACAGCAAACTGCGCCCAGCACTGTTGTTAGCGTCAGCGGGCAAAGGCGACTGGGTGCTATGCCAAATTACCAGCAACCCTTATGCGGATACTGCCGCCGTAGAACTTACCGATGTGGATTTTGTAACAGGCAGCTTGCAACGCACCAGCTACGCCCGTCCTGGCAAACTCTTTACCGCCAATGAAACGCTGTTTAAAGGTACAGCAGGCTTATTAAAGGCCGAAAAACAATTCGAAGTGGTTAATGTCATCGTAGCTTTGTTGCGGATGGGGCTATGAGTTTAGGTGAAGACAAAACCGTAGGTCGGGTTAGCGATAGCGTAACCCGACAAGCAGTGGCAGGATTGGAAGCCAATTTCGGGTTACGCTTCGCTAACCCGACCAACGAGGCTGAGTTATATCGTCTTGATTCATTGATTGAAATAACATCAAGCAAACGTATTCACATGGCTGATTATGTTCAAAATGGAATTCCGTTTTATCGTGGAAAAGAAGTTATTGAAAGAGCTAAGGGTAACGCAATATCGACTGAGCTATTCATTACGGCAGACAAATTCCAAGAAATCAAAAATAAATTCGGCAGTCCAGAAGATGGGGATATTCTTTTAACATCTGTTGGAACTCTGGGTGTCCCATATTTCATTTCTCGTGATGGCGATTTTTATTTCAAAGATGGAAATGTAACGTGGTTCAGGAAATTTGCACCAAACATTAATTCCAAGTTTCTTTATTACTGGCTAACTTCTCCAGCAACACAACAACGATTAGACGATATATCTATAGGGTCAACACAAAAAGCATTGACTATTACAGCGTTAAAAACTCTTGAAATATTATTGCCAAACCTAATGGAACAGCAAGAGGTGGTCGAAATCCTTGATTCTGTGAGTCATCGCATCGCCCTACTACGCGAAACCAACGCCACCCTAGAAGCCATTGCCCAAGCCCTGTTCAAATCGTGGTTTGTGGATTTCGACCCCGTACACGCAAAACAGCAAGGCCAAGAACCGGAAGGCATGGATGCAGACACCGCAGCGCTGTTTCCTGATGGTTTTAAGGATTCGGAATTGGGAGTGGTGCCTAGGGGGTGGCGCGTCAGCACTATAGATCAAGTAACTTCTTTAATTATTGACTACCGAGGAAAAACTCCCAAGAAGTTAGGTCGCGATTGGGCTAATTCTGGAATTCAAGCAGTGTCTGCTAAAAACATAAAAAGAGGAAGATTGGTAGAAAAACAGGCCATGAATTTCGTTGATAATGATCTTTTTGATATATGGATGAAGGATAAACTTGAATCTGGTGACATTTTAATGACATCTGAAGCGCCACTTGGGGAGTTACTTTATTTAGCAGATGAGCATAATTTTTGTCTAAGTCAACGAGTGTTTGCATTGCGCGCTAATTCAACAAATTGTCTTTCATCGTTTCTGTATTTCTGGTTATCGTCAAAAAATGTACAAGAGCATCTTGCCGCTAGGGCTACGGGAACAACAGTTGTTGGTATCCGGCAAAGTGAGCTTAGGAAAATAGAAGTGTTATTGCCACCTCTGCCGATTCAAGAGAAGGCCAACGATATTCTTAGAACCTGTCTATTAAGAATCGAAAAAAACGAAGCAGAAAAAGAGAGTCTAACAACCCTCCGCGACACCCTACTCCCCCGCCTAATCTCAGGCCAGTTCCGCCTACCCGATGCCGAAGAGGCGGTTGTATGAACACCCAACCACAATTAGTTATCGTTGGCGGCGCAAACGGTACGGGTAAAACCACTTTTGCCCGCCAGTTCGCCCAAGCCGAAAACTTACCGTATCTGGGTGCAGACGACATCGCCTTTCAACTCGCCCCAAGCAATCCCGCTGCGGTTAGGGTTACAGCAGGACGGGAATTCAGCCGCCGCTTATCTGCCGCACTTAAAACACAACAATCGTTAGTCATCGAATCCACTTTATCAGGTGCCAGTTTGGCGCGCACCATTGCTAAAGCGCATGAGGATGGCTATCTCATCACGATTGTATTTGTCTTTCTGGATAGCGAAGCGCTTTGTCTGCATCGCATTGCCGGGCGGGTACAGCAAGGCGGGCATGATGTGCCGGAAGCCGATGTCCGCCGCCGCTTTGGACGGGTTTTTCCGGTGTTTTGGAATCACTATCGTCCCTTAGCAGACCGCTGTGTGTTGGTCTACAATGGCGGCGAGTCGTTTTTGATTATCGCCGAATCAGAAAATAACGAGTGGCAAATACTTGACGGTCAGATGTGGGAAAAATTTAATTATTTTTTAGAGGTCACGCATGAAAAAAAATAAAGATGAGCGATGGTCAGTACAAATTGCTCGCATTGGTAATCAAGCCGTCCGGGAAGCACAAGCGCGTAACCGTGAACTAGGCATTGTCAATTGGTATTCTTTAAACGGGCAATTGGTGAATGATGCGGCTGCACTTGAGCCAAACCCAGATAAAAAACCGTCTGGTGCATCGCCATTGTGAGGAATGAACATAAAGCCGTAGGTCGGGTTAGCCCTCAAGGCGTAACCCGACAATTCGAAGCTAGGTTGGTATAAATGTTAAGCCAAATAGGTGCTGTTTGGGCGTGATTTTATTTAAGCGTAAATATCATTTTTTGCTGGCTTAAATCATAAGCCACTGAAAATAAAATTTAATTCCATTAAATCGCTAATGTCGTTTTAATTAAATGTTGAATTACGCTAACGCTATCAACAGTAGGCGCATTAGGCGTCCCAACCTATATTTTTGTTAAAAGCCGCTACTGGGAATTATTGGCATGACCGAAGACCAACTCGAACAAGAAACCCTAAGCTGGCTGACGGATGTTGGCTATACCGCTATTTATGGCCCGGACATTGCCGTTGATGGTGTCGCACCTGAACGTAGCCATTATGCCCAAGTGGTGTTGGTTGAACGTTTACGCAAGGCAATCAATCGCCTGAATCCCTTGGTACCATTGGTCGCCCGTGAAGATGCGCTGCAACAGGTGTTGAATCTGGACACGCCTGTATTGCTTTCGGCAAACCGTCATTTCCACCGCTTATTGGTCAACGGCGTGCCTGTTGACTATCAACAAGATGGCGAAACACGCGGTGATTTTGTCCGGTTGGTGGATTGGGATTGTCCCTCACCCCAGCCCTCTCCCAGCGGGAGAGGGAGTTCTTTGAATGAATGGCTAGCAATTAATCAGTTCGCCATCAAAGGGGCAAAATATTCCCGTCGCCCGGACATTATCTTATTTTTAAACGGCTTGCCACTGGTGTTGCTGGAGCTGAAAAATCCGGCTGATGAGAACGCCGATATTTGGAAAGCGTTTGACCAACTCCAAACTTATAAAGAGCAAATCCCCGATGTCTTCCAGTATAACGAAGTGCTGGTGATTTCGGACGGCACGGAAGCACGGATGGGTTCGCTGTCGGCGGATACTGAGCGTTTTATGGCGTGGCGCACCATAGACGGTGTAGCGCTTGATCCGTTGGGGCAGTTTAATGAGCTGGAAACCTTGGTGCGTGGGGTATTGGCTCCAGTTTATCTGTTGGATTTCCTGCGCTTTTTTGTATTGTTTGAAGATGACGGCACGTTGGTTAAGAAAATTGCTGGCTATCATCAATTCCACGCCGTGCGGACTGCGATTGCCCAAGTGATTGCGGCCTCGCGTCCGGGCGGTTCGCACAAAGGCGGCGTGGTCTGGCATACCCAAGGTTCAGGCAAGAGCATTACCATGACCTGCTTCGCCGCCCGTGTGATGCGCGAACCGGAGATGGAAAATCCGACGATTGTGGTGATTACCGACCGCAACGATTTGGACGGGCAGTTGTTCGGCGTATTTTCCTTGGCGCAAGATTTATTGCGCGAACAACCCGTGCAAGTCGAAACCCGCCAAGATTTACGGCGCGTGTTAGCCAATCGGCCTTCTGGCGGCATTGTCTTTGCCACCATCCAAAAATTCATGCCAGGGGAAGATGAAGACAGTTTCCCCATGTTGTCTGACCGCCAAAATATTGTCGTGATTGCCGATGAGGCGCACCGCACCCAATACGGTTTTGCAGCGAAAATTAGGACAGTCTCTGCCGTAGGTCGGGTTAGCGATAGCGTAACCCGACAAGACGATGATGTGTCGGGTTATACCCTTTCGAGCACAAGTACAGCACCAAACCCATCGGCAGCTATAGCAGCCGAACCGCGTATGGTGTACCAAGTCGGCTATGCCCAGCATTTACGCGATGCACTGCCCAATGCCACTTTTGTCGCCTTTACCGGCACGCCCGTGTCCTCCGAAGACCGCGACACCCGCGCCGTGTTCGGTGATTACATCGACATTTACGACATGCAACAAGCCCGTGAGGATGGCGCGACGGTGGCGATTTACTTTGAATCCCGCCTCGCCAAGCTCGGCTTGAAACAAGATGCCTTGGCGGACATTGACGCAGAAGTTGATGAATTGGCGGAAGATGAGGAAGACGACCAACAAGCCCGCCTGAAAAGCAAATGGACGGCGCTTGAGCAAGTGGTCGGCGCTGAACCGCGCATCCAGCAAGTTGCCGCCGACCTAATAGCCCACTTTGAGGAGCGTAGCCAGGCGCAATCCGGTAAAGCGATGATCGTGGCGATGAGCCGGGAAATCTGTGTGCATTTGTACAATGCCATTATCGCCCTCCGCCCAGATTGGCATGATGACGATCCAGAACGTGGTGCTATCAAGATCATTATGACGGGTTCCGCCAGCGACAAGCCTTTGTTGCGTCCGCATATCTATTCCAAGCAAACCAAAAAACGCTTGGAAAAACGTTTTAAAAATCCAGAAGACTCGTTGCGGCTGGTGATTGTCCGCGATATGTGGCTGACGGGCTTTGATGCACCCTGTGTGCATACCATGTACATCGACAAACCGATGAAAGGCCATAACCTGATGCAGGCCATCGCCCGTGTCAACCGCGTGTTCCGCGACAAACAAGGCGGCTTGGTGGTGGATTACATCGGCATAGCCAACAGCTTGAAAGAAGCCCTAAAGGAATACACCGCCAGTAAAGGCCGAGGCCGCCCCACCGTCGATGCCCATGAAGCCTACGCAGTACTGGAAGAAAAATTGGATATTCTTCGAGCCATGTTGCATGGCTTCGATTACAGCGGTTTCTTAACGGGTGGTCATGGCCTATTGGCTAAAACCGCCAACCATGTACTGGGCATCAAAGAGGGCAAAAAACGATTTTGCGATACCGCCTTGGCGATGTCCAAAGCCTTCACGTTATGCTGCACCCTGGATGAAGCCAAGGCTGAACGGGAAGAAGTAGCTTTTTTCCAAGCCGTTAAGGTGTTGCTGACCAAGAAAGAGATCAGCGGCAAAAAGAAAACCAATGAAGAACGCGAGTTGGCTATCCGCCAGATCATCGGCTCGGCGGTCGTCTCAGAAGAAGTCGTGGACATTTTTAACGCCGTTGGTTTGGATAAACCCAATATCGGTATTCTTGACCAAGATTTTCTCAACGATGTCCGCAACCTGCCGGAACGCAACCTTGCCGTGGAACTGCTGGAACGCTTGCTAGAAGGTGAAATAAAAGCCCGATTCGCCAGCAATATCGTCCAGCAACATAAATTTTCGGAATTGCTCAGCAACGTCATCCTTCGTTACCAAAACCGCTCCATTGAAACCGCCCAAGTGATTGAAGAGCTGATCCAAATGGCGAAAAAATTCAAGGAAGCGGCGGAGCGCGGCGCAGACCTTGGCCTGAACAATGATGAACTGGCCTTTTACGATGCCTTGGCAAATAACGAAGAATCCGTCCGTGAACTCGGTGACGAAACCCTGAAAAAAATCGCCCATGAACTGGCTGAGAATTTACGCAAAAATGTCAGCGTCGATTGGTCGGTGCGAGAAAGCGTAAGAGCCAGCTTACGGCTGATGGTGAAACGGATACTACGCAAATACAAATACCCACCAGGCAAACAGGAAGAAGCCGTGCAACTGGTATTGGAACAGGCGGAGAGTTTGAGTGCGGAATGGGGTTAGTGGTGTAATTAATTTGTTTGTGATGCAATTCATTGTTTGTATATGGCTTAATCAGTCACTATACACTAGCACTATGAAGCGGTAATCCATAAACTTCATAATATTATTTATATAGTTTGCAAAAAATATTTAGTGGGAGTCGAAAATTGATAACTGAACACGAACTGGAAACCCTATTAAAAAAAGATGAGTCCCCCATACTTGAATTCAAAAAAGAATGGTATTGGAATGATTCAACTTCAACTAGCGAAATGGCTGATAAATGGGGTGAATTTATAAAGGATATGATTTCATTATCGAATGGGTATTTAGGTTTTGTAGGTTCAACCAGGTATCTTATTTTTGGATTTTCAGAAACTAGCCAAGATAAGCGAGTCGCTATTTTTGCGTAAAGATTTTCTGGGCGTCCTGCCCGAAAATCCGCAAAAACTACGCGACGGTTAGATTGCTTCGCAAGCCCAGGGCGTCCTGTCACAATATCGTCCCGACCCAACAAGGGGATCGGGA
>CAIYRS010000039.1 GCA_903928685.1 uncultured Methylococcaceae bacterium
GGTGGTTTGAGCACCAAAATCCATGTCGCGGTTGATGCCTTGGGCAATCCTGTCCGTCTGTTGCTAACCGCAGGCCAAACATCAGAATATACCCAAGCCGAAGCGTTGATTGCAGGCTTTGCCCCGGGTTATGTTTTGGCGGATAAAGGCTATGATTCAGACCAATTCGTGGTCACCATAACGGCCAGCCAAGGTATCCCTGTCATACCCTCGAAAAAGAACAGGAAAACACCAAGAGCGTTGGACAAAGTCCTTTATAAAGAACGTAACCTGGTTGAGCGGTTATTTCAGAAGTTAAAGCATTTCAGGCGTGTGGCCACACGCTATGAACGCTTGGCAAGGAATTATCTGGCCATGCTCTGCTTAGTTTCCACGGTAATATGGCTCAATTGAGAACAACCCTAGCAAAATTGAGTTGTGGAAATACAACTTATACGATTTCCAGTCGCTTGATTTCTCTAACCCGATAAAAACACTAGATCAAATCGAAGCGCAAATTGTAGAAGGGCAAATCATGCCCTATCAGCCCGATAAAATTGTCGCTCATGAAATTCTGAATATTTTGAAGTAGTACAGCGAGAATGGTGTGGCTCTTCTCCAGGCCATTCTTGATTTCCCCACGACATGCCTGAATAAATAAGTCAATATAGAGAGAATACAATGAAAGTAACTAAAATATCTAATGCTATACCAGTGAAAAAGTTTAAAGGCAGTCTTGATATGTGTGATGAAACGGAAATTGGCGGTTGGATAATAGATGAGTATGGTTCCAATGACCCTATAGAAGTAAATATTTTTATTGATGATGAGTGGGTTACCCGAGTTACGGCAAACATTTTTAGACAGGATTTGCTGGACGCGGGTATCGGTAATGGACAATGTGCGTTTTATTCACGTGTGCCGGATAAATTTTTTGATGGCGTAGAGCATTCTATTGAAATAAAAGAGTCGTTAACCTCATGGGTATTGACTGAACCTAATAGAAAATTCAAGATCATTGCAAATGAAATATCAATTAATGTGCCAGAATTGATTGATAATCGAGATATTGAATCCCAACAATACGTTAACTATAAAACGACGGAGATACTCAGTATCGATTTATCTTCTCGTATCACCACTATTCTACAATCAGGGCTATTCAATTACCTATTTTATAAACAACAAACTAACCTGGTTTTAGGAATTGTTGAAGCCATTGAACATTTTCTGTGCACAGGAGCTGCTCAAGACTTAAAGCCCATGCCGTTTTTTGAGACAGAAGCTTACCGGCAACTTAATCCTGATTTATCCTTCTTAACAAATGCACAATGTTTTGAGCATTATGTACTGAAAGGCCGGTCAGAAAAACGTTATTATAATCGCGCAATGTTAAGGCATGATGCTTCAAAACTTCGTAGAAGCCATGAGTTTGATGGCTTATGGTATGGCTCATTAATTGAAAGCATACCTGCTCATTTAAATTGTTATGAACACTACTTGGCTATTGGCTGGCGACAAAACCTTCAACCTAATCGCCAAGGGTTTGACAGCGAATTATATCTTGCTTGTTATATCGATGCTCAACAAAGCAATCTGCCTCCTTTTTTGCACTACTTGCTACATAAAAAAACATACCTATCCACTACTGCTAACATAAACCATTTTGCCCATGTCATCTCTGAATCCGGCGAATTTGATTCGGCCTTTTACCAAATTCAGCATCAAGAACCAAGAAACGAAAAGCTTTCTGATATATTGCATTATCTCTATCATGGTGTTGAATTAAAACTTGACCCTAACAGTAATTTCAGTACCGAATACTATGTACGCAAATACCCTGATATTCTGTCTAGCGGCATGAATCCCTTCGCCCATTATCTCGCAGATGGACGGCGCGAGGGTAGAGTTGGACAGTTTGATACACAAAAATATATTCTTCCTGGGAAATGTCTGTTTGATCCTGACAAGCCTACCGTTCTTGTTGTTTGTCATGAAGCCACGAAAACCGGAGCACCCATTTTAGGCTTACGGTTGGTAGAGCAATTATCCCAACAAGCTAATGTAATCAGTTGGATAGGTGAAACGCTTTCGCTTACGGAAAAAGAGACGCTTAGGGACGATTATTCTGCATCCAGTGTGGCAACTATTGAGCATTTTTTTGACCATATTGATACGGTCTGGATAATCAGAGCACTTAATAATAATTTTTTGCTACAAGTCGCCATCCTTAATTCCGCTGCAACTGCCACTGTAGGCAGTATTTTATATGGTGAGAAAGTACCTACCGTAGCATTAGTTCATGAATATGGTGATTATATGAGGCATCAAATTTCTCATATACTGTTTGCTGTGAATCGTATAGTTGTGCCTGCAAAAAGCGTAAAAGACAGCATTGATAAAATTGGTGTTGAGTCATTAGGATTTCCGCGTGGGCATGTCGCCATACGTCACCAAGGTCGCTGCCTCTTACCTACAGCAACAGATGGTAAAAAATACAGCCGTGAAGATATATTGCTTAAATTAAATATTCAAGAAGACGAGGAAATGCCCGCTATCGTATTTGGTTGCGGTACGGTTTGTATACGCAAAGGGGTTGAGTATTTTGTTGAGGCCGCTCGATTATGTAAAAAAAGGCTTAGTAAGCCCATTCGGTTTGTTTGGGTTGGTAGTGGATATGAACCGGAATCGGATTTTTTTTATTCATCATGGATAAAGTCACAAATTGTATACAGTGATCTTGAAAAAGATATTTTTATCTTTGAAGAAACAATCGACCTTAGTCCATTTTTCGATTTAGCAGATGTGTTTTTTCTGTCATCACGCCTTGATCCTTTTCCAAATATTGCTATTGATGCAGTCTGTTCGGGTGTACCCGTAATTGCTTTTGATCGTGTTACTGGTTTTTCTGAGTTTATAAACGCACATCCAGAAGTTGGCGCGGTAGTGCCTCCTTTAGATGTTAATGCAGCAGCCGATGCTATTTGTGATTATCTAACGGGTGAGCGAGTACGCTATAATACAAATAGCGATATTATCAAGTTATTCTCATTTTCCAGTTATGCGGATTTTGTTTGGCAAGAGTGTCAAACAGCCATAAAAATGCAGCAAGAGATAGATGAGGAAAGCAAAATAATTACCCAAGCTAAATTTATGGATATTGAGTTTTATAAATCCGGTTATCCAAATTGGCAAACAGATTTGTCACCAGAGTATATTTATGTTGCTTTATGGCGGCGTGGCATTCCAACGTCAAAAAGCCGTATAGGTTTTAACGATAGAATCGCAGACAGCTTTGATCTCAATAAGACAGAGACTAATAGTACTCCACTAGGAAGAGTGCTCAAGTCTAGGGGTTCACCATTAACTCATAATACTCTTTATGTCGATTTTAAGCGGCCTCGTGAACAGTGGTCAGGCAAGTTATCTGTAGCCATACACATTCATGCTTACTATATTGATAATCTAGTATCTGCATTATCACGATTGAGAAGTCTGGGGCAATATGTGTTGTTTTTTATCACCACAAATACAGATGAAAAGGCACAAGATATTAGAAAAATTGTAGATAGCTTTGCTTTTAATGCTGAAATTGAAGTTGTAACTAATCGTGGGCGCGATATTGGTCCGTTTATCATGGCTATGAAAAAACATCTCCCGCGATTTGACATTGTTTGTCACTTTCATTTTAAGGGTTCTAAGCACTTGGAACAAGCCATTGTGCGTCAGTGGCAAGATTTTATTTTTAACACTTTGATAGGACATCAAGGAGAGATACTCAACGAATTGCTCTGTGCCTTTGAGAAAAATGCAAAATTGGGTTTATTGTTCCCTGAAGATCCTAGTCTACCTAGCTGGACAAAAAATTTTTCTTATGGACAGGAACTAATTGATAAATTGGAAATTAAACGCGAATTGCCTAAAGAAGTTGACTTCCCTATCGGGAATATGTTTATTGCCCGCTCTGCTGCGCTAAAGCAGTTAATGGACTACGATTGGCAATGGAATGATTTTATGGCGGAACCAATACCTGAAGATGGTACCATTCTGCATGTAATCGAACGTATAACCCCTGCTGTTTGTGAAGTAGCAGGTTACGAATGGGCGACCGTGCATAATCCAGCGGCAAAACGATATATACATAAAAATTAAAAATGAGATCAACACATCAACCTCGTTGCATACTGCATATAGGTATGCCTAAAACGGGTAGTAGCTCGATTCAATCTACACTTTGTAAGCAACCGTTACCCCTTGATTTTGAATATATCAATTTAATGGGCGATGGCAATAATTCACATCCTATATGCAGCTTATTTTCCGAACAACCGGAATGTTATCATGGTAATAAAGAAAGCGGATTTATTGCAGAAGAAATCTTGGCATTTAATCAACAACATCTTGAAAAAATTATATGTATATTTAAAACAACAAAGGCAAGGACAGTTATTATCTCAGGTGAAGATATATGCCATTTGAATGAAAGAGAGCTTTGTCGATTAAAAGATTTTTTAATGGAATATTGTCAGTCAATTCAAGTGATTGGGTATGTTCGCCCATTTATAGGATATGTGAAGAGCGCTCTACAGCAGGTAATAAAACAAGGTGTGACGGATTTTGAGTATCCATATTACCGTTATAAATTCGAGAAATTCGATAATATTTTCGGTAAGGATCATGTTTTGCTAGTGAAATACGACGATTCAACTTTGGTAGATAAAGATGTTGTGGTAGATTTTTGTCAGAAGATTGGGATAGCGATCAATCCAGAAACCGTTATTCGTGAAAATGACTCACTTTCACTGGAAGCGGTCTCATTACTTTATACTTATCATAAATTGGGTTTTGGGTATGGAGTAGGCGCTAAAGCCATTAAGGAAAATCGCTTATTAATTCAGTCATTATCGAGTATTGGCAGGAAGAAAATAAGTTTTTCATCTCATTTAACCCAATCAATACTGGAAAAATATCTTGCTGATATTCAATGGATGGAAGGGCGTTTAGGTTGTTCTTTGATTGAGTCTACAGCAGATATGGCAGATAGCGTTTCATCACTTGATGATTTGCTTATTTTAAGTACGCAATTCAGCGATGATTTAAAGCAATTACTATTCTCTCAAATTCAGCAACAAGTAGCAACCCCACAAAAAGTCGCAGACTGGATGCACCTATTACGTGTGCAATTATTTATTTCAGAGGTGGATCAAGTTTGCCCGATCTACTCCCCTGCACAAGTTGAGATGTTAGAAGTTGTAAATGTTGAATTGAGCAATGCATTAAAAAACATCTTTCTATCACTAATGGAGGTAGCTCCTCATGAAACAGTGATTGATTTACGCCATAAAGTTATACCTCTTCTTCAGAGAGGGATGGAGAAAATTGATGATAAAGTAAGCATTGCTTTTAGCGTTGATGGGTATCATGATGGCTCCCTATTCGGATGGATTGTAAACAGGTCTAATCCTTTGAGACTTGCTATTGAATTGCACACTATACAAGGCAAGATAGGTGAAGGCGTTGCCGATCAATTTCGGCCTGATTTAGTTAATACCGTCTCTGAGGACGGTTGCTGCGCATTTAGTATAAAAGTTGATCCGACAATCAATGATTTTGGCGATCAGATAATCATCCGAGTGAAAGATTACAATAAGTATATTTATGTTAATACTTCTTCAATTACAGGGTTATCTGGTTCTATGTAATTGATATTTATTATCAATAAGTGAAACCATTTTTTTACAGTAAACCATTAATTGCTGGATTGACTGCGTAATATCAAAAGTTAATATAAAAAATCACAAAGGATTGATAATGGATATGACGGGTCAAAATTGGGTTGTCATAGGTGCGGGCGGATTTATTGGCACTAATCTTTGCAGACGGTTAGCGCAGAGTAACGCCAATGTTGTGGCTTTTGGTAGAACTTTGCTCTTTCCTGAAGCATTGACAGGTTGTCAATGGATGGCAGGCAATTTTTTTAATACAATTGACTTGGCTAACGCATTGGAAGGGGCAGAGTTTGTTGTTCATGCGCTTAGCACCGTTACACCCGCTAAATCAAATGAATTTCCGATGACGGATGTTGAAGAAAATCTAATCGGTACATTACGCTTGATAAACTTATGCATGACCAAAGGGGTAAAACGATTAATAATCCTATCCTCTGGCGGCACGGTTTATGGTCCTGACGTGCCCGTTCCAACGCTGGAAGATGCAGCAAATGATCCTATCTGTTCTTACGGGATTGTAAAACTGGCTATTGAAAAGTACTTGGCTATGTATCAACGGCAAGCAAAACTGGATTCAGTCGTTCTCAGGGTGGCGAATCCTTTCGGGCCTTATCAATTACCGAAAGGTCAAGGCGTTATTGCTGCAACGATTTATAAGGTGCTTATGAATCAGTGCCCTGAAATTTGGGGGGATGGTTGCGTCATCCGCGATTATATCTATGTCGATGACCTTATTGATGCCATTCTTGCGGCGGCGCAACTGAACGATCCTCATGCGCCGCGTCTTTATAATATTGGTAGCGGTATTGGCAAATCATTAAATGAAGTAGTTGACAGTATTGCTGAAATACATGGTGCGATACATATTACCAGACTACCAGGGCGAGCCGTCGATGTTCCTATTAGTATTCTCGACATTCAACGCGCTGAACGTTTTCTTAACTGGCATCCGCGCACTGATTGGAAAAAAGGTCTTGACTTGACATATGCTTGGTTTGAGCAGTCAGGCATATGTCAAGATTTTCCGCGAAAACTAAAATGAGGACTTAAGACTAAAATGCATAATATAGATCAGTGATTATTTTTACTCAACATTGCTCAAAATATTACTTGTTATAGTTGAATAAGTTTATTTCTGGTTGAGTTACAGCTATCACCCTACCTTAATATTATGACTAAACACTTACTGTATAGTTCCGTGCGATAATATACCTATCCGTAGCTGGCCGTTATTCCGGGCAAAAGCGTATTTACAAGAACATTATCAGACTGCTAAACAGGAAACAATTGTATGAGCCACCAACATCCATTCCCAAGCAAGAACAACCCCGTCATCCGCCAAGAAATCAAGGATTCGGCATTATCAGACCGGAAACTGGCGGAGCGGTACAACATTAGCCGTAGCACGGCGAGGAAATGGCAACAGCGCGAGGACACCGAAGACCGCCCACACCCTGCCCATACCTTACACACCAACCTAACGGAGCTGGAGACGACTGCTTTGGATGCAGGAGGTAGAGCAACGCAGGGAGCGGTTGCCGAGCCGATTGTGGTCAGTTTGCATGAAACCTTGTATCTGCCTTTAGATGACTTGCTTTATGTCACTAAAACTGTCAAGTCCCGCATGATCATAATCATTTTTAACAAACTATTTGGGCGAAGATGATATTGTCCCCTTTAAGGATCAGTATGGGCGCTGTTGAAGCCAGTTGTCTTCTTTTTTCTATCCTGAGTATGCCACATTTGAAGGTGTGATAATGAAGTGGCAAACGATTACTAAAATTCCAAAATGATTGAAAACTTACCCGGATTATTCGATGAAGCAGAGTTGTCCAAAAACTGGTCTGCTCCATTGGCAGCTATTGAGGATTTATTAAATTCAGATCAATTAACTGCTTTACCAGATTGGTTGGCGGTGGAGCTTATTTGGGCGGCTGTACAACTAGGGCAATCGTTGATTGATATTGATGCCGATACGGATAGTCAAGAGGCGATAAATGCGTTGTTGTCGATTAAAAAATCGGCTTTGTGGCAGGAAATTGCCGGATTTGATAGGAATTTTCCTCTATTGGATCAGCTGTTCATACGCGATCAAGGTGTTGATATTGAAATTGCCACACTAAGCCAATTCTTGGCGCATCCTCGTAGTAGCGAGCTTTCACCGCATCCGTTATTTGATTGCGAACATTACAAATATCTTGAGCATCTCCATCATCCCGCGCGCCATCCTTTAGTACATTTTTTCCGCAATAGTTTGGGGTATCGTGAAAAATCACCAATCCCAAATCAATATTTTGCTAGTGATTGGTATTGCGATAATTTTATGGTTGATCGATTCAACAATAATTTATTGTTACATTATTTAAAGCATTTTCAAGATGCTGCAATTCGTCCGAATCCCCATTTCCACAATAATTATGTCCGTCAAACGCAAAATTTATCGTCTGAAATCGATCCTTTAATATTTTATTTAAAGCAAATAAAAACCGAAAAAATAAATTTTTATTTGGAAGGTTTCTCGCCCTGCCCATATTTCGATCGATCGTATTATTTAGCAAAATATCCAGATATTAAGGCTGCTGCTGAAGAAGGCTTAATAGAGCCGTTCTTACATTTTTATGAGCGTGGCATAACAGAAGGCAGAAAGGGTCATCAGTGGTTACAGGAAAATATTGTCACGCAATGCATGATAGATAGCTTCCAAGCTAAAAAGAAGACAGCAGTGCTAATTTTAGGTATGCACAGAAGTGGCACATCTGCTTTAACTAGAGTGTTGAGTTTGTCGGGAATGGATTTGGCGACGGATTTAATGTTAGCCACTGATGCCAATGAATCCGGTTATTGGGAGTCGGTAGAATTGGCTACGATACATGATGATATACTTAATACATTGGATTCCAAGTGGGATGATATATTACCAATTGATGAACAGCAGTTTCAATCCGAGTCTATGTTGCAATACCAAGCATTGTTAGTAGATTATCTGGTTAGAGAGTTTTTGAATTCAGAACGGATAGTTATTAAAGATCCACGAATGTGTAGGTTATTGCCGATATGGCTGGACGTTTTAACTAAATTAGATGTGCAAATTAGCGTTGTGCTGATATTCAGGCATCCAATTGAAGTTGCAAAATCTTTACAAAAAAGAGACGGTTTTTTACTAGAAAAATCTTATCTAATGTGGATAAGGCATGTGTTAGATGCTGAGAAATATTCGCGGGGATTATCGCGTTGCTTTGTTAATTATTCACAATTATTAACAAATCCAAAGCAAGTTGTTAAATCTATAGCCAATTTGTGTGGAATTAAAGGTTTGTATCTTGATGGTAATCAAGCTAAAGAATTTATTGATGCCCAGTTTTATCACCAACGTATAACAAAAGCAGATTTACAAATGTCGAAGCTTTCAATTTGGATATTGGATACGTTTAAAGAGTTGAAAATATTGTCGGAAAATGATGCGGATGGTAAAAAACATCATGATAAGTTTGATGGCTATGCAGAATTGCTTTTTCAGGCGGATAAGCTATTTGATAACTTGGTTAAAAAAGATAGCTGAATTATTGATGCTGCTTTCTTCTCCCTTATTTAATGGTTAGAAAAGGTATATATGTTGGCGTTTTTACGATTTAACCCAAGAATATGGTTTCTTTGGGGCTTTTTAGGCTGTGCATTATTGTTGTCAATGGGGGCTTATTTCCAATTTGTTGATGGTTTGGAACCCTGTCCTTTGTGCATTTCCCAGCGCATTGCCATCTTCCTTACTGGCATTTGTTTTTTGATTGCCATCATCCATAACCCTGGCGTTAAAGGCATACGGGTTTATAGCATTGCCGCTGCCATTACCGCGTTGTGTGGTGCTGCAGTTTCCTTGCGGCATGTGTGGCTACAGCATTTACCACCGGATGAAGTGCCTGAATGTGGGCCAGGCCTTGAGTATATGTTGCAAAATTTCCCTTTGTCGGCAACGATCAAATTGATGCTCAACGGTACGGGTGATTGTGCTGAAGTCAATTGGAGCTTCCTAGGTTTCAGTATGCCAGCTTGGACGTTGTTGGCGTTCTTGATGCTGGCAACTTTGAGTCTTCTACAAATTGTGAATCGTCAGGATAAATCTTAATTCCGCCATTGTTGAAAAATAGGCCGTTAAATATTGGGTTAAGCGAGTCGCAATTTTTGCATAAAGATTTTTCGGGCGTCCTGCCCAAAAATCCGCAAAAACTACGCGACGGTTAGATTGCTTCGCAAGCCCGCGCCGTCCTGTCACAATATCGCCCCGACCCAACAAGGGGATCGGGACATCGTGCCACTGACTCTACGCCCTCAGCATCGCCCGGTTGCATTTTTTCTTCGCGAAAAGCATGCTCGAAAAAACGCCGGTTGCGATGAGGGCTACGCGGGACTAACGGCACTAACTTCTCCCGACTCCGGTTCGAAGTTCCATGTGCCGTCAGCGAAAGTTAACGTGATGTTTTTTACAAAAATTACATCAAAAAACATGTTTTTTGACTCCTCTTTCCTGTAATCACACTGCTAATTCACGTACCTTTAGCATTATGAACAAATTCTTGGCTGAAATAATCGCTAAGATTACTAATCCACAAAACACTTGCTTTTCTCAAGTAACACACAAATGTCCCCAGTGCTAAAAAGTTAATCAAAGACTTAAAGCATATCGCTAAAAAAGCTGATTATTTTCATAACATATTGAAATTTAAATGCTAAATTAATCAGTGTCAAATCTAGGCAAGCTAGCAAAAAGCCAATAAAAACCGCAACTAAGTGCCGCTATGTAGTTGTTGTCCACAGAGTTATCCACAGAATTTGTGGGTAACTTGGATAGTGCTGGTAACACAGTTACTTAGCCGATAAACATCGAAAATTATTCAACTATCATGGTTAACTTACACCACGAAACTACCTGTATTTTTAAAGTTGCCATTCCATCGCCTTTAAACCGACTGTTTGATTATTTACCACCGATAGGTGTTGATTATCAGCACATACAGCTAGGTTGCCGTTTGCAAGTACCTTTCGGAAATAGCCATAAAATCGGTTATTTGGTGGCAATAAGCCAGCATAGCGATGTGCCTATTGATAAATTAAAAGCCACCATTCAAATACTGGATCAGCAATCGCTGCTCTCGCCGCAAGATTTACAGTTATTACACTGGGCTAGCCAGTATTACCATCATCCTTTAGGCCAAGTGATTGCTACGGCTTTTCCGGTAAGTTTGCGCCAAGGGAAAATCGCCCAGCGGCAACAGCAAAAAACTTATGGTTTGACAGCTTTGGGCTATCAAATTGATAGCGAAACATTGCGTCGTGCGCCTAAGCAAAAGGCTTTATTGGCGTGGTTTAAGGAACATGGCAACACCCCAGAATCGGCGTTATCTTTAAAAGATGCCAATGCTAAAGCCACGATAAAACAATTGCTTAGCAAACAATTGTTGGAGCTAAAGCACACTGAAATGTTAGCGCCTGTGCATAATGCCATACCCGATTGGCCTTGTAATGCCCCGCAGCAGCAGGCCATTACTGCGGTGGTGGCGGGATTGTCGACATTTCAGGTATTTTTATTGGAAGGCGTGACGGGTAGCGGTAAAACCGAGGTGTACATGCGGATCATCAGCGAAGTCTTGGCGCGCGGTCAGCAGGTGTTGGTTTTAGTGCCAGAAATCACGTTAACCCCGCAATTAGAAGAGCGATTTTTTAGCCGTTTTGCGGTTGCTATCAGCGTCAGCCATTCGCGTTTGACCGATAACCAGCGCCAGGAAGCGTGGTTGCAAATGCAGCAAGGCGTTTGTTCTATCATGCTGGGAACGCGTTCGGCCTTATTTACCCCGTTTAAAAACTTAGGCTTAATCATTCTTGACGAAGAACACGATGCTTCCTTTAAACAACAAGAAGGCTTCCGGTTTTCGGCGCGGGATGTTGCGGTGGTGCGTGGTAAGTTGTTGGGGATTCCGGTGCTATTAGGTTCGGCAACGCCGTCATTAGAAAGCCTTTATAACGTCCAGAAACAACGTTACCAGTGGTTGCATTTACCGGAGCGGGCCGGCAATGCTTCCGCACCCAGTTTGCAGTTATTGGATATACGCAATAAAAAAATGCAGGAAGGTTTGTCTGAGCAGCTTTTGGCAGAAATTCGCCAGACCTTGGAAAAACAAGAACAAGTGCTGTTATTCCTCAATCGCCGTGGTTTTGCGCCAACATTAATTTGCCACAGTTGCGCTTGGGTGGCGCGTTGCCCGCGTTGCGATGCCAATTTAGTCATACATGCACAACAACGGCAATTACGTTGCCATCATTGTGCGGCTGAACAAAGCTTGCCTAGCCGCTGTCCTGCTTGCCAAGATGTGCAATTGACGGCTTTAGGTTTGGGTACTGAGCGGGTTGAGCAAGTTTTGGCACGGCTATTCACCGGAAAAACCATCATCCGTTTAGATCGGGATTCCACCCAGCGTAAAGGCTCGCTGGAAAATTATCTGGCGCAAATTAATTCGGGTGCGGCAGATATTATTTTAGGGACGCAGATGTTGGCGAAAGGCCATCATTTCGCCAATGTCACCTTGGTGGCGATTTTGGATGTCGATAGCGGCTTGTTTAGCGTGGATTTTCATGCGGCGGAAAAGCTGGCGCAACTGGTTGTCCAGGTTGCTGGCAGGGCGGGGCGGGAAGAGAAGCTGGGCAAGGTGTTGATGCAAACCCGTAAGCCCGACCATCCTTTGCTGACTACCTTAATCCAAGAAGGCTATCAGCGTTTTGCCGAAATCGCTTTGGCTGAACGTAAGGATGCCCAGTTGCCGCCCTACAGTTATCAGGCCTTATTGAGGGCGCAGGCCAATGATGCCGATGTGGTTTATGTTTTTTTGCAGCAATTGGCCGAGTTGTTGAGGGGACATGCAAAAGTGCAAATATTGGGGCCGATTCCTGCGCCAATGGCAAAGCGTGCCGGATTATTTCGTTACCAATTGTTGTTTCAAGCGCGGCAACGGCCTGTGTTGCATAGTTTATTGGAGGATATGTTGGCGCAAATCGCCAATATGAAGCAGGCTAAAAAAGTCCGTTGGTCTTTGGATGTGGATCCGGTGGATTTGTATTAAGTCTTGCTGGTGTTTTTAACGTAAAGCTAACCGGGTGCGGCACGAAAAGCTGAAAAATATAACCGCATCATAACTGTGCTCTGGTTGATAGCCATATTAGTCTGTGATTCTATTTTCGACGATCTCCAATTTTGCTGCGGTCGGAGAACTTCACGATCGGAGTCAATTCGAGCTTTTTGCCTTCCTTGAATTCCAATAAAAACTCTTCATGCAACCTCTGACGCTTTTCCATCATTCCAGATTCGAGAAAAGTCTGAAGTGCTGAAATATGCACTAATGCTCTTTGTATAAGAACTCGGGATATTCCAATTGATTGCTTCATTACTACTCCAATGGCACTACCGTCTCGCCATTGACCGCCATGCGAACCAATTACGACAGCAATTGCCTTGCAATCCTCCATGTCATTTACAGAGTGAGCAATATGTTTATCCCGAAGGGAAATTAAGTAGTCATGTATCTCCTCATCGAATGGAGCACCTTCTCGAATTAAATCGTCCTTTTTTAAGGTCATGGCACGCACACCAGTTTTAAAACTTCGGGAGTACGCAACGACCCCAGCAAATATAAGCGATTTCGATTGAAGGTCGTGGTCGTTTGGAATACCGATTGAATCAGCAGCTTCAATTGGTCCGGGATTCAGCCACGTAAATGAAAGATCCGACGAGAAGCCTTCTCCAAACATGGACAGCTCTGTTTCTTCGTTTGTATCACTCATCAAAAAATAAGGCCTAACAATGTTTTTTATGTAGGTTGGGTTGCAAACAGCGCAACCCAACCTACGCCTGTTAAATAAACAGCGGGATGAAAACTATTCGCTAAGCAGGTGTTGGTGTGACGGTTTTAGTGCCGTTAACATCCGCTGGGTCGCCTTCATAAGGTGTGGCGTATTTGCAATCTTGTTGTGGGCAGACTTTTTCTACGCCACGACGTTTGGTTTCTTTAACGCTTAAAATAGGCCAGTTGCAAGCCGGGCAGCTTTCTTTTATCGGCGCATTCCAGAGTGCATAAGTGCATTTTGGATAACCGGAGCAAGAATAAAATATCTTGCCACCTTTAGATTTCCGTTTGAGGATAGTGCCTTTTTTACATTGTGGGCATTCAACGCCAGTATCGGACGGCTTTTCTAAGGGTTCGATATGACGGCATTTAGGATAACCGCTACAACCAATAAACTTGCCGTAACGTCCGGTTTTGATAGTCAGTGGCGACTCACAAACTGGGCATACCCGGCCTTCTACCACTTCCGCTTCAGCGGCGGTGTCGCCATCGCCACCCAGATTACGGGTGTACGAACACTCAGGGTATTGGGTACAGCCAATAAAACGTCCATTGCGGCCTAAGCGTATCGATAAGGCATTGCCGCAGTCTGGGCATTTTTCATCAATGGCTTCTTGGGTGACATCCTTACGCTGTACGCTTTCTTCTTTATCGTGGATGAGGGTGTTGAATGGCTTCCAGAAAGCGTGCATTAACGGAATCCAATCTTTTTCCCCGCGCGATACCGCATCCAATTCATCTTCGAGGTTAGCGGTGAAATCGTAATCGACGTATTTGGTGAAATGTTCGGTAAGAAATTTATTAACAATGCGACCGACGTCGGTAGGATAAAAACGCTTGTTTTCTAAGGTGACATATTCACGGTTTTGCAGCGTGGAAATGATGGACGCGTAGGTTGATGGGCGACCAATGCCGTGTTCTTCCAGTGCTTTAACTAAACTGGCCTCACCATAACGCGGTGGTGGTTCAGTAAAATGTTGCGCGACAATAATATCGTTAAGCTTTACCGGGCGGCCTTCTTCCATCGGCGGCAACAGGCTTTCTTGGTCGTCGCCTTCTAAGCTGTCGTCTTTGCCTTCAAGGTACACGGACATAAAACCAGGCGAGGCAATGGTTGATCCGGTTGCCCGAAACACATGTTTGCCATCCGCGCAAGTCAGGTCGACCGCAACCATATTGATGGTGGCATGGATCATTTGGCAGGCAACTGTCCGCTTCCAGATCAAATCATAAAGCTTAAATTGCTCGTCGCTAAGGTAGGTTTTGATTTTGTTAGGCAGTAGCCGCGCCGACGTGGGGCGTATAGCCTCATGTGCTTCTTGGGCGTTTTTAGATTTGGTTTTGAATAAACGTGGCTCTTTGGGCACGTTTTTGTTGCCGTATTGTTCGGCGATTAACTCCCGTATATCCGCCACGGCCTCTACCGATAAGGTGACCGAATCGGTACGCATATAAGTAATCAAACCTTGGGTTTCACCGCCAATGTCGATACCTTCGTATAACTGTTGGGCAACCATCATGGTGCGTTTGGTAGTAAAACCCAGTTTACGGGAAGCTTCTTGTTGTAAAGTTGAGGTGATAAACGGCGGCGCTGGGTTGCGTTTACGCTGCTTTTTTTCTAGTTTACTGACCAGCAATTGACCATCAGCAGCATCTAGCAAGGCATTGCGGGTTTGCTCTGCGTGACCTTGGTTATCAACAGTAAATTGGCTTAATTTTTCACCATTAAATTGCGTCAGCTTCGCTTTAAATGCCTGTTCATGTGCCTCTAGTGCGGCATCAATAGACCAGTATTCCCGCGAAATAAAGGCTTCAATTTCCAGTTCGCGCTCGACAATCATCCGCAAAGCGGGGCTTTGCACTCGCCCGGCAGAAAGGCCTCGGCGAATTTTTTTCCATAATAATGGCGATAGCTTAAAGCCGACCAGATAATCTAAGGCGCGGCGGGCTTGTTGGGCGTTAATTAGGTTAATTGCCAGTTGCTCTGGGTGGGCGATGGCTTCGGTGACGGCTTTTTTGGTGATTTCATGAAAAACCACGCGGTGTACTGTTTTGTTTTTTAACTGCTTTTTTTCCTGCAATAACTCATGCAAATGCCAAGAGATGGCTTCACCTTCGCGGTCAGGGTCAGTTGCGAGATAGAGGGTGTCGGCGGTTTTTAACGCCTTGGTAATGGCAAGAACGTGTTTTTGGTTACGTTCTATCATTTCGTATTTCATGGCGAAGTCATGTTCTGGATCGACGGCGCCTTCTTTGGGAATCAGGTCGCGCACGTGTCCATAAGAAGCCAGTACTTGGAAGTCTTTGCCCAGATACTTTTCTATGGTCTTCGCTTTCGCGGGTGATTCTACAATAACAAGATTTTTGCTCATTTATACGGTATTAATCCAAGATCAAAGTTCAGGGTGTACACAGGATGGGGCGGGCGATGAGGGCGATTGCTGTCCCCTGAACCTTGTGGCTTTTTTAATGTAAATAAGTCGGTACGAGATCGTAGACTATATCTTCCATTCTTGAAAAAGCCAGTTCTTCATCGGGTTGGCTCAGCAGGATCATCAATACGATCCATTTTAGTTTTTCCAGCGAAATTTCTTCATGTTCCAATGCCATCGCACGGTCAATAACGATTTCGCGGTTACGGGCATTGAGTATGCCGATATGTTCAAGATACATAAGTAAATTGCGGCAATCCAAATCCAGTTTTGCCTGCTCTTCCGTGCAAAAAATCCGGAAAGCTTTGGTGACGGTTGGTTTTATGCTGCCCTGCAAACTTAATGATTCTAACCAAACAAAAGCTTTGTTGACTTCAATTTGTTCGAATCCGGCTTCTTCTAGCTCGGTTTTGATGATGTCACTATCTGGAAGCATTTCAATTTCATCTTCCATATAGTTTTCGAACAAGTACATCAGAACATCAAATATATTTTCTTTCATGGGCGGTTTCATATTTATCTAATTCGGGTATAGCAACCGCCAGGGGTTGCTTCTAGGTAACCTTGCAGCTCTAAAATCAGTAGCGTTGAAGCAATTACTTCAATGGGGTAACCAGTTTGGGTTACCAAGTCGTCAATGGATGTTGGGCTAAACATGACCAGATTCAATAATGTTTGCTGCTCTAGGTCAAGTGTTGTTTCTGGATTTTTTTCTGTGAAATCCTCATCTTCTTGAATATAAACATTTAATTCTTCAAAAATATGCTGAGTGGTTTCTACTAATTTTGCACCTTCACGGATCAGTGCGTTGCAGCCGCGTGCTAATGGGTTGTGGATTGAACCGGGTATGGCAAAAACTTCGCGGTTTTGTTCCAAAGCCATTCTGGCGGTGATTAAAGAGCCGCTTTGTTTGGCGGCTTCCACGACCAACAAGCCTAAGCACATGCCGCTGATGATGCGGTTGCGTCTGGGGAAATGGTTGGCTTTAGCAGAAGTGCCGGGCGGAAATTCTGAAATCATAGCCCCGGTTTTGACGATGGCGGTGGCTAAGTCTTTGTGTTTTGCCGGATACACCCGATCTAACCCCGTGCCTGCGACAGCAATGGTATAGCCGCCACCTTGTAAGGCACCGCGATGGCTGGCGGCATCTATGCCTAGCGCTAAGCCACTGGTGATAACAAAGCCGGATGTACTCAGGCTTTTGGCAAAGTTAAAGGCGGTTTCTAAGCCTGAGGTTGATGGGTTACGACTGCCAACAATGGCAATTTGTGGCATGGACAGTAACGATGGGTCGCCACGGACAAAAAGTATGGGTGGCGGGTCAGCAATTTCTTTTAATTGCGCTGGATAAGCTGGGTCGGTAATGGTTAATGCGTAACTGTCCGTTTCTGCCAGCCAGCGTAAATCACTGTCGATGAGCGTCCAATCGGGATTTTTTATCGCTTGGATGCTGGTGTTTTTTAGGCCTAATTTAACTAAGGTATCTGAGGATGCTTGAAAAATTTGTTCTGGCGTATGGCTAGCCAATAAGCTAAGGAATGTACGGCATCCCACACCTGGCGTACGCAACAGCGCAAGCCAGTATTTTAGGGGGGTATCTTGGGTCGCTAGATTTCCGTTCAGGGGGTTTGTACTTTGTCGAGAACATGGATAGCTTGGGTGGCCTTCATGACCAGCGCGTAACTTACCTGTTCAAAAGGGCGGAATACCATCAATGTGCCAGCATGTTCATCGGGCAATTTGACAGCATCGTTTTTAACTTTACTGAGGTTGTCGATAATGATTTTACCGCGCCGATAGATTTCCATTTGATGGCCTGGCAATAAACCATCTTTACGGCCTCTGTCTATTACGACAATGTCATATCTGCCAATTTGGGAAACGCCGCCAAGTACGCTGATAATTGACGAGGTTAATTTTTTCTCAGGTGGTCTGGGGAAATAACTCAATGAAACTTCTTCATCTTCATTTTTCATTAGGCGATCACCTTTACGGATTTCGCCTTTGGATTTGTCGACAAGCAAAGTCGCTGGATCACCTGGAACTTGCAATGTCACATCAGCGACATAGGCCGCTTCGTATCCCAATATTTCTTTTGTTTCTGGGCGAATGTAAGCCATGCCTGGGCGGTACACAGTATATTTGGTAGGTCTTGCCGGGAACATCGGGCGCGCGTAAACAAGGTCACCCGTGGTGGAAACGATATGCTCTCCTGAAGCGCTAATAATATAGGCAGAGTTGCTGATCTCGTTCGCGTTAATGACTTTAGGTGAAGACAGAAATGAACGGATTTTTTCGGATGGCAGCAACTCAATGGCTTGTTTAAGTGGCACTTCACGAATACAAGGCAGCAATTTGCCATCGTCGGAAGTCCGGAATTCTGTGCGTCCGTTGATGTAGTCTTTTTCCTGTAGTACGCACGGGCCACGTTTAGTGGAATCAAAACTGCTTTCGCCTCTTGATAAACTCAACTGTGGCACACCATTGACCATTGAGAAATAAATGGTATCACCAGGGTAGATCAGGTTAGGGTTGGCAATTTGCTTGTTAGATTGCCAGATTTGAGGCCATTGCCATGGATGGTTTAAGAATTTACCGGAAATATCCCAAAGGGTATCGCCTTCAACAACCGTATACTGGTCTGGATGGGAGGGGTTGACTTGCAGCGTTTCAGCCCACAGCGCAGAGCTAAACAACACGGTAAGTAGCAAACCTGAGAATTTTCTAAAAGCCATAGCGATTCCTAAGTGGGATTTTTAGTCTGTTTGAATTCAAAGTTAAGGTGAATTCATATAGAATTCAAGTCCGAAATTAAGTTGTTGATTTATAAGGCTTGGAAAATTGCCCTTTTGGTGAAGTGTGACACCGAAATGATGTCGATTGTTGGGGCTATTTTTGCATCAATGCTTCTAATTTGCTAGCCCGTAATTACTAACGCGCCACCGTGTAGGGATGAAACCACTGTAGCCGCGCCTATGGTCGGGTGGTTGATCTCATTGGCGATCATTCCGGCGTGGTCTGTGGTTGATGTTATTTCTGATTCTTCTAGGATTTTGGCTAGCTCTTCGATCGTGAGTATTTGCGTTTTCATATTTTTGCCCTTTCTGTTTATTTGAGCGGGGATAGTAACAGGCTAAAACCAAACAAACAAAATTAATTATTAAATAAATCAATAGCTTGATAAGTAATTACTTACTTAATTTGGATGTAAATATGAAGCAAGTCGATTATGCCGTGCTGTATCTCAAAGAGAATTTAGAGTTACTAAACTTAGAATGGGTAAATAACAAAAGAATTAGTGATGATTGGAAAACTTGCATCATTGGTCACAAACTTTATAAGCATCAAATGGGTATCTATGACAGGAAAAACATCATTCTTGTTAGGCTTGAAAAATACGACACGGATATAAAAGGTATTACCGTTTACCCAACCGTTCCGAAGGGTGACTCATGGAAAGCCAGCTTTTCAAGATTTAAGGATGGCAAGGGTATTTGTATAAAGGTTGATACAGTTGAAACGTTTAAAATTTTGGTAAGCTGGTATTTTTCAAGCACTGAGGCTTAATCAATTTCTAAGCCGTTGGTTAAAATAATCCCCACACTGGCGCGTAGAATTGCTGTGGCGGCTATTTTGTTAAAAGGCTGTAGAGTTCCGCCGCTTTGGTTTTTGTGGCGTTGTCGGCTGTGAGGTTGGATTTAGAACCCAGCATCATTTTGGCTACTGCATTATGCTTGAAAGAATAGCCAGCCCAACCTATACACGCCTCCAATTCTGATATGTTCTTTTGTTCCGCGTATTCTTTGTAGTTCCCAATATCTAACAGGCGATTGCTAAAATCAGGCGAACAGTCGCCAATGGCTGCATGAAATATTTTTGATATGGGTGTTTTTTGTTTGCGGACGGATTCGATTTCCGATTGTGAGACGATAATAGAGCCATGAAGGTGCGGGCGTTGCTGCCCACTGGTAAACGTGCCTAAGGCTGCCATTTCAACAGTGAACCAATACTGGCGCTTTATTGGTGAACCTGATTTAAAAGCCAAGTCCAATTGTCGCTTGGTATAATCGATGAAACCCTTTTTACTTAGCGTCGCCCTTTGGACAAACTCAGGCGTTAAGTCTAAAGTGAAAGGCATTAATATCTGATTGAGTTGTTCCGCCTGCTTAAGCATAGCCAATTGATAAAAACACGCCTGTAGTTCTGGTTTGGCATTTCTCCATTGTGGTGGCGTGCTATAAAGTTGCTTTTGTCGCTTTGTCCCTTTAAGTTGGTGAGTATCTGGCTTAATGTAATTAGGTATTGACAACACCATACTATCTATACTATTTATTATACTAAAGCCCGCGCTAAAACCACCCCCTTGAGACCGTGCCGCAAGCCTTACCGCGTCTAGCGTGGCGGCGTTTCTGATTCTATCGACTGAAAAAACTTTTTTGCTGGATTTAGATTTTCTTAAGCTATCAGCTAGTGAGAAACTAGGCCAGTCAAGGCCGCCAATTCGTGCAATTCGTGGTAAAATATTCATTTTTTATTGTCTGTTGTTCCAAATAAGCCGGATAGGGTTGCCGCCCAAGTTATCCGGCTTTGTTTTTTGTGCTGTCTTGATTTTCAAAACTGGTTCGCGATTTTAAAGGCTAGGTAGTCGCCCCTCCATCCCCTGTTCTAAGACTTCTCCTTTTACCCGTCAATCCATCGTCAAAAGTAAGTCAGCGCTTACTCATCAATGTCGTCGGTTTCCATCCACTCATCTTCTTTAGCTTTGTTCTTGGCTTCGTCGATTTCTTCATCAGTCATTATCGCAACCACCAATTCAGGCATGTCATCGAGAATCTGATTATCTGTCGAATCTAGCCTTAAACTTTTACGACTAACTTCTTGCGTGATCTTTAAGACGGTTGCAAACGCGGCTAGGCTTCGGGACTTTAACGCGGCTGGCGTTTTCTTGTCGGCCTCAAGTTCGTCCAGTGCCAAAAGCATGACCTCACGCATTTTTCTAGCGATTGCCAAATCGTCAAGAATGGACGCTGCAACCTGAAACTTTAGGCTATCGAACAACGCATCGTTAAATAGCCCCATCCTTGCATCCTCGACCATTTCAGCGGTAACTCCGCCTTTGCTAACAGTAAGCCGTTTAAACGCCCTGTAGAGCGTGGACGGGCTTAATTTGGTCTTATCGCTAATGCTGGCTAGAGAGTAACCACTTTCGCGCATTGCGACGGCTGTCTTTATCTGGTCTGGGGTAGCAGTCGCCGATTTAGTCACACTCTTTGACCTTTTCAAAATGATGCTTGTTTTTCACTACCCAAGCGGACAAGGCAATGCTTGAATATCTGATCTTGCCGCTTAAAAGCTTTTCATATTCAAGCTTTCCCCACTTGGTTGAGTTGCCGATTCTATGGGGCGTATCTCGACGGTTTTCCACGATAATCTGAAACAGGTCTAGCTTGGTTAGGTTGTTTTCTTTCAAGTAAGCGCAAAGATAGGCGACTGCTTGAAATGGATTGAGCGAGTAGGCAAAGCCAAACTCTGTAAAATGCCCTAGTTCCTCACCTGCTGTTGTGTCACTTAACGCTATTGCCTCTGTTGCTGTCGCTCTCATTGTTTTTCCTTTTTTAGTTGTTGTTCGTAAAGTTTTCTTCGTTGTTGTTCGCCAACCTCACCGTAATAATCATCAAAACGCTTCATGGTTTCTTCAACACGTTGTTCGTATTCTTCTGTGGTTTCTTCCTTTTCGAGCCTCTCGTGGTTTTGGTCATAAAAAGCCAGCACGATTTGATTTAAAGCCTCGCTCCTCGATTCAAACGTAATTAGCCGATACCAGTCGATTATCTCTATCACGTCGTTATGGAGTGCCAATTGGGTTATTTTTTTCTTGCCTCCCTCTTTAATTCTTTGGCGGTAAGCCCGCATTTTTTCCGCTGATGTCATTGCCATATTTGTATAAGCTTTTGAATTTAAAAGTTAATGTGCTTATTGATAGTATCAGCGGTCATTCGTTATCGCAACGCATTTCTTTAGGCATAAAAAAAGCCGCTAATCAGCGGCTCGTTCTATTGATATAAGCTTTTGTAACTCAATATGCTCTTTTACATTGGGTATTAGGTGCTGATTTTGCCGACTTTAAGCCGCCATTAGGCTATAAAGTGTTTGGCGACTGATGCCAAATTCTTTGGCAATTTCGCTTTTATTGCCGCCTTGAGTGACGCGCATTTTTATTTCAGCGGCTTGGTCTGGCGTTAATTTTGATGGTGCGCCGAATTTCTTACCTTTGGCACGGGCGGCGGCTATGCCTTCTCGTTGGCGTTCCATTATCAGGGTGCGCTCGAATTGAGCGAACGCGCCAAGCATTTGGAGCATAAGGGTTTGCATGGGTGAATCGTTTGAGCCTTCAAACGTTAGGTTTTCTTTGTGGAACTTTACGGTAACGCCTTCGTTGTTCAATTCCTCGACTGTTGTCTGCAAGTCTTTAAGGTTACGCGCCAGCCTGTCAATGGAATGTATGTGTAAAGTGTCGCCATCCCTTAGGTGGCTTAAGCAACGTATTAACTCAGGTCTGTTTGTATCTTTGCCTGATGCTTTATCAGTAAAAGTTTTGTCAAGCTCGATGCCAATATCGGCTAATTGCCTTTCGGTGTTTTGATCTACTGATGAAACCCTGATGTAACCAATGTTTTGACCTTTCATAATTTACTCTCTCAATGTGTATATAAAGTCCTTAGAGTTATATTAACACATGTCCAATAAGTGTCAAGTTAAGTTTATTAGACACCGAATAATGCGGGTTTGAGGGCATTGGGCAAGGTGTCTAAAAAAGTATACTTTGTTGACATTAGCCTAAGGCTTGATAAATCACCGCCAAACCATGAATTAAAAAACAATAATTTGGTTAGGGTTAAACCTTGCTACAATCTAAATCGAGTTGCAATTGCAGCTCACCCTCCCTAAATCAATCAGCAAAAAAAATGAAAAATAAATATAAAGTGTTCGTTACATTGGCGGTATCTTCGGTATTGCTATCTGGTTGTGCAAGCATCATTAGTTCATCAGATTGGCCTGTGGCTATAGCTAGCACACCCGATGCTGCAAGTTTTACGGTTACAAACAAAAACGGCACAAAGATACACTCAGGAACAACTCCGCAAACTGTAACTTTAAAAAGTGGCGCTGGTTTCTTTGAAAGCGAAAAATATACGCTTCACTTTATAAAAGATGGGTTTCAAGAAAAAACAGCATCCCTAGATACCAATATGAATGGTTGGTATTTTGGCAATTTGTTGTTTGGTGGAATTATCGGAATGCTTATTATTGATCCGGCTACTGGAGCTATGTATAAGTTGCCTGAAAAAATGAATGTTGGTATGGACAAGTCCATTAATTCAATTTCAACTGACACAAAAGTTATCAACACTATTCATTACGAATAATCCCCAAAACAAAAGGCTGGTAATTCCAGCCTTTTTAAATCAATTTAAGGCTATAACTTAAATAAAAGTGCCAAGAGTTGTCGCCACTTCTATAATCCCTCCACTAATCCGCCCTGTCATGCGCCCTTTGGTTGTCCCGCTGGATTCGGTCAATGTTGTCGTTGTTGATTTCCCGCCTTAGTTCATCAGTGTAGACACGTTCCGGCGTGTAGTAGGTGGAGTTGTTTGAACTTTGCCTTTCCCTAATTTCTCGCAGTGACTCCATACGGCTGTTGTAGCCGTCCTGATCTGCTAGAGCAACTTGCATTGAAAGCGTTAAAAGCAGTGTGGCAAGTTTGGTTGGTTTCATTTTATTTTTCCCATTTTGGATGTATTAGGCCGTAATCAATCGAGTCTATCACTTCCGCCAGTTTCCCCACGTCCCTTTTTCCGCTTCGGTCGTAAGTAGACTTAGCCAGTGAATTGTATTGATGTCCTGTAAGGGCGATTACCAAATCCTCTGGCGTGTGGTGGGCTGAAAGATGCCCACAAAAGTTATGCCTAAAAGAATGGAATGATGTTGCTTTGTCGGTAATCCCCGCCTTGCCGCTATATATCCCGAACCATTGGGACTGTGAACCGAATTGATCTGATGCCCTTGCCGCGTCGGTAAATAGTTTTATTTGCCCCTCTGATCTTAAGTTGTCGGCAAAATCAAGTAAGCCAGCGTCAATCAGGTTTTTGTGTATCGGTATCTGGCGGCGGCTCTGTTTGGTCTTTAGTTTTTTGTCATCATCGTCATTAATGTCAAAACACCAGTGTTCAGCGTCGCTTGACAAGGCTTTTACGGCTTTAATGTCGCTTAGGTGGAGTTGGCATATTTCAGCGAGCCTTGCCCCTGTATAGAGTGCAATTAGTGGTAGCCAAAAATGAATAGGGTTCTTGAAACCTTTGGCGTAATTGTCTGGGGCTGCATTATCGTCTACAAAGATAGTTGTCAGCTCTGATTCTGTAAAACCCCTTTTTTTACTTTCGTAATCTATATCCGATATTTCAGTGCTAATGGCATTAATTGCGGTTTTCAAGGATTCAACGTCTTTGCGCTTTCGTGTCCACTTTAAAAATGCCATGATTATTTTTAAATCACCCTTTACCGTTCCCGCGCACCTGGCGTCATAACCCAATGTCACAACCTCTGGCGCGTTGTTGAGAAGCATATCAAGTGTGATGCCGACAAACTTTTTAGCGTGGTCTGGATTACTAAAGTTTTTTGGAATTGCGTAGGCTATTTTTATGTAATGTTCTATATCATCACGGGTCAATGCCGCTGCTGGTTTATTACCAAAAATAGAACCAAAAACGCTTTTCAACTTGTTTGGGTTTTGTCTTAACGCGCCATTGCCCCAACCCCCCTTTTTTCCTTGCACACTTTTGGCGGCAATATACTCATCAAGGTATTCCGACACTGTCTTGCTAGTGGGTAAGGGTTGGGTTGCTGCTGCTGATTTTATCCGGTTGTAAATCTCAGCATCCTTTTCAGGGCTTCCAGTGTCGATGGTGGTTGTAAGGCCGTTTAGGTCTACAAATGTGATGTAATTTATTTTAGATGTGTTGCCACTTTGGGTTTTTCTGTCGATCTGCATTTGTTCAGCAAACCGATCTGTAGTGTCATTTTGTGCTTTGGTTTTATCGCTAAATAAATCCTCGACGATAAGCCGCGCCCTTTCCGTTATTTCGTTTTTGGACATTAGCTTATCAATGATGTTTTCAAACTCGACACGGTAAGCCCTAGCGCGTTTAACAGCCAGTTTCCGGCTGTCAGTTTGCAGTGAGCGGCGTATTTCGTTTTTATTTTTGAAGTGTTCCCGAAGCATTTTGGGAATGATGAATCTGGCGTAATAAGTGCCGTGCCGATTTTTGCACATATAGGTTGTAGCGCCCATGTTCGCCCTTTGGTGTATCGGGTTTGTGTATCCCAATTGCGTGACACCAAAAGAACCCAAGCCTCTAAACCTCTACAATCGCGCTGTTTCCAGACAGGTCAAAAACATATAGAATTCCAGTACCTTATTATTATAGTGGAGAGTTTGTTGAGTATTCTAACTATTCTTGAATTTCCGGATGAACGGCTACGAAAAAAAGCCACCGATGTAGTATCTGTCGATGAAAAAATTAAAAAGCTGTTAGAGGATATGCTGGAAACCATGTATGAGTCAAAAGGCGTTGGCTTAGCGGCTACCCAAGTGAACGTGCAAAAACGAGTGATTGTTATCGATGTCAGCGAAGACAAAACTGCGCCAATGTTTTTGATTAATCCAGAAATCATCGCTAAAGATGGTGTAAAGGAATCAGAAGAAGGCTGTTTGTCTGTGCCTAGCTTTTATGAAACCGTCAAACGTGCCGAGCATGTGCGGGTAAAAGCCCTTGGTAAAGACGGCAAGCCATTTGAGTTTGAAGCCACCGAGTTGCTAGCGGTTTGTGTGCAGCACGAGATAGATCATTTGGATGGCAAGCTGTTTGTCGATTACCTATCGCCGCTAAAACGCCAACGCATTAAATCTAAGTTGGAGAAAATCCATCGCCAAGAAAGAAGCAATTCATGAGAATTATTTTTGCAGGAACACCGGAATTCGCCTTACCCAGCTTACAGATGTTACTGGACTCAGAGCATGAGGTGTGCGCCGTCTATACCCAGCCAGACAGGCCCGCAGGTCGGGGTAGGCATTTACAGCCTAGTCCGGTCAAGCAATTGGCCTTGCAAGCAGGCATTCCGGTATTGCAGCCTGCCAATTTAAAAACTGAAGCGGCTTTGCAGGAGCTGCAAAGCTTTCAAGCCGACTTAATGGTGGTGGTGGCATTTGGCATGATTCTGCCGCAAGCGGTATTAGATGCAACCCCTTATGGCTGTATCAATGTCCATGGTTCAATATTGCCTCGCTGGCGCGGCGCAGCGCCTATCCAGCGATCCATCATCGCGGGCGATGCGGAAACAGGCGTGACTATCATGCAGATTGCCCTCAAATTAGATGCGGGCGATATGTTGCACAAAGAATATTATCCAATTGCCGTTACCGATACCGCCAGTGATGTCCACGATGCCTTGGCGGCTTTGGGTGCGGTAGGTTTGGAAAAAGTGCTGGCGCAATTAGGGCAGGGCGAATTGCATCCCGAAACCCAAGATGAAAGCCTAGTGACTTATGCAGAAAAGCTCGATAAAGCCGAAGCGGGCATAGATTGGCAACAACCTGCCGAGGTTTTGTGCCGCAAAGTGCGGGGCTTAAATCCTTGGCCCGTGGCGCAAACTCTGTACAACGGGCAAATCTTACGCATTTGGCAAGCCGAAGCGATAGCCGCTGACGCTGAATATCAAGGTGCGCCAGGCACGGTAATCGCTCACGCCAAACAATTGGATGTTATTACTGGCGATGGCTTACTGCGCCTTAAAGAAGTGCAATTACCCGGCGGCAAGCGTATGCCTGTACAAGCATTTATCAATGCCCATCCGCTTGATGGAGTGATATTCGCTTGAATACGCGATTAGTTGCCGCGCGTGTCCTCGTCAATGTCTTGCAAAATGGCCTGTCGTTAACCGCTGCTTTAGATGCCGCCTTGCAACCAATGGCTGCGGGTAAAGACCGCGCGTTTATCCAAGCTTTATGTTACGGCGTGATGCGCTACTTTCACCGCTTGGATTTTATCTTGGCGCAATTGCTGGAAACCCCCCTAAAAGATCCCGATGTAAAAGCCTTGGCATTAGTCGGCCTTTATCAGCTAGCTTTTATGCGCGTAAAACCCCACGCCGCCGTCTCAGAAACCGTATCAGCACAAAAAAAAGCCTGGGCAAAGCCTCTATTAAATGCTTTGTTACGGCGCTATCTCCGCGAACAGCAAGCCTTAGAGCAATTGGCAGATCAACAAGCCAGCGCCGCCAACAGCCATCCAAATTGGTTAATCAAGCAACTACAACAGCAATGGCCTGAGCAAGCGGCGGCAATTTTGGTTGCCAATAACCAGCAACCGCCGATGACCTTGCGGATTAATGCCGCAAAAACCAACCGGGACGACTATCTCCAGCAATTGGCTGTTGAAGGCATAGATGCCAGTGTAATAGCTTTTTGTCCATCCGCTATCCAGCTAGATAAACCCGTAAATGTAGAAGCCCTGCCACAATTTGCCGAAGGCTGGGTATCGGTGCAGGACAGCGCTGCCCAATTAGCCGCAGGATTGTTATCACTTGCCCCAGAACAGCGGGTGTTGGATGTTTGCGCCGCACCTGGTGGCAAAACCGCCCATATTTTGGAATCTCAACCGCAACTGCAAGAACTGCTAGCGGTTGATATTGATGCCAAAAGATTGCAACGGGTTGGCGATAATCTGCAACGTTTAGGATTAATCGCTACGCAATTAGTTGGTGATGCCAGCAAACCGGAATCGTGGTGGGATGGGCAGTTATTTGACCGTATTCTCTTAGACGTACCCTGTTCCGCCACTGGCGTCATCCGTCGCCATCCAGACATAAAAGTGCTGCGTAAACCCGATGACATCGAGGCCTTGGCAAATCTGCAACAAGCCATAGTGGCGGCGATCTGGCCGTTATTGGCAACTGGCGGTCGTTTGCTATACGCAACCTGTTCGGTGTTGAAACAAGAAAACGAGCAGCAAATCGATAAGTTTTTAACTAGCTATACCGATGCCATACATTTGCCAATAAATGCACAATGGGGACAGCAGCGACCTTTTGGACGGCAGATATTGCCTGGCGAAAATGGGATGGATGGCTTTTATTACGCGTTGCTAGAGAAGCGTTAGAAGAGGGCTAGCAATAGCTGGGGGAACTTTGGGTAGGTGGTTTTTGGGTAATGCCGCACAGATTAAAGTGCAGCTCCCGCCATAGCCGATACACGCTTTCGTCCTTGAACCGACGGTTCAAGTGGGAACACGGTCAGACATTCAGGCTTCCCGAAGAACGGGCATGCACACCATGTCTGACATCAGTTCCCGGGGGTAATGCAGGTTCAGGAAACACCCAGCGCATTGTCAAACCCGGCAGGAGATGCCGAGGCGTAGTTTAGCCTGTTTAGGCTTTTTCCAAAATAGTTTCTATTTTATCGCTGATGCCTGTCAGGCATTCGCCCAAGCTACGCTTTAGGGCAAGGTTTTGATTTTTTAGGATTTGTAGCTCATGCGCCAGATTTAATGCTGCCATTACTGCAATCCTATCTGGGCCGTTAATTTTGCCAGAATCGCGCATCTTCCGCATTTGTATATCCAACTGTTGGGCGGAAATCAGTAAATCGTCTTGTTCATCTTCTTCGCAAACGATCCGATATTCTTTGCCCATAATCGTCAGGGCGACAATATGTTGTTTTGCATTCATGAGCCTTGCTCCATCGCTTTTAAGCGTTCAATCAATGTTTCTATCCGTGCTTTTGCCAACTCGGTTTTTTCTAGCAATTGGCTTTTTTCCTCAAGCAATTCTTGTTGTTGGCGTTTAAGCAGCGAGTTTTCATTTTTCATGGCTTGGTAGCGCGAGAAAAGCCGTTCCAGCTTATCTTCCAAGTCAATCAATTCGGGTGGTTGGTAGCTTGATGGTTGGGTCATATCGGAGGCGCAGAAGTTGGATTGTTAATTAGAACTTTCCGGGTGAATTGGGTTATCCATACTGATGATAAATGGTAGCATAAGCGCTATTTTTATTTTAGCGATAGTCGATATTATCAGGAAATTATGGCTTATCAGACAGTTAATGCGGCGATTATACAGCTTGAGCCGCAACTTACCGCCGCAGAAGCGCACGGTATGGCAACAGGGATATTATGCGTCAACAGCAAAGCCTTAGCGAGTTACTGGTTAGATGAGCTGTTTGGTGACACGCCTTCGGAAAACTACCCGCCAATACTGCTAGGGTTGTTTACCCAAACCCAGCAATTATTGGCAGAGGATGATTATGATTTCACCTTGTTTTTGCCAGATGACGAACAGCCGTTAAATTATAGAGTGGCGGCATTACGGGATTGGTGCCAAGGTTTTTTATTTGGTGTCGGCACAGCTAATTTAGTGGCGGGTTACAGCGAAGATACCCGGGAGATATTAAAAGACGTCGTCGAAATCACTAAATTAGATAATGACGACGCTGCCGACGCAGAAGAAAACGAACAAGCATTTATGGAAATCACCGAATATTTGAAGGCGGCGGTGTTATTGCTGCGCGACAATTTTGCCAGCCAACCGTCGCCTAAAATCCATTAAGGGAACAAGCAATTATGCAGCAAAGTGAATTTAAAAAACGCCGTAAGCAACTGCTGCGGCATATCGGTATCGGCAATATTGCCCTTTTGGGCAGCGCGCAAATGCAAACCCGCAACCGCGATGTCGATTTCCCCTTCCGGCAAGATAGCGATTTCCATTACCTGACCGGCTTTAACGAGCCAGATGCTTTGGCGGTTTTTATCCCTGGGCGCGAGCAGGGCGAATACATTTTGTTCTGCCGTGAATTCGATGAGAAAAAAGCTTTATGGGAAGGCGCACACGCGGGCTTGGAAGGTGCGACCAAACATTACGATGCCGATCATGCCTTCCCAATTGATGATCTGGACGACATTTTGCCGGGTTTGCTGGAAGACAAGCACCGGGTGTTTTATCCCATGGGGCACGATGCCGAATTGGATCACAGCCTGCAAAATTGGATCAAACACGTCCGTAGCCTAGCAAGAACAGGCGTGGCTGCGCCCAGTGAGTTGGTTTGCTTGGATAGGGCCTTACACGAAATGCGCTTGTTTAAAAGCGCGGCGGAATTGAAATTGATGCGCCGTGCCGCTGAAATTTCCGCCGAAGGCCATATTAAAGCCATGCAAACGGCGGCGGCAGGGATGTACGAATACCAAGTGGAAGCCGAATTGGTATATCACTTTGCCAAAAACGGTCTGCGCTCGGTTGCTTATCCATCCATTGTCGCCACCGGAAAAAACGCCTGCACCCTGCATTACACCGACAATAACTGCAAATTAAAAAACGGCGATTTATTGCTGATAGATGCTGGTGCAGAGTGCGATCACTACGCGGCAGACATTACCCGCACCTTTCCTGTTTCCGGAAAATTCAGTGAACCGCAAAAACTCTTATACCAATTAGTGTTAGATGCCCAATATGCCGCCATTGCCGAAGTTAAACCGGGCGCAACTTGGATAGCCCCACACGATGCCGCAGTGGCGGTATTGACTGCTGGCTTGGTTGAACTGGGTTTGTTGAAAGGCCGGGTAAAACAACTGATTAAAAAAGAAAAATACAAAGCCTTTTATATGCACCGCACGGGGCATTGGTTGGGCATGGACGTTCATGATGTCGGTGATTATAAAATCAACGGCGAATGGCGATTGCTAGCCCCTGGCATGGTACTTACCGTAGAGCCAGGTTTATATATCCCCGCCGATTGCAAAGCCGTAGAGCCAAAATGGCGCGGCATTGGTATCCGCATTGAAGATGATGTCTTAGTGACGGCTGAAGGCAACGAAGTGTTGACGGCTACCGTGCCGAAAACAGTGGCGGAAATTGAAGCCCTAATGCAGGTGCAGTAATGCAGCAAGATTATGATTTAATCATTATCGGTGGCGGTTTGGCGGGCAATACCCTGGCCTTGGCGTTGCAGAAATCCGGCTTAAAAATCGCCGTCGTTGAAGCCAATACCCGTGAACAACAAGCCGCATCACCCGCAGGCGACCGTGCTTTGGCGTTGGCAGCAGGTACGGTGCAGGTGTTAATGGAGTTGGGTTTGTGGCAAGGCGTGAGTGATAAAGCCACCGCCATCAAGCAAATTCATGTTTCTGACCGTGGGCATTTTGGCAAAACCCGCTTATCTGCCGAGCGGCAACAAGTTGAAGCCTTGGGTTATGTGATTTCTGCCCACGCTATCGAAAGCCACTTGGCAGAGCAATTGCAGCATACCGATGTCACCTTGTTAAGCCCGTATCGGCTAGTCGGCTTGATGTCTGGCGATAACGAAATCAACGTCAGTCTCAAGCAAGGCGACGCTTCCTTAAATATCACCAGTAAATTACTGGTCGGTGCCGATGGCGGCAATTCCTCGGTGCGGCAATTGCTGGATATAGGCCAGCACAGCATTGATTACCAGCAAACCGCCTTAGTCACCACGGTGCAATCAGAATTGCCCAACCAAAACGTCGCTTATGAACGCTTCACCACCTCCGGGCCATTGGCCTTGTTACCTGTTGGCAAGCGCCAAGCGTCGGTGGTGTGGACACGCAGCAGCGAAGATGCAGAAGCCTTAATGCTGGGTAATGAAGCGGATTTTCTTAGCCAATTGCAAGATTGTTTTGGCTATCGATTAGGGGCGTTACAGTTAGCCGCTCCCAGACGCGCCTTCCCGTTGTCGTTAATCCGCGCTAATGCCATGTCAGCCGGACGGGCGGTGATTATCGGCAACGCCGCACATCAATTGCATCCCGTGGCTGGTCAGGGCTTTAACTTAGGCTTACGCGATGTGGTGGTGTTGGCGCAGATGTTGGCGGATGCCGCTATGCAAGATTTGGATGTCGGTTCTGCGGTTATTTTGAACGCTTACGTGGCTGCCAGACGCAAAGACCATGATCGGGTGATCGGCTTTACCGACAGCTTGGTAAAGATTTTCTCTAACGATTGGCTACCATTGGCGGCAGCCAGAAATCTTGGTTTGGCACTTTTAGATCATTTACCACCAGCAAAAAACATCTTTGCTAGGCAGGCAATGGGATTGGATGGGCGAGGGTAGTACTCAGTCAATGTTGTTGACGGTATTTTTTCGTAGGGGCGAGCGGCTGCTCGCCTTATCGCAGTTGATTCTAGTAGGGTTCTGAAAAAGGCGGACAGCCGTCCGCCCCTACAGGTTTAGATTAAGCGGACAAAATTTATTGACGGAGTACTAGGTGTTGTTTTGGGAATGTTGGGCTAATTGATTCCGTTCATGCTTCGACAGGCTCAGCTCGAACGGAATCAATTAGTTGCCGTTCGGCGTGAGCATGTCGAAGTTTGTATTCAGCTTTGGGCTTATGACTTTTTAATGAGCTTGTCCAAGTAAGCCATCGCTTTGCTAATCGCGGTTTTTACTATAGGTGTCAAATAAACCTGCGCTTTTTTAGCTAAAACCAAAAACTTGCTTAATGGCGAAGAGGCTGGGTCGTCTTTCCACTTTAAGTAATAAGTACCAATACCATCAATAAATACCGGTTTATACAGCCACATTTCTAAAATCGATGTTACCCACATAAACATAAACGATACGCCCATGCCCATACCGGCAAATATCACCAGCCACGCAAAAACCGGATCAATTTTGGTCAGCCACCACGACAATATATCCGCCAACAAAAACCCGTAAGGCATACCGATAGCGATACATTTGATACGCACCGACGTGGTTTCAGCAAAACTGAAAATTAAGCCGATAAACATAAAAATAAAGCTGATACCAAACAAATGGATGTGCGACACCCGCGTTAATGAAGAGAAGGTCGCTCCAGTATCTTCAATGGTATAGGTTTTTAAGACATCAAATTTCTTGAAGTTGGGCAAGCCAGAGGCGTTTTCGTTATGGCAAAGTACGCAACGGGTTTCAATGATTTTTTCGATACCATCATCTTGGTAATCATCATGGTCGGCACCATCGCGGACCCATTTAATGATGTCAAAACGCTCTTGCTCTGAGGCATTGGCTTTCATTGCGCCATTCAGCTGGTTTTCCAGTACCGTACCGGAGCGGTTGCCGTAATAGCTGTAAACAATATCGTCAACGGATAAGCCAAATTTTCCGTCTGCCATGCCGTGGGTAAATAAAATCTGGATCAGGGCAAACAAATAACCGACTCCAACGGTACAGAGGTAGCCAGTGAACAAGACTTTAATCGGTGTGTCGTGATCTTTTAAGGGCGTGTATTTGGTCGTCATAAATGATATACCTGGTAAATGGTTGGGTAGACAGCGGTTGGCTGATGCGGCAATGTTAAGAGACTAGATTAGGGCACTCCGTTCAATCTGGATTGGCTTAATGATACGGAAAAACAAAATATTCTATATAAATCAAGCATTTTTTGTGCCATTGGCACAGGGTTTCGGTGGGGTTTTAATAAATTATGTGTGGAATTTTATCGTGACAGCAACTAATTCTAGGCTTCAAAGCTACTTATCATGAACAGACAAAATGTATTGTTAATTGAAGATAGCCACCATGATACCGTGTTGGTGCAGGATTTAAACAAAGCGGGTTTTCAGGTCTTAAAAATCCAGTTTAGCGAGCAATTATTACAGCAAGTCCAGCAAACCGCCCCCGATATATTGGTGCTAAATTTTGCCAGTTTACCTGGGCAATCCTTGGCTATACTCAAGGCGTTAAGCCAGAAAAATCCTTTGCCCATTATTTTGTTTACCACGCTGCAAGCAGGTGACGATATTGGCAACATCATTAATTCAGGTGTTAACACCTTGATTGCAGATGGTTTCCAAGGCCGCAACCTGACGGCTATTGTCGCGGCGGCAATTGCCCAGTTTCAGCAATTACAGTCACTGGCAAAGGAATTGGAAGAAGCGCGTGTGCAATTGGAAGACCGCAAACAGATAGACCGCGCCAAAGCCATTTTAATCAAAACCCGCAATTTTACTGAAAACGAAGCCTATCATACGCTACGTAAGCTGGCGATGGACCGCAATATAACCTTGGGTGAAATGGCAAAAAATGTTATCGCAATGGCGGAATTGCTCAAATAAATGATGGAAAACAACAGTATGGCAATGAAAACTTTTATAAAAGTGACAGAAATTTGGATACCCGACAGAAGCCGCACCCAATTGGAATTTGGCTCTGGCCTCTACGGTGCATTGGATGATTTTAAAGCCGCCAGCAAGCAGCAATTGTTTGCTTATAACGAAGGCTTGCCCGGAAAAGCGTGGGCATTAAAACATCCCGTAGTGTTAAAACAGTTTGAGCATTCGTATTTTAAACGCACCGCCGCCGCGCAAGCAGCAGGCCTGACTTGTGGCGTAGCCATCCCGATTTTTTCGGGGGATTTCTTATTAGCCGTCGTGGTGTTTTTATGTGGTGACGATGCCGAACACGCCGGAGCGCTTGAAGTTTGGTGTAACAGCCTTGATAAACAACGGCTAAATATTATGGATGGCTATTACGGCACCTTACGGGAGTTTGAAAAAGCCTCACAAAAAATCAGTTTTGCCAAAGGTGAGGGCATTCCAGGTCAAGTCTGGGAAAGCAATATGCCTGTGCTGATTGATGATATTAGCAAAGTCACTGGTTTTGTCCGCGCTGCTGATGCCCAACAAGCGGGCATTAGCACCAGCATCGGCATTCCTATCTTTAGCAACACCAAAGAAACCTATGTAATGGCATTTTTATCCGCGCAAGCCACGCCAATCGCCAAGCGCATCCAAATTTGGATACCGGACAAATATGGCGAAAAACTGGTTTGCCAACAAGGTTACAGCAAAGACGACAACAACTTAGCGACCATTTTTGAAACCATTACCATCTATAAAGGCGAAGGTTTATTAGGTCGGGTTTGGTTGACGGGTATGCCAATGATTAGCGGTGCGAATGCAGTGGGATACAGTCCTGAGCTGAATAATCTGAGCAGTATGCTGGCTATTCCTGTCATTAGTGAAGGCAGATTGACTGCTATCGTTAGTTTCTTGTTCTAAGCATAAGCGCACAAAAATACAGCAATAAAACATAGTTTTTGCACGTTTATCGGGCATTTTTAACAAAGCGATATTCCCAAAGCACACCCATGAAATTTTTTGATATTTAGTTTTTTATAATAACCGACTGAAATAAAATGGAATTTTTAAAAAAGCAAGTGCAATTAACAAGTTGGCATGAGTCATGCTTAACTTAACCGCAGAGGCTCTGATGATGGAGCCTAATGTTTACACTCATCGTTGAGTAATCTGACAAAGGCGTCAATAAACCCGTGCGTAATGCAATGGGATTTATCGATGCCTTTTTTTTTGCCCAAAATTTGATAACTGTTACAGGAACTACTATGAATAAGCCCCGTTTTAACGTAAGCAAACTAACCGCAGCTTTGTCGGCAGTCGTCACCATCAGTGCCTTAAGTTTTGCTGGCGATGCCGCCGCCGTTGCCAATATTGAAAAAGACAGCTTGAAATTCGGCTTCATCAAACTGACTGATATGGCGCCATTAGCCGTTGCTTTTGAAAAAGGATTTTTTGAAGAAGAAGGCCTGTATGTGCAGCTAGAAGCCCAAGCCAACTGGAAAGTGGTCATGGATCGCGTCGTCAATGGCGAATTAGATGGCTCGCATATGCTGGCTGCCGCACCGTTAGCATCCAGCTTTGGTTTTGGTAACCAAGCCGACATCGTTACTGCCTTTAGCATGGGTTATAACGGCAGCGCCATCACTGTCGCCAATGATATTTGGAAACAAATGAAGCCGAATGTACCGATGGAAGGCGGCAAACCTGTGCATCCGATTAAAGCTGATGCCCTAAAATCGGTGGTAGAAAAATACAAAGCCGCAGGCAAGCCTTTCAACATGGCGATGACTTTCCCTGCTGGCACACACAACATCAAACTCCGTTACTGGTTAGCGGCAGGTGGCATCAACCCTGGTTATTACGCGCCACCACAAGATACATCAGGACAAATCGATGCTGACGCGCAATTATCGGTAACGCCGCCGCCACAAATGCCAGCTACTTTAGAATCCGGCACTATTTTTGGCTATTGCGTGGGCGAGCCGTGGAATCAACAAGCGGTCTTTAAAAACATAGGCGTACCCGTCGTAACTGATGATGAATTATGGAAAAACACCCCAGAAAAAGTCTTTGGTGTCACCAAACAATGGGCAGAAAAATACCCCAACACTCATTTGGCGGTTGTTAAAGCCTTAATCCGCGCCTCCATCTGGCTGGATACCGAAAGCAACAAAAACCGTCACGAAGCTATTGAAATGCTCTCGCAAAAACAATACGTCGGCGCGGATTTTGATGTCTTGGCAAACAGCATGAACGGCACGTTTGAATATGAAAAAGGCGACAAACGCGCCTTGCCGGATTTCAACACCTTCTTCCGTAATGGCGCAAGTTACCCTTCTTACGACAGCGCCGTTTGGTATCTCACCCAGCTACGCCGTTGGGGTATGGTTAACGAATTCAAGCCGGACAACTGGTACTTAGAAACCGCAAAAAAAGTCTACCGTCCTGACATTTACTTAGCGGCTGCCAAAGAATTGGTTACTGAAGGCAAAGCCAAAGCGTCAGATTTTCCGGCTGACACCAGCTTAAAAGGCAGCAACGATTTCTTTATCGACAAAATCAGTTTTGATGCCAACAAACCCAACGATTATTTGAGTAAATTTGCTATTGGCCTGAAAGGTAAACAAAAATTGGCTGGCGGCAAGATTGTTGAGTAGTTACTACCAAACCGTTTAGGGCAAGTGATTAAAACTGTTTTAAAACAAAATGAGGTAATGGTTGGGTTGTCGGTATTGTTTTTCGTAGGGGCGAGCGGCTGCTCGCCTGATCGCGCCAGATTTCGGTACAAGTTCTAAAAAAGGCGGACAACCGTCCGCCCCTACAAAGATAGATTGGCCCGACAAAAAATTGACTGTGTACGGGGTTTGTACCCCGCAACAGTTAAATCACAAGCACTACCGAAAATATTAGTAATTGTTGTTAGATTTTCCCAGGGTGGCAGGATGCTATGTTGATGCAAGGACGCATCTTTTTTGGGAAACCACCATGCTCCATCTTAGAGGTTCGCCATGCTGAACAAACTCATCAAATTTTTAAATATTACTGGCCTAACCTGGTTCGTACCGCTGCTAAAAATCGCAGCCGGAGAAAATCCCACTAAGCAAGTGCGTGAGTTATGGCTGATTATGGGCATTCCTATCATCGCCTTTATGTTGTTTTTAGGCATGTGGAGCTTCTCCGCATCAAAAGTACACACCAGCTTAGGCACTATTCCTGGCCCCACGGCGGTTTGGGATCAAGTACAAGGGTTAATTGATGCCCATTATGAAGAAGCACAAAAACGTAGCGATTTTTTTGAACGCCAAAAAGTCCGTAACGACAAGCTGTTGGCAGAAAATCCCAGTGCAGAAATAAAAATCCGTCCTTACAACGGCAAGCCGACCTATTTAGACCAAATTTTCACCAGCCTTTACACGGTGTTCGCAGGCTTTGTGTTGGCGACTTTAGTGGCTGTGCCATTAGGATTACTGTGTGGCATGAGCCCGGTTATCAACACCGCCTTAAACCCGATGATCCAAATCTTCAAACCCGTGTCGCCGCTGGCGTGGTTGCCTATCGTTACTTTGATCGTCAGTTCCGTGTATGTCACCACCGATGATTCCTGGTTTGAAAAATCTTTTTTAACCTCAGCAATCACCGTCACCTTATGTTCCTTGTGGCCTACGCTGATTAACACTGCCGTTGGCGTGTCCTCTATTGATAAAGATTTGGTCAACGTCGGCAAAGTCTTGCGCTTGAGTTGGATCACACAAATCCAAAAAATCATCTTGCCTTCTGCCTTACCGTACATCTTTACTGGTATGCGTTTATCGCTAGGCGTGGGCTGGATGGTGTTGATTGCCGCTGAAATGCTGGCGCAAAACCCTGGCTTAGGTAAATTCGTATGGGATGAATTCCAAAACGGTAGCGCCGATTCCTTAGGCCGCATCATGGTGGCAGTATTCACCATCGGCATTATCGGCTTCATCCTCGACCGCATCATGCAATCCTTGCAACGGGTGTTTTCTTTTGGTCGCGCACTCTAAGGAGGCGTTTATGTCAGCAATTAGCATCAAAATTATGCACAACAAAACCAAGCAAACAGCGGATGCCAATGCCGTTGCCACCAGCCCTGTCAGCACGCAAACCAAGGCCACAAACGCTGCGCCTTTGCTGCAATTGCAGAATGTTTGTAAATCGTATGGCGAAGGTAAAGACCGTAATTCCATCTTAAAAAACATTAACTTGGATATTCAGGCCGGGGAATTTATCGCCATCGTCGGTTTTTCTGGCAGCGGCAAAACCACCTTAATTTCCGCGATAGCGGGTTTGATTGGCGTTGATAGTGGCGCGTTGCTGAAACAAGGCCAGCCCATTACCGGCCCAGGCCCTGACCGTGGCGTGGTGTTCCAAAACTATTCCTTAATGCCGTGGTTGACGGTGTACGAAAACGTCGCTTTGGCGGTGGATGAAATTTTTAAAGACTGGCCTGCCGCACAACGCCGCGCCCATACTGAAAAATACGTCCGCATGGTGAATTTAGGCGCAGCGATGGACAAAAAGCCTGCCGAACTCTCAGGCGGTATGCGCCAACGGGTCAACGTAGCGCGGGCCTTGGCTGCCAATCCGGATATTTTATTGCTGGACGAACCACTTAGCGCGTTAGATGCTTTGACCCGTGGCAACCTGCAAGATGAGATCCTGCAAATCTGGGAACAAGACAAAAAAACCGTGGTGTTAATCACTAACGATGTAGATGAAGCCATCTACATGGCGGATCGGGTTATCCCGCTGAATCCCGGCCCCGATGCCACGTTCGGCCCGGATTTTAAAGTCACCATCCCGCGTCCGCGTGACCGTACTGCCTTAAACCATAATGAAGAATTCAAACGCTTGCGTGCGGAAATCACCAAGTATTTGATGGACATAGGCATTGCTAAAAATTTGGATGTCGGCGCTGACAAAATCGTGTTGCCAAACGTCCGCCCCAATACCAGCCATGATTGGCAACAGGCAGCCCCGGCCTTAAAGCCTAATCAAGCCGACTTGGGCAGGCCGCGTTATTTGGAGTTTTCACAAATATCAAAAATCTACCCAACACCCGATGGTAACAGCACGGTAAAAGTGGTCGATGGCTTTGATTTGAAAATGAAAAAAGGCGAATTCATTTCCATCATCGGACATTCTGGTTGCGGCAAATCCACGGTGTTATCGATGACTGCTGGCCTCAACAGCATCTCCGAAGGCGGCATTATTCTCGACAACCGCGAAATCGACGGCGCCGGCCCAGACCGTGGCGTGGTCTTTCAAGCTCCTAGCTTGTTCCCGTGGTTAACCGCGTTTGAAAACGTCATGCTCGGCGTAGATAAAGTTTACCCGCACGCCAGCAAATCTGAGCGCCAAGACATCGTCGAATATTATCTGACCCGCGTCGGCTTGGGCGATGCTTTACGCAAAAAAGCAGGTGATATGTCCAACGGTATGCGCCAACGGGTCGGCATTGCCCGCGCCTTCGCCTTGTCGCCAAAGCTGTTGTTATTGGATGAACCGTTCGGCATGTTGGATTCCTTAACCCGCTGGGAATTACAGGAAGTATTGATGGAAGTCTGGGAACGCACCCAAGTGACCGCCATCGTTGTTACCCATGATGTTGACGAAGCCATTCTGTTGGCGGATCGCGTGGTGATGATGACTAACGGCCCGCACGCCAAAATCGGCAAAATCCAAGAGATCGATTTGCCCAGACCACGCACCCGTAAAGCCTTATTGGCACACGATGATTACTACCATTATCGGGAAAGTATCCTGAGCTTTTTAACCGAATGTGACCACACCCACTAAATGTAAGTGCGCTGGAGCGCGGGCATCCTGCCCGCCAGCCAGCCATCCAAAATGCAATTTATTCAACTTATATCGGCATTGGCGCACTGCGCCACAGCATAGTATTTTTTAAAAAAACCAAAGGGGGGCTTTATGCCTAAGCAATATCGAAACAACTTATCCACGCCGTTGTCTGTCGCCGCGTTATTGTCGGTGGCTTTCGCTTCCCAGCCAGTTTCTGCTGGTCTGACTCAAAATGTCGAAGATGCGCTTAACTTTTACCATTACGGACACAATGGCGCGGTCAAATTTGATTTGAACTACCGCTACGAAAACGTCAACGAAGACAACCGTTTTGGCCCAACTGGCGCAGTATTGCCAGCCGCAAAACAACCGCTGACTGCCAACGCCAATACCGCCCGTTTGCGCTTGGGTTTTTTGACACCAACTTGGCAAGGATTGCAAGGCTATGCCGAATACGAAGGCAACTTAGCCATGCAGGATGATTACAACAATCTGCCACCGCCGTACGTTGGCAACAACCCCGCTTATTCACGCGTGGTTGATCCTTCTCTTAACGAAATCAACCAATTATGGGTTGCTTACACAGGCATCGCCGACAACACGTTCAAAATAGGACGGCAACGCATTAAGCTGGATGACGACCGTTTTATCGGTAACGTCGGCTGGCGGCAAATGGAAGTCACCTATGATTCGGTTTTGTGGACACACAACAACCAAACCTTATTCGGCTTAGTCGCCAACGTGGGTTATCTGGCAAATGTACAAGATTTTGCGGGTTTGACGCATAACATAGAAGCCCCGATTTTGAACCTTAACTACAAAATGGGGGATATTGGTAACATCATTGGTTACGGCTACTGGCTGGATTACACCGAAAAAGATGATTACGAAAAATCCAGTCAAACCTATGGCTTAAGGGCAACTTGCTGTTTGAAACCCTTGGATTCTTACAAAATCAGCGACCATTTTGGCGTCGTGTACACGGCGGAATGGGGTCATCAAAGCGACTACGGACACGGCCCAACCACTTATGATGCCGACCGTATCAACTTAATGGGCGGTTTAAGCGCTTATGGGGTGATCTTCCAAGGTGCAATGGAGCAATTGGATGGTTCTGGCCTGAACAAAACCTTCGACACTCCATTAGGCACCAACCACGCCTTCCAAGGCTGGGCGGATTTGTTCTTAGTAACACCAAGCAACGGTATCCGCGATGTTTTCGGCACGGTGATGGTACCGTTCCAACGCGGTGATATTGTCGTAACAGGCGTTTACCACGATTTTTCCGACGATACCGGACGCTTTGATTACGGCAGCGAGTGGGATTTCCAAGCGGTGAAAAAATTCGGTAAGCATTATTCGGTCATGGCGAAATTCGCCAACTACAATGCCGGAGCGAATGATCCATTGGGTGGCTTTAAAGCAACCGATACCCAAAAAATCTGGATACAAGGCAACGTGAATTTTTAAGGCTTAGAGATTGTAGGCAGAATAACGCAACGTAATTTTGCTGAATGGTCTAGTTTGTAGGAGTCCAAAACATGTTTTGGACTCCTATTTTTTTGTACAGAAACCGCCAAGATTAAAGCATTTTTTTGTGTGGTTTTATCGTTCCCACGCTCTGCGTACCCTCAAGGGCATAAATGGTAACGCATCCTGCAACGCTCCAGCGTTGCGTAAAGTGACGCAGGAGCGTCACGGGCGGCATTCCCACGCAGAGCGTGGGAACGATGATTTGCCTTTAAAAGTAGGATGGGCTGACGCTAGGAAGCCCATCAAACTAAACGACTAAATGATGGGCTTCCTTACGCCAGCCCATCCTACAGAGATATAAAACTATGCCGCTGGCAGCACTGCCAGTGGCAATGTCAGCACAAACAACGCCCCTTGCGGACAATCTGCCAACGCAATTTCCCCGTTATACGCTTTCAACAACGATACGCTAATCTGCAAACCTAAACCCGTGCCGCCAGAATTTCTGCGCGTGGTGAAAAACGGTGTGAAAATCTTGTTACGGTTGGCGGGGGAAATGCCCGCGCCATTATCTTGTAAATTTACGTTTAATACCTGGCCTTGCTGTTGCGCGTAGATAGTCAAATCGCTTGCGCCATGTTGTAAGCTGTTTTCCAATAAATTCGATAACACCATTTCCAAAGCATCGGGGGCGATTGCCAATGGCATGTCTGGGAGATTGTCGGCATATATCAATAAGCCGCGTTCCTGAAAGCGGTTGTGCAAGTTGGCGATAACCTTTGCCAATAAGCACTGTTGGCGGCTGGGTTCTAGCGCATCTGCCCGCGCCAATTCCAGTAAGCGATTGACCAATTGTTTCAAGCGTTGGCTGTCTGCCAACAAATTACTGACAAAACGTTGTTGGTCTGCGGCGGGCATGGTGTCGGCATGGTCTTGCAACAATTCCAACGCGCCTTGCATGGAAGTTAGCGGGGTTTTGAACTCATGCGAAACGTGAGTAGCAAAGCGTTGGATGTAATCGCTACGTTCGGTTAAAGCTTGCGACATTGCCGCAAAACTCGCAGACAGTTGGGCAATTTCATAAGTGACCGGATTTTTCAGTGGCTCCAATTGTTTCTGCTCCCCTTGTTTGACCCGCTCGGTTTGCCGGATCAATTCGCGAATCGGGCGGGCAATACTCGCCGACACCAACATCACCAATAACACCACCAGCACTAATAAACACAGCGAAACAAAAATCACCGTGCCTTTGACCGCAAACAAATGCTTAAGGATATTGTTAGGCGTGCGCGATAAATACACCACGCCTTGCAGATAGTGTTGCTCTAACGCTGGGCTGTTGGTCAACTGCACGGTTTCGAAAATCGGGAAGGCAATAAACACGCGGACATTAGTGCCACGGCTCATCGAATATAAAGGCGGTGGCGGTTCGTCGGAAAGGCGCTGGCGTATAGTGCTGGCATAGTGGCCTTGCAGGGCTTGCTGCACTTCCGGCACAGACGCGAAGCTAAGGCCGATGTCTTCGCGTCCGGCAATCACCACGCCGTTAACATCCAATAAGCGTATTCCCGACAACATCGTATGCTGGGTATCGCGCATCACAGGTTGCATCAGTTCGCCGACTTTTCGCGCCAATTCGTCGGCAGGAATTGGTGGAAATTGGGCATCGGGGCGCGGTGTTTCAATTGGATTAATCAAGCTGAGCGTCGGTACAATCGGTTCGAAATCATGGCGTGGCGGTGGTAAGGTCGCCAGCAACACGCCGTAGGTGGATTTGTCTTTGTGCAGATTACGCACCAATTGCCGGACGCTCGCCGACATCACCGCAGCTTGCGCGATCAGTTCGCGCTCGGATTGCTGCACCAGCTCGTTTTCGTAAATGCGGAAAAAATACAAACCGCCTAACGGCAAGGCCAGCACGGTGAACATCACCAGCAATAAAATGCTGCGTAAGCGGAATAGGCGGCGCGGTAAGGCCATCAGTGGCAAACCGCCAATTTATATCCCACGCCATGCACGGTTTCGATAATCGCCGCGCAGCCTAAATCAGCGAATTTCTGGCGGATATGGCGGATGTGGCTGTCAATGGTGCGGTCGGAAACAAACACCGCGTTGCTATACGCACTGTTCATAATCTGGTCGCGGCTAAACACGCGGCTAGGCTGGCGTATCATCAACAGCAACATCGCAAATTCGGTGGCGGTCAGGTTGACGGCTTGGCCTTCCCAGCTGGCGGTGTGCTGTTCAGGGCAGATCAGCAATTTGCCCTGTTGCAACACGCTTTCGCTGGGGCAAGGTTTGGGGATGGCTTGCGTGCGCTTTAAAATCACATTGATCCGCGCCACCAACTCACGTGGGCTGAACGGCTTAGTGACATAATCATCGCCGCCAATTTCTAGCCCCAAAATGCGGTCGATTTCATCATCCCGCGACGACAAAAACAAAATCGGCGTTTCCGAAGTTTTGCGGATTTCCCTGCACACTTCCAGCCCATCAAATTCCGGCATATTGATGTCCAGCACGATCAGGTCAAAAGCTTGGGCAGAGAAAATGTCCAACACCTGCCGCCCGTCTTCCGCCAACGCCACCTGCATCCCGGCTTTCTCCAACGCAAAACTGATTACATCTCGGATGTGCTGGTCATCGTCGGCGATTAGTATGTGTTTGCCCATAATCCTTAATTGTTTTAAAAAGAAAATTTGTCCACGAAAGGCACGAAAAGCACGAAAAATTAAGCTCGTTCCCAAGCTCCAGCTTGGGAATGCAGGACGGGAAGCTCCAGCTTCCAGAGTTCGTGAAGCCAGAGCTTCACGCACTTGAGTTCCCAAGCTGGAGCTTGGGAACTAGTACAACTCCGTCCTGCAAAGAGTCAATGTAGGATGGGCTGATGACAGGAAGCCCATCAAACTAGGCAATCTCATGATGGGCTTCCTAACGTCAGCCCATCCTACTTTTACGCTCGTTTCCAAGCGAGTTACAAACTCCGTCCCGCCCCAGCCAAATACACCCCAGGATCAACATAAAACATCGTCAACAACGCTTGCGGTTTATCTGCCTGATATTGCCAAAGCAAAGGCAATAAGCTGCGGATGGCGAAATGCAAATGTGGTGGCTTACCTTGGGCGTTGCCCGTACTGCCGACGCTACCTAAAACCTCGCCTGTTGCCAGCCATTGTCCCGCATGGCTAGAGGTGCTGTGCAGATGGGCATAATAATAAAACCGCCATTTTGCGCCTAGCACTAACACCACGTTGCCGCCGATGTCGTTATAGCCTGTGTAAACCACCAAGCCAGGGCTGGCGGCAACGACGGTTTTGCCTTCCTTGGCAAAAATGTCGATACCTTTATGCACACCCGAACGTCCCCACGGTGAATGCCAAAATGAATGCGGATTCCAATCGGCAGAGCTAGCGCCTGCTACCGGAATCTCATGGCCTTCCGGTAACAACCAGCTCGCCGCCACAATTATCAAAGCGATTAGCGTAATGGTTTTTCTCATTACAGCGCGTCCAACTCAGCATCTTGTTCAGATTGGCGCGTCAACGCGTACCAATCAAAATGCCGTGTCGCCAACATTAGCACCGCCAACACCACAAAGGTTAAGACACTGCCCATCAACAACGCGCTTTCTTCCGATTGCAAAATCACATACAACACCGTGTACAAAACCGACAAGCCCAAACCCAATAACAAGCCCAGTTTGCCGCTACGCAAAATGCCGCCAAAATATACCGTCAACAACAACGTACAAGCCGCCGCGCCCGTACTGTAAGCATATAAGAACAAAATATGCTCGGATAAGGAAATCAGCAACAAATAAAACACCAACAAGGCCATGCCGACTAGCAAATATTGGATAGGATGGATGCGTAATTGCTTTAACAACTCAAACAAAATCAACGCCACAAAGGTCAGCACAATCAACAGCAGCGCGTATTTGATGCTGCGTTCGGCTTGTTGATAAATATCCACGGGCTGCACCAACTCAAAACCTACGGTTGGCCCAAGCAGGCTGCTGCATTCATTTTTCGAACACCGTTCCAAAGCCCCCGCGACATTCAAAGAAAACGACGAAGCCCGCCAACGTGCGGTGAAACCTTTATCGGTGATGACATGCGTTTCCGGCAGCAAGCCGCCTGTAAAACTAGGATGAGGCCAATTGGCGGACGTTTGTACATCGGTATTTTCCGCCACCAAGGCAAAATGCAAACCTTGCATACCGTGCAATTCCAGCGTAAAGGCAAAGGGCAGGCGGGCGATTTCGTTGCTAGGCAATTCCGGTAATGGCGCGTTCATGCCTTGCTCTGTGCCCGGCAAATGGCTAGACGGTTGGAAAGCGATTTTGTCGCCATTCCACAGCAAATCCGGTTGGGCGGCAATGCCACGCTGGTCGCTGACCAACACCGATAAGTGCGGTTTTCCCCAAGTGATTTTGCTTTCCTTGTTTCGGGACAACAAATCCAATATGGCTTGATTGCTGAATTCGCCAGTCACGTCGATATGGCTGTTGTAAACAGGCACCGCATAAATGCCACGATAACGCAGTGAATTTTCAAGCTGGCTTTTTACCGTCAATTGCTTAGGCATCAGGTACAAAACATTATGCAGTGTTACATCGGAAATGATTTCCTTTTCAACATATTTGTCATCAATCACCTTTTCCTTTGATTTATAAGTCAAATCGTAAGGAATAGCCAACACGGGTGCAGCCAAAGTCTGCGCCCCAGGCCAGCTGCGTTCAACGGTTTCAAACGCTTGAAAACGCCAGTTGGTACGCTCCTGCACCAAATCCAACATAAAGCCCTGCGGCAACAACAAAGCCAAAATCAAGGCAACAATAGTGAACAATTTTAGATAAAAACGGTTTTTCATAAGCTTTCTCCAATGGTTTGACATCGGGGGATACTTTAATCAACCGTTTTGCAGGTAGGATGGTGTGGATGTGGAAATTTAGCGCGTGATTGTGCAGATTGGGTGCAGAAGGGGGTTGCATAGAAAGTAGCTCGTAAGGATCGAAGCGGATTACGGTTTTCTCGGTTTTTCGGTAATTAATTTTTAAAATTGTATTTTTAAAATATTCTTGACCATCGTCGAGGAATAATTTTTGTGACAAAAATTATAAGATTCGTTTCGTTGCTGATTTGGCAACTTTCTTAACTACAAGGTAAATGATCATGTCCAAAAAATCCTCAACACAAACACCAAAAACACCGATGACTAAAGAAGCAGCAAGCCGTATCCAATCAGCTACAGCCATAAAAGATGGCGGTCAAGTTGCTAAAGACAGTTTTGCTGCCATTGCCCAAAGGGCCGCAGCTAAAAACTCCAACGAGAATAAGTAAATAGCTATTTCAATTCTGGGCGGCGTTGTGCCGCCCAGTCTATTTGAGAATGAAATGACCCAATACAGCAAAAACAAAGATGTTGCCGAATTTGTTAGGCAATTGATTAAAACAGGATGGCGCTATCAAATGGGCGGACGTCACGGTAAGCTGACTTCTCCAATGGGTAAAAGTCTACCTGTACCCTGTTCGCCCAGTGACCGCCGTGCTTTTCTTAACTTTAAACGCGATATTCGCAAATTGGAAAACTTAACATGATGGATACCGTATCCAAAAACTTATCGTTACCACCTTACCCCCGTTTTGGGGAGATTTATCGACTTATCGCGCTTGCTTTTGATACTAAGGCGAATAATCGGGAAATTGATCGGCTTGCACGCGAAGGAGATTTTGATGGGGCTCTATTGCCCTCCTTAATTAAAAAAATCATCTTTATTCCACTAGAAAAATATGGTTTAGATAAAGAATGCCTTGGCTTATTAAAAGCATTCATAACCAATCTGCATTCTAACTATTTGGGGTTAGTGTCAACTATTCAAGTGGATGGGCTTAGCCGATCAGAGGTATTGCCGCTATTGGTCGAAAACTATTTTGTTCCACAAGTGGAGTTACTCATATTTGATATTCATCAAAAGTTGGGTGGCCCTGAATTGATGCAATTGCTAAATTCAACTATTCACCCAATTGCGATTGTCTTTCAGTGGGTCGACAAGGATGGAGGTAAAGCCTTGGCGAAAGCGGCCTATCCAAGCTCTACAGACAGTGACAAAGTTAACCAAGAAAAGGTGCTGCGCTGGGAACAAGGCAAGCAATTACCAGACTTATCAAGCATAAAATTATTTTTGGATGCTTTATCTAAATCTCCAGAACACAATCAGAAAATTCTTAAGCTCCGTCGATGGTTGCTGCTCGCTCGCGCAATTGCTTACCTCGAACAAGCGGCCAAGCCAATTCCTGTACGCGACATTGTACGCCACCATATATTGCTTAATTTTCCACCAATTGATATTGGCAGAATTCTTTCTTTAGCTGTACTTAGAGCAGGAAAGCGAATGGAGCCTTTAAAAATGCCGGCATTAATGCTCAAAGAGCATTTGAAACGGACAACGCCCAAGATTGACGGAGACCAAGCCAAAACACTAGCTGAACTGGAAGAATTAGAACGCCTTTCTACCCAACTTGACCCAGATGCTAATACCCTTTTTCATTTGGAGTGGTTAAAAGGTCGCTGGAATGTGCTATCGAGTAATCTCGAAGAAGCGTTACCACATTATGAACAGGCGGTAGAGCTGGCCTTATACCGTGCGGGGGAAGATCAAAAACAAATTATCGAAGAAGCTTTTGTATTGGCGGCTAAGCTTGGTAAAAAACCATTGCTCAAGAAATTAAAGCATCGAGCTATAGCCTTCGAATTATTCACTAGCCCAACAACTGATGATGTGATTGAAGACTGGGAAATAGAGGAAATAAAACGAAAGTTTCTTTCTGTGTTTCCAAAATCAGGGCGTTTCATTGAAGCTGAGGCCATAAACCGTGAAAAGGATGAATTACCGTTTTTTTGGATTGATACAGATGAATTGGATAGGAAAAAGGCAGATTTGAGAACGCCTGACCGAATTTTCACTATCCGCTCCCACGATGGACAAACCAAACGCTGGACCCAACTCCGTTATTTTGCATGGCTTGGGCGCACTGAGGAGGTTGATGCTTTGCTTGTAAAAGGTGCATCGGTTGATAAATTAGATGCTTCAGGTGCTTCGGCTTTGCTTAGTGCAATTCAGTATGCCGAAAAGACTGGACAAAGGGAAACCCTTGATATTATTTTGAAATATTCTCATACCAAGGAAACGTTGAATTCTTTTACAAAAAAAAAGCGATACACCCCACTTTCTTGCGCTATCGACTATGGCGAACCGGATGTTGTGGAAAAATTGTTAAAAATGGGTGCAGCAGTTGATTTAAAAGCGACAGTCGATAATCAAACTCCACTTTATTATTGCTTAGGAAAGCTGTTTATTCATAGGCTAACGCCAGAACAAATATTGCAAAAAATAAATGAACAAAAACGGATAAATCCAGAACATTCACGTGAAGGATTAAGGCGTTACAATATTCTGACAACAGATGTTTTTGGTGATAATACAGATATGCAAGCCTTATTAAAAAATCCACGGCATCGGCAAATATTCGAATCGTTAATTTCAGTAATGTTCAAGAGTGATCCTGCGAAACAAATATTAATTGCTGAGTTGCTATTAAAACACCAAGCAAATCCAAATATGCGTCATGATTGCCGGATGCGAGGGCGGACACCTTTGATGCTGGCTGCCGAAATGAATTCTATTGCAGCATTTGATTTATTAATGAAATATGGTGGCAATCCTTATCAGCCGGATGCTGAAAATCTCGATTGCTTTGGAATTGCTAGAGGTTTTGGTTCTAAGGATATAGTTACTTATCTTTTGCAACAGAAGCAAGTTGGGTTTTAATCATAGGCTTTAGCTTTTAACTGAAAAAACCGAGAAACTAATTTTTGGAAAAATCATTAAAGCTAGAAATCCACCATAGCATTGACTGGCATCGGTGTTTTGTTAACGCTAAAACACCCTACGACTCGTATTATTCGTACACGTTGGATTATCGGTAAAGCTGTTGATCCAGCCGATTTACCTTCTGGAATGAAAAACATGTTTTTCACTCCAGAACCTCCAAACCCCAAAAACCTAAGCCCTACACCATCCCCTTCAACATATAAAGCAACTCCAGCGCCTGCCTTGGGCTAAGCGCATCGGGTTGGCATTCTTCTAATAAACCTACCACCGGATGACTGTCGGTGCTGGCGAACAAGTCCAGTTGATTTACCCCGGTTTGTGCTTGCTGGTGCAGGTAAGTCTGGTTTTCTAATTGCCGCAATTTATCTTTGGCTTTATCAATTACCGAGCGCGGTACGCCTGCTAAGGCGGCGACTTGTAAGCCGTAACTTTGGCTGGCTGGGCCTTCTTTTAAGGCGTGTAGGAATATGATTTTATCCCCGTGTTCCATGGCATCTAAATGCACGTTATGGATGGCTTTTTGTTCGTCCGCCAAGGTGGTCAATTCAAAATAATGGGTGGCGAATAAGGTGAAGGCTTTGATTTCTTTTGCTAGATAATCGGCACATGCCCACGCTAAAGATAAGCCGTCAAACGTACTGGTGCCGCGCCCGATTTCATCCATGATGATTAAGCTGTTGGCGGTGGCGTTATGCAGGATGTTGGCGGTTTCTGACATTTCCACCATAAATGTGGAGCGCCCGCTCGCTAGATCGTCCGATGCGCCAATGCGGGTGAAAATTTTGTCGATGTTGCCGATGTTAGCGGCTTTGGCGGGTACATAACAGCCGATATGCGCGAGGATGACGATCAAAGCCGCTTGGCGCATGTAGGTGGATTTACCGCCCATGTTCGGGCCGGTGATGACTAACATGCGCCGTTGTTTGGAGAGTTTTAGGTCGTTGGCGACAAACGGCAGTTCGCTCACTTGCTCGACCACCAAATGCCGACCGCCTTCAATATGCAAGCCGCTTTGTTGTTGTAGTGTTGGCGCGACTAAATCCAAGGTTTCGGCGCGTTCGGCAAACACATTTAACACATCCAGTTCTGCCAAGGCAGCGGCGCAGCTTTGCAAGGCGGGCAGCGATACGGCGATAGTGCTGAGCAATTCTTCATACAAGGCTTTCTCAAAACTCAGGGATTTTTCCCGCGCACTTAACACTTTGTCTTCAAAGGCTTTTAGTTCTTCGGTGATATAGCGTTCCGCGCCTTTCAGGGTTTGTTTGCGGCGGTAATGGGCGGGGATTTTATCGGCGTGCAAATGGGAAATTTCTATGTAATAGCCGTGGACGCGGTTGTAGCTGACTTTTAAGCCAGCAATCCCGGTTGCGGCTTTTTCGCGGCTTTCCATGTCGATGAGGTATTGGTCGGCATGAAGGCTTAAATTGCGTAGTTCATCCAATTCGGCATGATAGCCAGCGGCGATAACCCCGCCATCGCGGATCAGCACGGGCGGGTTGTCGATGATGGCGGATTGTAATAATGCCAATAATGCTGGTTGTTCTACTAAGTCAGTTTTCAGGCGATTTAAGAGCGGATCGTCGCGGGTGGCGAGCTGTTGTTGCAATTCGGGCAACACCGCCAAGGTTTGCCGTAGCACTAGCAAATCCCGTGGACGCGCCGAGCGCAAGGCGATGCGTGAGCTGATGCGTTCAATATCGCCGACTTGTTTTAGGCTGGTGTTGATGTCGCGGTGCAGTTGTTCGGTTAATAGGTTGGCGATGGTGGCGTAGCGGCTATTGAGCAAGGCTTGGTCGCGTAACGGGCGGTTTAACCAGCGGCGTAGGCAACGGCTGCCCATGGCGGTGGCGGTTTTGTCCAACACGCCCAGCAAGGTGTATTGCAGTTGTCCGCTGGGGTGGAAATCCAATTCTAAGTTTCGGCGGCTGGCGGCATCTAAGAGAATGCCGTCTTGGCTGCTTTCTACGCGGATACCTTGGATATGCGGCAAGGCGGTTTGTTGGGTGTCTTTCACATACAACAGCAACGCGCCAGCGGCGGCGATGGCGATAGGCAGGTGTTCGCAGCCGTAGCCTTGTAAATCTAAGGTGTTGAATTGTTGCAGCAATTGTTGGCGGGCGCTGTCGTGGTCAAAATGCCACGGCGGTCTGCGGCAGAGGCCACTGCGTTGTTTAAGGCTTTGCGGCAAAGGCCAATCTTCGCTGAACAGCAATTCTGCCGGATTTAAGCGGGCGATTTCGCTGAGCAGTTGGTCGAAATTGTCGGTTTGTTGCAGGATAAATCGCCCGCTGGTTAAATCCAAACTGGCGATGCCTTGGATAGCGCTGCCTGCTTGATAGGCAATGGCGACCAGTAAATTATCTTTGCGTTCGTCCAACAAGGCTTCATCGGTGACCGTGCCGGGCGTGACTACGCGCATCACTTTACGCTCGACCGGGCCTTTGGTGGTTGCGGGGTCGCCGATTTGTTCGCAGATGGCGATTGCTTCACCATGCCGCAGCAGTTTGGCGATATAGCCTTCAGCGGCATGATGGGGAATGCCTGCCATAGCGATAGGTTGCCCCGCCGAACTGCCCCGGCTGGTTAAGGTGATGTCCAATAATTGCGCGGCTTTTTTGGCATCGTCAAAAAACAGTTCGTAAAAATCGCCCATGCGGTAAAACAGCAAGGTATCAGGATGCTTGGCTTTTATGCCAAGATATTGCTGCATCATCGGCGTATGCGCGGGTGTTCGGGTGTCGGTCATTATCGGCGGTTATTGTTGGGGTGGATTTGGGTAAAGGCTTTGTAAATCAATGGGTAGGTGATTGCTGGTGTTTATAGTTTTATAGTTCCCATGCTCCGGCGTCACTGTCCTTAAGTTAAGGAAAAATTATATGATCCAAAGACTTAAACCGTTCGTGCTCGACTGCATGGATGCAGGAGGTAGAGCAACGCATGGAGCAGTTGCCGAGAGCTTGTCGAAGCATGAATGGTTTAAGTCTTTGCTCACGGATTTTTCCGTTCATCCTTCGACAAGCTCAGGACGAACGGAAAA
>CAIYRS010000040.1 GCA_903928685.1 uncultured Methylococcaceae bacterium
GAAACCCATCGCATAAGGAATCAATTATGATGGGTTTCGGCTATCGCCTCTACCCATCCTACGCACTAAAAACGTCCGGGCCGTCATCCCGGCATGGACTGCCGGGATCCAGATGCCATGGATGGCAATTACAAAACAAACAATTGATTAATCTATAGCTTCAGTTTTAATAAATACCGATGCCGGTCGGGGTTTGCAACATCGACCGAAACGTTTGAAAGCTTAAATAACTTTCAAAACGTGGGCGACGGAATTGTAAACCCCATCACGCCTCTGTTAGGAGGTGATTATATAGCTCTATGTGATTTGGTAATTATTCAGTTCCCCTCTTTGAAAAAGAGGGATTAGGTGCGAGCAAAGCGCGGGGCTTGAAAACTTACATTGCATAACACAAAAATTAGCCGTAAAACATGATCAGTTTACGCAAATGAACGAACAACAAATAAAAGCCTCGGGTAAAGAAAACCATGCTCTTTACAAACATTAAATTGATCCTGCCTACCGATAAAGTCGACGACAGATTATAATAAAGACTATTTTGTAGGGTGGGCAACGCATTTTTGCCCACCTTTTAGCTAACCCTAATCGAACTGAAAACCCATCATGCAAATAGCAATCGACTTGCCTAATGATTTTATAGCCTTTCAATCAACGCCAGATATCCAGCAAGAAGTCCGTAACGCTTACGCCCTTTGGCTCTATCAAAAAGAACAGGTTACCTTGGCTAAAGCAGCAGAATTAGCAGGGGTCAACCTCTATGACTTTATGAGCCTTTGCAAAACCAATAGCATACCTGTCATCAACATCACCCGTGATGAATTACTTGAAGAACTGGCTGGATTTAACCCGTCATGATTTTGATAGCCGATGCCTCTGCACTTATCGCACTTGCCTGTTGCGACAGCCTTGATTTACTGGAGGCACTATTCGGCAACGTACTGGTACCCACCACCGTTTTTTATGAAGTAACGATGCCTGATAAACCCCAATCTGCACGGCTGCAAAGCTATCTTAAAGACAAAATTCGCACCGTTGATATGCAACGATATATCTATCTGGATGCATTTGCCGATGCAGGTGAAACTGAAGCCATGCATGAGATGAGATTATCGGTCAGGTTGCACAGCGTATCTAACAGGTTGATGAATTGATATGTACGAAGCCGAGCTTTTCGCAATCCTCGCGCGTGGCGAAGATAGCCATCACCAGTTCAAACGCGACTTTACAAATGTCGAGGCGCTGGCAGCTGAACTGATTGCCTTTGCAAACAGCGTAGGCGGCCAATTGTTTATTGGAGTGACTGACGATGGCAAAGTATCAGGACTGACAACAACTGATGTGGCAAGACTCAATCAGTTGTTGTCAAACGCTGCCTCGCAAAATGCACGCCCACCTATCAACCCAGTATCAACCAATGTACAAACAGATGAGGGTCTGATTATCGTAGTGCAAGTGCCAGAAGGTTTAAACAAGCCCTATATCGATATCCAAGGTCGCATTTGGGTTAAGTGTGGTGCGGACAAGCGCCATGTCACTGCACGGGAGGAAATGCAACGCCTGTTTCAGCAATCGGCCTTAGTTTACGCGGACGAAGTACCCGCCAAACCGGCAACCATTGACGACCTTAATCAACGAGAGCTGGGGGAGTATTTTCAACGGCGTTATCATAAATCAGTTGACTCAACAGGCTTGACACTACCAAAGTTACTAAAAAATCTTAACTTGACCTATGAAGGCATTCCGAATCTAGCCGGCTTGCTATTATTTGGCAACGCACCCAATACACTTAAACCTGCCTTCATCATCAAAGCTGTTGCCTTCCCCGGCACGGTGCTGCACGACAGCCGCTATCTGGACAGTGAAGATATTGATGGCAATCTGCCAGAGCAGTATCGGCGCGGCATGGCCTTCATCAAGCGCAACTTGCGTCATGTACAGGGCAATCAAGGCTTCAATAGTCCAGGCTTATTGGAAGTACCGGAAGAGGTCTTCGAAGAATTGTTGGTTAATGCGCTGGCACATCGCGACTACTTCATCAGTGCACCGATACGTTTACTGATTTTTGCTGACCGGATAGAGATCATCAGCCCAGGACACTTACCCAACCATCTGGATGTAGAGCAAATTCGCTTCGGCCTTTCAAACCTGCGCAATCCAGCATTGGCTTCGCATGCGTTTTATATGCTCCCCTATCGTGGTTTGGGTAGTGGCATACCACGAGCGACCGAGGCCTGGCCGAGCATCGAACTGATAGACGATCGCAAAGGCAATCAGTTTAAAGTCGTAATTCCTCGTAATGAAGACGTGCAAGCCAAACAGCAGCCAGAGTCACAGCCAGAGTCACAGCCAGAGTCATTAGAAAGTCGAGTGCTACAAATTTTGACAGTCCAGCCGGCAAGTAAAGCCGAAATCTCAACACTGCTAGGCCAAAAAGAAGTATCCGGCCAGCTCAATAAAGTCATACGAGAACTACAAACAGCCAAGCGCATTGAGTACACCATTCCTAATAAACCCAACAGCCGTTTACAGAAATACCGTTTAGCCACCTATCCATCAGCACAAACCCTACAAAATTAACACAACCTGCGCTTGCTGAACATGACAGAACAGGGCACAGCGTGCCCATCAACATTATTAATACACGATGGCTAAAACGCCCATAAACTATAAAAAGCATTTAAGCAAAAAAATTCTAATGGTCGGCATAAAGAATCTCTGATAAGTTATTTCGTAAAATTATAGCTCAGATCGGCGATAAGCTATAAGTGGCTTTTGCCAGGCTCAATGCAAGTAATGAATTAAAAGCATTAAACCTTGACCTATCCTATTGTCCCTACAATTAGTAAAAGTAAAGTATAACGTTACTCCGCCCCCAGTTATTTTTCTTTTTCTTTAATTATGGCGAATACGCCATAATTAAATCCGTCCAAGCCGTCATCCCGGCATGGATTGCCGGGATCCAGTTGCCATGGATGGCAATTACAAAGTAAGTAGGGTGCGCATTGCGCACCACAACAATGCCGGAGAAAGAAACCCAATAAGCTCCAGCCAGAAAACAATAATAGATTGTGATGCAAATAAAATTAATCGGTAACAACGGCTTTTGGTGCGCAATGCGCACCCTACTTATGCCCCGCTAAGTTTTATTGATATTGCCACCAAGTCCTGGAGTCGTCATCCCGGCATGGACTGCCGGGATCCAGTTGCCATGGACGGCAATCTTAAATGATGCAAACTTAAGTAAGTAACTAAAAACGACCAAGCCCGTCATCCCGGCATGGACTGCCGGGATCCAGTTGCCATGGATGGCAATATTAAATGATGCAAACTTAGTAAGTGCGCATTGCACACCACAACAATGCCGGAGAAAGAAACCTAATAAGCTCCA
>CAIYRS010000041.1 GCA_903928685.1 uncultured Methylococcaceae bacterium
AACCTGGTTGAGCGGTTATTCCAGAAGTTAAAGCATTTCAGGCGTGTGGCCACACGCTATGAACGCTTGGCAAGGAATTATCTGGCCATGCTCTGCTTGGTTTCCACGGTAATATGGCTCAATTGAGAACACCCCCTAGTTGTGTTGCATATTTGAGGTTCAGTTTAAAAAGCGTACTTATATAAAGCTCTTTCGCTTTTGCGCGATGAGCTAATTTTTTACTTACACATGAAATTAGCACGATCTTTTTGTTCATGATTCCTCTTCCTTACTTTAACTAATTGCTACAGTTACACGAGTTGTGCAGATAGATGACATCAATGCCTAAAATGCCGCATCCCAGTAAACACCATCGCTATCCCATGTTCATCCGCCGCTGCGATCACTTCCGCGTCGCGCATTGATCCGCCTGGATGGATAATCGCAGTCACGCCTGCTGCTGCTGCGGCATCTATACCGTCACGGAAAGGAAAGAAAGCATCGGAGGCTAATGCTGATCCTTGCACAACTAAGCCTTCATCAGCGGCTTTAATGCCCGCGATTTTTGCCGAATACACGCGGCTCATTTGGCCTGCGCCGACTCCGATGGTTTGCCCGTTTTTGCAATAGACAATGGCGTTGGATTTGACGAATTTGCCGACTTTCCATGCGAATAGCATGTCTGCCATTTCTTGTTCGGTCGGGGCGCGTTGGCTGACGATTTTTAAGTCGGCGACGGTGATTTTGCCTTGGTCTTTGTCTTGCACCAGCAAACCACCTGCGACGCGTTTGAAATCTAAAGACGCGGCTTCGTGTTCTGCCCACACGCCGCATTCCAACACGCGGATGTTTTGTTTGGCGGCGAGTACGGTTTTGGCGGCTTCGCTAACAACAGGCGCAATGATGACTTCCACAAATTGCCGTCCGATGATTTCGGCGGCGGTGGTTTCGTCGAGTTCGCGGTTGAAGGCGATGATGCCACCGAACGCAGAAGTCGGGTCGGTTTGGTAGGCTAAGTTGTACGCGCCTAAGTTGTCGTCGGCTTCTGCCACGCCGCAGGGGTTGGCATGTTTGACGATGACGCAGGTGGGTTTAGCGGTGAAAGCTTTCACGCATTCCAAGGCCGCATCGGCGTCGGCGATGTTGTTGTAGGATAATTCTTTACCTTGCAATTGCTTGGCGGCGGCAATAGTGCCGGACGCTGGGGCTTTTTCGCGGTAGAAGGCGGCGTTTTGGTGTGGGTTTTCGCCGTAACGCAAAGCTTGGTGGTGTTCAAATTGCAGGTTTAAGGTTTCGGGGAATTGCACATCGTTGAGGCCGCTTAAGTAGGCGGCGATTTGGGTGTCGTAGCTGGCGGTGTGGGCGAAGCATTTTACCGCTAAGTTGAAACGGGTTGCGCCGCTGAGTTGGCTGTCGCTGCCTTGCAATTCGGCAAGGATAAATCCGTAATCATCAGGATTGACTACGACGGCAACATCTGCATGGTTTTTCGCAGCGGCGCGGAGCATGGTCGGGCCGCCGATGTCGATGTTTTCAATCGCTGTTTCAAAATCACAATCCGGTTTGGCGATGGTGGCGGCGAATGGGTACAAATTCACCACCACCATATCAATGGGTTTTATGCCGTTTTCTGCCATGATGGCATCGTCAATACCGCGACGGCCTAAGATGCCGCCGTGGACTTTCGGATGCAGGGTTTTTACGCGTCCGTCCATCATTTCCGGGAAGCCTGTGTAGTCGGAGACTTCGGTGGCGGGGATGTTGTTTTCCGTCAGGGTTTTGTAAGTGCCGCCTGTGGACAGGATTTCGATGTTTAAGTCAGTTAATGCGCGGCAAAAATCGACAATACCGGATTTATCGGAAACGCTGATGAGCGCCCGAGTGATTTTTTTGTTCATGGTTACCTTGGTAAGGAAAGTTTGGGTGGGGGTACAGCTTAGTCGCCGTGGTTGGCGGTATTATAAACGGGGATGGCTGTTGCTAGCCATTGGTGTATCGTTGCGCTGCCGATGGTGTTTGCACCATAAAAAGGTCGGCAAGCGCGAGGTTTATGACAAACCGTATTGTTCCATCTTTTTTCGCAACGTACTGCGGCTTAAGCCTAACAATTTGGCTGTTTTGGTTTGGTTGTGTCCTGAATGCGCGAGCGCCGCTTCTAATAAAGGTTTTTCGACTTCACTAATCACTAAGGCGTGCAGGTTTACCGCGTCGTGATCGCTAAGCTGGGAAAAATACGCGTCTATGCTTTGTTTAACGTAAACGGAAAAAGGGATAGCGGCTTTTAAGGTGTTTTCTGTTGAATAGCTTTCTATGCCAATTGCTTCAGCGGGATGTTCGGATGCTTCCATAATGTCTTTAGGATAAAAGATTAAAGGCGGAGTTTATCAGCGCGATTTGCTCTGATGGTTGTTGGGCTTGGTTGATGGTATTTAAGGTGTCGCGGGGGATTGCGCTAAGATGCTTGCAGTACCAACCGATGTGCTTTCGAGCCATTCTAACACCGATTTCGTTACCATAGAAACTGTGAAGTGCGTCAAGATGTTGAATTAAAGTTTGGTGTATTTCATTGACATTTGGTTTTGTAGGTGCTTGTCCATGCAGAAAAAAATCGTTGATTTCTTTAAATAACCACGGATTGCCTTGTGCGGCCCGACCGATCATTAATGCGTCTGCGCCTGTCAATTCTAAAACCGACTTGGCTTTTTCGGGTGAGTCGATGTCGCCATTGGCGATAATGGGGATGCTAACATTTTCCTTCACCTGCTTAATGGTTTCGTACTCGGCTTGGCCTTCAAATTTACAGGCGCGGGTACGACCATGAATAGTCAGTGCGGCAATGCCTGCTTGCTGGGCAATTTGTGCGATGCGGACGGCGTTGCGTTGGTCTTTATCCCAGCCTGTGCGGATTTTTAAGGTGACTGGAATATCCACGGCATTAACGACAGCATCTAAGATATTTTTTACCAAGGCTTCATTTTTTAACAGCGCCGAGCCAGCGGCAACCGAGCAGACTTTTTTTGCCGGGCAGCCCATGTTGATGTCGATAATATTTGCGCCTTGTTCGGCGTTGTAGCGCGCGGCTTCTGCCATTTGTTGCGGGTCAGTGCCTAAGATTTGTACCGAGCGTATGCCCGTTTCACCATGATGGTTGGCTTTTAGTTGGGTTTTATGGTGTTGGCGTAAGGCTGGGTTGGCGGCGACCATTTCCGATACCGCTAAGCCTGCGCCGAATTGTTTGCAGAGATTGCGGAACGGGCGGTCGCTGATGCCAGCCATTGGAGCTAACACTAAATTATTGCTTAGTTTGTAAGGGCCGATTTGCATGGTGTGGTGTTTTGTTGCTGGGTTTTGTACGGACAGTTTTTGTCCTTGGTTACGCAGTATTGTAGGGCGCATAAGCGGCAGCGTCATGCGCCAGATGGTTGAAATCCAACATGCGGTGCAATACGGCTATCGCCTATTGCACCCTACAATAGGTGTTTTACGGGTTGTGCTTAGTCAATGATATTTATCAGGTTAATTTATGCCTGTAGGGGCGGACGGCTGTCCGCCTTTTTTAGACCCCGTATCAAATCCAGTCGCGAAAAGGCGAGCAGCCGCTCGCCCCTACGAAAATAATACCGACAAGGCCAAAGCAACATTAGCTTTGGCATCGCTCACTGTTAAATCAAGACTCAGATTGCTTATCGTTGTCTTCATTCCAAATTGGGTTGTTGAGGTCGCGTTCATCCAACTTGGCTGCATCTTCTGGGTAAATATGCCAGAAAGATTTATCAATCGGGGCGTTGTTGTAGGTTTCTTTTTTATCGTGACCAAACGGGCACCACCAGTTTTCTACAATTTTCACTAAATAGGCATGCCATTCAAATAAGGCGACGCTGTACGGGCAATACCATGAGCAGTTGGCAACCCAAAACCATTTGTATTTTGATAACGCAGCACGAAACGAGGGTTTCATGGTGATTTGGTTTTGGTAGTTGTAACGGTAGCTGGCGCGGTCGGGGATGTAATCACCCCAAGTTTTTAGATTTTTTGCACCCACGAATAGCAGGTGATAGTAAGTCAGATAGGCGCTTAGTATCACGAAGGGCAGGGTAAGTATGGGGATGTAGACCAGAATCATGCCGATGGCGCGTTTCCAGACAGGTGTTTGATTATGGTTTTTACCAATTTCTACGCGGGTGCAGTTTTCACAAGCTTTCATTTTTTATTATCCTCGCTGTTAAGTGGTGGTTCGGTTGTGGTTGGTAAGCGGCCTAGCAATTCATAAATGCTGAGACAACCTGCACAGCAAAATTCTTCTAGGCCTTTTGGGGTGGTTAAATTAAATCCAGCAATTTCAACCGACTGTCCGCAGAGGGCGCAGGGCTTGGTTGGGCGGGTTTTGGACATAAGCGGTTGTCATATTAATAGCTGATGTTGTGCAGGAGTTTTCTGCAATTTAAAAATACAAATGATGAGTCGCTATCGCGACAGTTTTCTAATCGGGTTCTCGCACCCGAAGGCGAGCTACTTTCTTTTGCGCCGCCAAAAGCAAGTAGCCAAAGAAAAGGCGGCCCGATTGCCGCTCATGTCTTGCGCTCCTCGCATTTGTCGGGGGACGGCAGAATGGGCTTCCTGCCCATCTGCCGCCGTGCGGCATCCCTGCCGCACCCCTAACGGGCTATTCCCGACAAATACTGCGGTGCTCGACGCGGCAAACGGGAGAAAAGCGCGTTACTGCGTAACGTTGGTTTAGGAATCGCTGAACTAATTGATTCCGATCATACTTCGACAAGCTCAGGCCGAACGGAATCAATTAGTTACCGTTCGGCCTGAGCTTGTCGAAGGCTTTATTCAGCGATTCCTTTATAAACTAGGCGAAACCGAGCAGAAAAAGGTTTTTAGGTATTCGGTTTCCGGTATCGCGGGATCAATGGGGTGGTCTGGCCCTTGTCCGCCGCTGGCAAAAAATGTCAGATGGCGGTCTATATGCCGTCCTGATGAGCGCAAAATCTCATGTAGGTTGTCGCGGCTGAGGTGAAAAGAGCAAGATGCAGACACCAAGATGCCATTTTTTGCCAAAACCTGCAAGGCTAAATGATTCAGTCGCCGATAGGCTTCGTAACCTTGTTTGAAGTCTTTTTTGCGTTTGATTAACGCCGGTGGATCCAGAATGATGAGGTCAAATTGTTGGTTGTCTAAACGCGCTTGTTTAAGGTATTCAAAGACATCGCTGCGGATGAATTGGCAGTTATCGGCAACGCCGTTGAGTTGCGCGTTGCTTTGCGCTAAGGCCACTGCCGATTCTGACGCGTCCACACCGATGACTTCGCTAGCGCCTGCTTTGGCTGCCGGAATGCTCCAGCCACCCGCGTAGCAGAATAAATCCAATACCCGCAAATTGTTTGCCATGCTTGCCGCCAAAGCACGGCTGTTGCGGTGGTCGTAAAACCAGCCAGTTTTTTGTCCGTCCAGAATGTCGATGCTAAACAAGGTGTTGTTTTCTTCGATGACCAATTTTTCTGGCAAGCTGCCATAGGCGGTTTCTGATTCTAAGCTTAGGCCTTCCAATTGCCGTTGGCTATTGTCATTTTTTAAGATAATCGCTTGCGGGGCGAATAACTCAACTAAAGCATCTAGCAACGCGGCTTTGCGTACTTCCATGCCTGCGGTGGTGATTTGTACCGATAGCACATCGCCAAAGCGGTCTATCACTAAGCCCGGCAAGCCGTCGCTTTCGCCGAATACCAAGCGGTAATAGGGTTTGCTGAAACATTTTTCCCGCAACGCCAGCGCAGCACTCAGGCGTTCTTTAAAAAAATTAACGCCGCATTTGAGGTTGGCTTTCCGTGACAGCAAGCGCGCGCAGACCAAGGTTTGCGGGTTGATATAGGCGGTGCCTAGGGCTTTGCCGTCGATGCTGTGGATTTGCACTAAATCACCGGGGGCAAATTGGTCTAAAGGCGATTTGTTGGTATCGACTTCGTTGCTGAATACCCAGAGATGGCCTCTTTTCAGGCGTTGGTCTTCGTTTTTCTTTAAAAATAAAATGGGGTGTGCCATATCAATAGCTAAGCTCAAGGTGATAGCCGCCAATTGGGGTGCTGGTGGCGGCAAGTTGTAAGGTGATGTCTAAAGTGGCGGCTGGGCTGAAGACGGCGGTGTTTGGGTTATGTAAGTAATCACTGGGTTTAAAAATGCGGTAAGTGAAGGTGTTGCCGCTGAAATCCAGTAAGGCCAGTTTAATTTTTGGGCAAGCTTGGATAAAAGCCGCTTCATTGACAATCGTGACTTTCAGGCGGTATTGGCTAGGGTTGATTGCCGTAAAGCTGCTTTGTACCACGGTCAGTTCGTCAAGGTTTTGGTATGTCGGTAGCTGGCAATGCAGAAAACGGCAAAGCTTTTGCAAACGTGGACGCAGCTGTAGATTTTGGCTGAGGCGATAACTTTCAAAGTACAGGCCTTGGCTAATTAATAAGGCGATGCCGAGGTAAACGCCTGTTCGCCAATGCCGTGATGGCTTAGCGGCGGTTTGCTCCCAAGGTAACGCTTGTCCTGGATCTAAGGTTTCTGCCAGCAAAAACGGTTGCGGCGTGGGCAAATCGGGGTGGTGTTCGCTGAGCCGTTCTAAGGCATCAAAGTGGTATTGACATGCAGTGCAGTAGGCAATGCCCCGGCTTTCCCTTAGTTGCGTTACGGTCAGCGGCTGCGCTTGTTGGCAGTTGGGGCATTGCGTATACATATCAAGTTTTGCGGCGGCCTGATAGGCGCATCCAGTCTTCTTGTTGGCGGGGCGGGTCAAACTCGATGTGTTGTTGGTAAGCGGCCATCACGGCGTCGGTTTGTTCTGCGAGGATGCCGGATAACACCAGTTGCCCGTTTGCCACCACCAGCGCGGTAATCGCTGGCGATAGTTCTATCAAGGGTTTGGCGAGGATGTTGGCAAGTACCACATCCGCTTGTTGTGGCTGGAATTGTTCTGGCAGATAGCAGCTGATTTTATCGAGGACGTTGTTTTTTATGGCGTTATCTTGGGTGGCGGTCAGGGCTTGCGGGTCGATGTCGATGGCGTGGGCGGTTTTTGCGCCTAATAGCAAGGCGGCAATCGCTAATATGCCGGAGCCACAGCCGTAATCAATCACGGTTTTGCCGTGTAAGTCTTGGCTTGCCAGCCATTCCAAGCACAAGGCGGTGGTCGGGTGTGTGCCTGTGCCAAAAGCTAGGCCGGGGTCTAAGGTGAGGCAGACGGTATCCGGCTCGATTTGTTCTTGGCCTGTAGGGCATACCCAGAGTTTGTCGGCAAATTTCATGGGTTGGTAAAATTCCATCCATGCCCGTTCCCACGCTTGATCTTCAATGGCTTGGTAATCCCAGGCCAGTAGGTCTTGGTGAGGGTATAGCCCGTAAACTTGGGTTTTTAGGGTTTCTGGGTCAGCGTCCAATTCATATAAGGCGATGACTTGGGTGTGTGTCCAAATTTTGGTTTCACCAATGGCGGGTTCGTACACGGGTTCGTCTTCGGCATCCATGTAAGTGACCGACACCGCGCCTTGGCTGTCGAAAAAATCGGCAAGTTGCGGGGCGAGTTGTTCGTTAGTGGTGACGGTGATTTGGTGCCAAGGCATAGGCGGATAAGTCCAGAAAGCGATTGGGTTGGGGGGGAAGCCATAGTTATTAATGGACACAGGCCGGAAACCTTATCGGTTATCCGGCCTGTGTCGGTACTTGCGTTTTTAGAAAGCTTGGATTAATAACTGATGTTACGCAGATATTTCCTGCGATATAAAAACAAATAATAATGAGTCGCTATCGCGACAGTTTTGCTAATCGGGTTCTCGCACCCGAAGGCGAGCTACTTTCTTTTGCGCCGCCTCGGCAACTGCTCCTGCGTTGCTCTACCTCCTGCATCCATGCAGTCGAAAAGCAAGTAGCCAAAGAAAAGGCGGCCCGGTTACCGCTCATGTCTTGCGCTCCTCGCATTTGTCGGGGGACGGCAGAATGGGCTTCCTGCCCATCTGCCGCCGTGCGGCATCCATGCCGCACCCCTTCGGGCTGTTCCCGACAAATACTCCGGTGCTCGACGCGGTAAACGGGAGAAAAGCGCGTTACTGCGTAACGTCAGTTAATAAATGCCCAGCTTTTTTTCCAAATAATGGATGTTTTGTCCACCTGCGGCAAAGGCGCTATCGCTCATGATGTCTTGTTGTAGCGGGATATTGGTTTTAATGCCATCAATGATGATTTCACTTAACGCGGTATTCATTCTGGCAATTGCGCCGTCGCGGGTTTCGCCGTGGGCGATCAATTTACCGATCATGGAATCATAATACGGTGGTACGCGGTAACCGTTGTAAATATGGGTTTCGCAACGGATGCCTGGGCCGCCTGGCATGTGGAATTGGTTGATGACGCCAGGGCAAGGCATGAAGGTTTTTGGGTCTTCGGCATTTAAGCGGCATTCAATGGCATGGCCTTGAATTTTCACTTGATCTTGAGTGATGGATAACGGCTCGCCAGCGGCAATGCGTAATTGCTCTTTAACGATGTCAAAACCAGTAACCATTTCGGTAACCGGATGCTCAACCTGTACGCGGGTGTTCATTTCTATGAAATAAAACTCGCCTCTTTCATATAAGAACTCAAACGTGCCTGCACCCAAATAGCCAATGTCTACACAGGCTTTAGCGCAACGTTCACCGATGAGTTTGCGTTGTTCTTCAGTGATGCCTGGTGCTGGTGCTTCTTCCACAACTTTTTGGTGACGGCGTTGCATAGAGCAATCGCGTTCGCCCAAGTGGATAGCGTTACCGTGCGAATCCGCCATGACTTGGAATTCAATATGCCGTGGGTTTTCTAAGAACTTTTCCATGTACACGGTGGAATTGCCAAACGCGCTGCCTGCTTCGGCTTTAGTCATGGCAATGGCATTGATTAACGCCGCTTCGGTATGCACTGTACGCATACCACGTCCACCGCCGCCGCCAGCGGCTTTAATGATGACCGGATAGCCAATTTCTTGTGCCAGTTTGAGGTTGGCTTTCGGGTCGTCAGACAGTGGGTCGTTGTTGCCCGGTACACAAGGGATGCCAGCGGCAATCATGGCGTTTTTGGCAGAAATCTTGTCACCCATGATGCGGATGGTTTCTGCATTAGGGCCAATAAACACAAAACCGCTTTGTTTGACTTTTTCGGCGAAGTCGGCGTTTTCCGATAAAAATCCGTAGCCTGGATGGATGGCTTCGGCATCGGTGACTTCGGCTGCGCTGATAATGGCAGGGATGTTCAGGTAACTGTCGGTGGAAGACGCAGGCCCTATGCACACGGATTCATCCGCAAGGCGAACGTGTTTGAGGTCGCGGTCTGCCTCTGAATGTACGGCAACTACTTTAACGCCCAATTCCCGGCAGGCGCGCAAGATGCGTAAGGCAATTTCGCCACGATTGGCGATAACTATTTTGTCGAACATAAATCCCTCGTTACTTCAAATTATTCAATGACGAATAAAGGCTGTCCGTATTCAACTGGTTCGGCATTACCCACCAAAATTTTGGTGACAGTACCGGATTTGTCGGCTTCGATTTGGTTGAGGATTTTCATGGCTTCAATAATGCACAGAGTTTCCCCGGATTGTACCGATTGGCCGACATCAACAAAGGCTTTCGATTCAGGGGTGGCTGAGCGGTAAAAAGTGCCAACCATAGGCGATTTGACGATATGGCCTGTGATAACGTCTTCAGCAGGGGCAGCGCTGGCAGCGGCAATAGCGGGTGCAGCGGCGGCTGGCGCGACAGGGGCTGGCGCGGCATAGGCAACGGGCGCACTGCTGCCATAACGGCTGATGCGGATATATTCTTCGCCTTCTTGGACTTCAATCTCGGCGATTCCCGATTCTTCGACGATGTCGATCAGTTTTTTTATTTTTCTAATATCCATAGTTTATGGTCTCACTGTTAATAACTGATGGGCGGCCTGTAAGGCCAGTTGGTATCCGATTGCCCCCATTCCTGAGATTAGCCCTTGGGCAATATCCGAGAAATACGAGTGTTTTCTAAAGGCTTCACGTGCATGGATGTTGGATAAATGCACTTCAATAAACGGTATTTTGGTAGCAAGCAGCGCATCACGGATGGCAACGCTGGTATGGGTGAATGCCGCCGGGTTAATGATAATGAAGTCGGTTTTTGCGAAATAAGCGTTGTGGATGAGGTCGACAATTTCATGTTCGGCATTGCTTTGCTGGCAGCGCAACTGGTGTCCCAATTGTGTGGCTTGCTGTTCAAGCATAGTACAAATATCAGCCAAGGTTTGGTTTCCATAGAGGCTGGGTTCGCGTAAACCGAGTAAGTTTAGGTTTGGGCCGTTGATTACCAATATTGTTGCCATCTGTACCGATTTGGTGAGTTTGGGGGCTATAAACCGGACAATTTTACCGTTTTGTGTTGGTTTGTCTATATAAAATAATGGTGTTCATTGGACTTTGGGGAAGACGGCAAATGACGAATATCCGACTAATAGAGTAAACTATAAATTATCTAATTAAGGGTTTAGCACGATGACAGTAACAGATAATGTACATTTGCATGAAATCAGCAAATTTGGCTCTATGGCAGAGCGGTGGTGGGATGAGCAAGGCGAATTTAAGACTTTGCACGATATTAATCCGCTACGCCTAGAATTCATCCAGCGCTACATCGACATTAGCGGCAAACGCATGGTTGATGTCGGTTGTGGCGGCGGTATCTTGACCGAAGCGCTAGCTAAGCACGGTGCGGAAGCTTTAGGCATCGATCTGAGTGATGATTTGGTGGACATTGCCGATTTGCATGGTTTGGAAACAGGCAGTAATGCGAACTATCAAAAAATCAGTGCCGAAGCCTTGGCGGAAGCGCAGCCAGCGGCGTTCGACCACGTTACTTGTATGGAAATGTTGGAACATGTCCCTGATCCGGCTTCTATTATTGAAGCTTGCGCTACGTTGGTAAAACCCGGTGGCATGGTATTTTTTTCTACTCTCAATCGTCAGCCTAAGGCATATTTATTAGCCATTTTGGCGGCTGAACATCTCTTACAAATGTTGCCGAAAGGCACACACGATTACAAAACCTTCATCAAGCCGTCGGAACTCAGCCAGTCGGCACGTTTGGCGGGCTTGCAACTGCAAGGCATGGTCGGCATTGAATACAATCCATTCAACAAACGTTTCAGCCTCGGCAAAGATATTGGCGTCAACTACATTGCCGCCTTCAAACGGCCTGAATGATGCTTATGGATTTTAAGCTTAGCTGCGTATTGTTTGATTTGGATGGCACGTTGGTAGATACCGCGCCAGATTTGATCGCTTGTTTTAACCAAGCCTTACAGCTACACCAGTTGCCTACGGTTGAGGCCGCCTCAGTAAAACCGTACATTTCTTTTGGCGCGATGGCGATGATTAAAGCCAAAGTCGGTGAGCAATTGGCAGAGCAGCAGCAAGCCGAATTGTTAGAAACCATGCTGGATCTTTACCAAAACAATATCGCCGTCCATAGCGTATTTTTTGATGGCATTGCCGATACCTTGGCGATGATTGAAGCCGCAGGATTGAAATGGGGCGTGGTCACCAACAAGCGCGAACGCTTCACCAAACCGTTGATGCAGGCTTTGCAATTGACCGACCGCGCCGCCTGCATAATCAGCGGCGATACCACCGCCAATCCTAAGCCGCATCCTGAGCCAATGCTCACCGCTTGCCAACATGCAGGCGTTCAACCAGAACAGTGTGTTTACATTGGTGATGCCAGCCATGACATTATTGCTGGCAAGGCCGCGCAGATGAAAACCTTAGCAGCGGTTTACGGTTATTTAAAACCCACCGATACCCCGGAAACCTGGGGCGCAGATGCCTTAATCGCGTCTCCCCAACAATTATCAGCATGGATTCAATCAGCGTTATGCCGTTAACAGAACAAGTCATTTTAATCACTGGCGCAGGTGGCGGTCTCGGCGGCACAGCGGCGTTGGCATTGGCAGGGCAGGGCGCAAAAATTATTTTGTTGGACAACAGCATCGCCAAGCTAGAAAAAACTTACGACAGCATTGTTGCCGCTAACGCCCCTGAGCCGATCATGTACCCTTTTGATTTGGCCGGTGCAAGTGAAGCTGATTATCAAGAATTGGCTGACCGCGTTGCCGACAAATATGGTGCATTGCAGGGATTGCTACATTCAGCCGTAGAATTCGCCGCATTTACCCCGATGGCGATGGTAAAAACCAAAGATTGGGGACATAGCTTAAACGTCAATCTCAATGCGCCGTTTTTACTCACACGCGTGCTGTTGCCGTTATTGCAAAAAAGCCCTCATGCGTCGGTTGTGTTCACCTCGGATTCCTCCGCACGGCTCGCCCCTGCGTATTCTGCTGCTTATGGCGTCGCCAAAATCGCTTTAGAAGGCTTTGCCAAAATTTTGGCGGAAGAATTGGAAGGCGAGCAAAAAGTCAGGGTAAATACCCTTATCCCAGGACCAGTCGATTCTCCGCTACGTAAACGCGCTTATCCGGCGGAAGATAAAAGCCAGTTGCCACTGATGGCTTCTTTAGCGCCGGTCTACTTATACTTATTTGGCGCACAAAGTCTTGGCGTAACAGGCCAAACCATTGATGCCCGTACTTTCCACTTGTAAATAAACGCTTATGTCTGAACGAGAAACTGTAGTTTTAACCCGCGATGTCACTATCGTCACCATTCCTGATGGCACTACCAGCAGCCTAGATAAAGGCGAGGAAGTCACCATCCACCAAGCTTTGGGCGATAACTACACGGTTATTACCCAATACGGGCATATGGTGCGGATTGCAGGTGTCGATGCCGATGCTTTAGGTAAGGAAATCATGCAATTGCAAACCTTATCAGCAGAAACCGATGCCGACGCGGTGGAGAAAAATTGCTGGGAAGTGATGAAAACAGTCTATGACCCAGAAATCCCCGTAAATATTGTCGATTTAGGATTAGTGTACTATTGTTTAGTCTCAGCGATGGATGATGGCAAGCACCTAGTGCGGGTAATGATGACCTTAACCGCACCAGGCTGTGGTATGGGGCCAGTTATTCAAGGCGATGTGGAATCCAAAATCCGGGCTTTACCAGGTGTCGGCATAGCGAATGTTGAAGTGGTATTAGATCCGCCTTGGTCCCGCGATATGATGTCGGAAGTGGCAAAGTTGCAATTGGGTATGTATTGATAGCGAATTGCCGCTTTCCTAAGCATCTGTTTTTATGAGAATTAAAAATCCGCTTAGTATAGCGACTACCTTAACTATCAATAAAAGAACTTGGCAATGTCGTCATCTGATCTGCAAGCTGAATTACATAGAATTCTAAACGACAAATTGCTGACGCCATTTTTTCAGCCGATTGTGTCGCTACGTCTTGAAAGCATTATTGGCTATGAAGCCTTAATCCGGGGCCCGGCAGACAGCCCGTTGTACAGCCCAGGCGTGCTATTCAATGTCGCCGAGCGGCTTAATTTAAGCACCGATTTAGAACTGCTTTGCCGCGAACTCACCATTGCCAGCTTTGCCGAGCGAAAACTTAAGGAAAAGTTGTTTATCAATATCAATCCGGCAGTTTTATTGCAGCCGGATTTTAAAAAAGGCCAAACCATCAAGCTATTGCAGCAATACCAGCTTGATCCTTCCCAAGTTGTCATTGAACTGACCGAGCATTACCCGTCTGACGATTACCATTTTATGCAAGTTGCCATGCAGCATTACCGCACCATGGGCTTCCAAATTGCCATCGACGATTTAGGCTGTGGTTATTCCGGATTGCGTTTGTGGTCAGAATTGCTGCCCGATTTTGTCAAGATAGACAAGCACTTCATCAACGGCATCGACAAAGACCCGGTAAAGCATAACTTCGTTAAATCCATCCAAACCATTGCTAGCTCACTGAATTGCACCATGATTGCCGAAGGTGTAGAAACCGAAGGCGAGTTTAAAGCCGTGGCAAAACTGGGCATAAGCCACGCCCAAGGCTATTATTTTGCCAAACCTGCCGCCACGCCTTTAGCTGAAATTGCGCCTAACTTATTCATCAAAGAAAACCATAATCCCCAGCTGAGCATTGGTGTAAAAAACGCCAGCGACATTGCCAAATATATTCCACCAGTGCCGTCATCCACCTCCGTGCAAGCGGTGTTTGATGTTTTTCAGCAAAATATGGCCTTGAATTTTCTGCCATTAGTTGATGATGGCATCCCCAATGGCTTGGTTTTTCGGGAACGCTTCATCACCATGTTGTTTAGCAATCGCTATGGTTTGGATTTGTTCGGGAAAAAAGCCGTGCAAGCCTTTTTCCCTAGCCAGCCATTATTAGTAGCCCATGATGAAGCCATCCAGTCGGTCAGCCAAAAACTGGTTGCTATTACCTCAAACAACCCGGCGTTTATTGTTACCCGTGACGATTTATATGTCGGCGTGGCGACACTGTTGGATTTGTTGGCAGAAATCACCGAGCAACAAATCCAATATGCCAAATACGCCAATCCGCTGACCTTATTGCCCGGCAGTGTGCCTATCAATAACTTTATGAACAAGTTGCTGGAAGCAGGGCAGGCGTTTTGCGTCGGTTATTTTGATTTGGATAACTTCAAGCCATTTAACGATGTCTACGGCTATAGCGCAGGTGATGACATCATCAAGCTGTTGGCGAATACCATCACCCAAAAAGTACCTGCGGATAAGGCCATGATTGGGCATATCGGCGGCGATGATTTTATTGTGGTATTCACTTGCTCTGATTGGTCTGGTTATTGTGAAAGCATCTTAAAAGTCTTTGCCGAAAACGTATTGCTGTTTTACCGCACGGAAGATTTACAAGCTGGCGGTATCGTTGCCGAAAACCGCAATGGTGACAGTTGTTTCTTCCCCATTATTAGCGTGTCTGTCGGGCTGGTGGATGAATCGCTCACCAACCTGTGTAAAAGCCATGTGGAAATCGCCGATTTAGCAGCGGATGCTAAGAAACAAGCGAAAAAATCTACGGGTAATAGCCTGTTTGTTAACAAGCGCAAGCCAGATAGTAAGTGTTATTGATAGGATTGTGTTGGAATGGGTTTTTATAGTTCCCACGCTCAGGCGTCACTGCCATTAAGTTAAGGAAAAAATTATACAGTACAAAGACTTAAACCGTTCGTGCTCGACTGCATGGATGCAGGAGGTAGAGCAACGCATGGAGCAGTTGCCGAGAGCTTGTCGAAGCATGAATGGTTTAAGTCTTTGTACTGTATAATTTTTTCCTTAACTTAATGGCAGTGACGCTCCGGCGTACCCTCTGGGGCATAAATGGGAGTTCATCATCCAATGCTCCAGCGTTGTTTGCCGGTGAAAGGAAACGCCGGAACGTATGAACAATAGTCAATCTTTATAAGCTATTACCCCCAGCAACTCGCCCCAGCATGTTCAATCCCTAGCAAATTGTGTAATATCCCTCCACCTGTAACCGCTTCCCCTTGGCATTTCCCAAAACACTATGAGCAACCCTTATCCTATTGGCCCCGTTATGTTGGACGTGGCGGGCCTGACGCTGACTGACCATGAGCGCGAAGTCATCAATCATCCCAACACGGGCGCGGTAATTTTATTCGCCCGTAACTACCAAGACCCAGAACAAGTCAGCGCTCTGATCGCCGACATCCGCGCCGCCCGTAACGGCGCTATCTTGATTGCTGTAGACCAAGAAGGTGGCAGGGTGCAGCGCTTCCAAAATGGCTTCACCCGTCTGCCGCCTGCCGCCGCGTTTGCCCAAGCACCCGAATTGGCGGAACAAGCTGGTTGGCTGATGGCAACGGAATTATTAGCAGTAGGCGTGGATTTCAGTTTTGCGCCCGTGTTGGATATTGATTGCGGTGTCAGTGAAATTATCGGCAACCGCGCATTTTCCACCGATGCCGCCTTGGCTACCGAGCTTTCCCGTGCGTTCAGAAACGGCATGAAAGCCGCAGGTATGGCAGCAACTGGCAAGCATTTTCCGGGACACGGTGCGGTCGCTTTAGATTCCCATCTCACCCTGCCTGTTGATGACCGCGATTTGGACAGCATCCGCGCCAAAGATTTACTGCCATTTAAAACCCTGATTGCCGACGGCTTAGAAGGCATCATGCCCGCGCATGTGCTTTATCCACAAGTTGATCCTAATCCAGCGGGTTTTTCGCCGTTTTGGATACAGCAAATTTTGCGGCAAGAACTGCAATTTAACGGCACAGTTTTCAGTGATGACTTAAGCATGGAAGGCGCGGCTTCAGTGGGTGATTTCCCTGAACGCGCTAGGCTGGCGCAACACGCGGGCTGCGATATGATTTTGGTTTGCAATAATCCAGTGGCGGCGGAACAAGTATTGGCGGCCTTACCGATTAGCCCCGACTCACTCCGCGAACAACGCCTCAACGCCATGCAAGGCCAAGCGGCATTAAACCGCGAGCAACTGATGGCAACCCCGCAATGGCAGCAAACCGCCGCCCGCATTACTGAGTTTGTGCAAAACTATGCTTAATGAAATCAACCAAGTTTTAGCCACTGCCGAATTACTGTGCAGCGAACAACAAGTAGAAGCCGCTTTAGATAACATGGCGGTAGCCATCAACACGCAATTGGCAGACAGCAACCCGTTGGTGTTGTGCGTGATGAACGGCGGCATCGTCGCCGCAGGCAAATTGCTCACCCGCTTGACCATGCCCTTGACTATCGATGCCATCAACGCCAGCCGTTACCACAACCAAACCACAGGTGGCATTATCCGTTGGCTATTAAAACCCAGCCAGCCTTTAGCAGGCCGTACCGTACTCATTGTTGATGATGTTTTAGATGCAGGCATCACGCTTGCTGCCATCCACCAATTTTGTGTCGATGAAGGTGCAGCAGCGGTTTACAGCGCGGTGCTAGTAGAAAAAATCTTAGCCGTGGATAAACCTATCGCTGCCGATTTTGTTGGCTTGCAAGTGGCAGACCGATACATTTTTGGCTATGGCATGGATTACAAAGGCTATTTACGCAACGCTGCGGGCATTTATGCCTGTACGTTAAATGAAAATTCAGAGGTATAAACAATGACCAAACTGGCAATAATCGGCGGTACAGGCTTAACGCAACTCAGCAATCTCAATTCACTCAGCCACAAACAAGTAGAAACGCCTTACGGTATGCCGTCAGCAGCGTTCGTCACTGGTGAATTCAACGGCAAAGAAGTGGTTTTCCTAGCCCGCCACGGCAATCCGCATAGCATTGCACCGCATAAAATCAACTATCGCGCCAATATTTGGGGCTTAAAACAATTGGGTGTGGAGCAGATTATCGCCGTCGCCGCTGTCGGAGGCATTACCACCGCCATGCAACCCGCGCACATCGCCATACCCGATCAAGTTTTGGATTACAGCTACGGACGCGAACACACTTTTTTTGCCGATGGCAAATTGCCGTTAACGCACGTTGATTTCACTTGGCCGTATACCCCCGCCTTGCGCCAACGATTGCTGGCAGCGGCAGCGCAAGTTGGCATCAGTATCACCCCAACTGGCACTTACGGTTGCACCCAAGGGCCGCGCTTGGAAAGCATTGCCGAAATTAAACGTATGGAGCAAGACGGCTGTGATGTCGTCGGCATGACAGGGATGCCAGAAGCGGCTTTGGCGCGTGAGCTAGGTATCGAGTATGCCGCTATCGCCGTCATTGCTAACTGGGCAGCAGGCAAGAGTGATGGTGAAATCACTATGGCGGAAATTGAAGCCAATTTGCATCTCGGCATGGCGAATACCGCGACTTTGTTGAAGGCGTTTATTGAGTTGGCGTAAAGGTTGCCGCTTAAAAACTTATAACCAGCCTTTACGCTTAAAAATCCAATACGGCGCAATTCCTGATAACACCATCAACAGCAACGCGCCGGGATAACCCATCTGCATATTCAGCTCCGGCATAAACTGAAAATTCATGCCGTAAATGCTGGCGACCAAGGTTGGTGGCAAAAACACCACCGCCGCAATCGAAAAAATCTTAATGATTTTATTTTGGGCAATATTGATAAAGCCCTGAGTGGAATCCATCAAAAAGTTGATTTTGTCGAACAGAAACGTGGTGTGGGTCATCAAGGTATCCACGTCTCGCATGATTTCCCGGGCGATTTCCTGCAATTCTGGTTGGTGGCGCAAATGCCGTTGTAAAAACGCAATCGAGCGTTGGGTATCCATCAGACATAAACGGATTTTACCGTTACTGTCTTCCAATTTGGCAAGCTGGTCGATAGCATTTTCCAAATCCGAATCAATTTCTTCCAGCACCAAATAGCTGACATCTTCCAATTTCCGGTGGATGTCTTCCAGATTATCTGCCAGGTTTTCGACTTTTTGCTCAAAAATGGTGACCAGCAATTCTTGCGGCGAATGCGCTTCCACCTGTCCGCGCCGCGCCCGCATCCGCAATAAACGGAAATCCGCCAACGCGCCTTCCCGCAAAGTAATCAAACGCTCTTTTTGCAAAATAAACGCCACCGTCACGGTATGGTGACGGCCTTCACTTTGCGCTAGGAATAAAGACCGCACATGCACGCCGATAGGATCAGCAAAATAGCGCGCTGAGGATTCAATTTCTTCGACATCGTCGGACTCAGGCAAATCAATCCGTAAAAAGGCTTGTAAATCGTCCCGTTCAAGATCGCTAGGATCATGGGCATCAATCCACGCGGCATGATCCGCCTGTTTAAAAGGATCGCCCAGTATGCTTTGTTCTTTCAGCATACCGTTGTCAAAATTGAATAATCTCAGCATTTGCTTGTTCCGCTGTGTTTTGGTCGGATAGCGCCGACCATCATTAGTTGCGCATAGCTGGCTATGATAGCGGTTATCGGGGCTGTTAAAAACTTTCTAAAAGCCATCAAAGGTTTTTAACACTAGCGATAGTGGCGTGCTTAGCTTTTGGAGTAAAAAACATGTTTTTTATTCCTAGAAGCTTGAAAGCCAAAAGCCCGTTACCGTTCGTGTTTTTTCGTGTTTTTTCGTGTAGTTCGTGGACAAAATTCTCAGTTACTTAAATCACATTAACGGACTTCGGCTTAGCCAATGCCGCAGCAAATCAACACTACCGGAAGCAAAGTCCGTATGTAATAATAAACGGCTTTGATTTTTCGATATTTCTTCTTCCACATTACCGCCTCAACAGGCGTTACGCACATAGGCAAACACAATGGATGAGAACAAAAAAAAGGCGTTAGGCGCGGCTTTATTGCAGATAGAAAAGCAGTTCGGCAAAGGCTCGGTGATGCGTATGGGCGATGTATCTGCATCACGCGATATTGATGTGGTTTCCACAGGCTCACTCGGTTTAGATATTGCCTTGGGTTGTGGTGGTTTGCCGCGCGGTCGGGTCGTGGAAATCTACGGGCCAGAATCCTCCGGCAAAACCACGCTGACTTTGCAAGTGATTGCCGAAATGCAAAAACTTGGTGGCACCGCCGCTTTTGTCGATGCTGAACATGCGTTGGATCCTGGCTATGCAGAAAAGCTGGGCGTTAATGTTGATGATCTGTTGGTTTCCCAGCCCGATACAGGCGAGCAAGCCTTAGAAATCACCGACATGCTGGTGCGTTCCGGCGCGGTTGATATTGTGGTGATAGACTCGGTTGCCGCATTGACCCCAAAAGCTGAAATTGAAGGCGATATGGGCGATTCACACATGGGTTTACAAGCCCGTTTGATGTCGCAAGCTTTGCGTAAACTCACCGCCAATATCAAACGCTCCAATACCCTCGTTATTTTCATCAACCAAATCCGCATGAAAATCGGCGTGATGTTTGGTAGCCCTGAAACCACCACAGGCGGTAACGCGCTGAAATTTTATGCCTCAGTCCGTTTAGACATCCGTCGTATTGGCTCGGTTAAAAGAGGCGAAGAAGTTATCGGTAACGAAACGCGGGTAAAAGTGGTTAAAAACAAAGTCGCACCGCCATTTAAAGAAGCCGAGTTTGAAATTTTATACGGCGAAGGCGTCTCGTTTACTGGCGAATTGGTTGATTTAGGCGTTAAGTACGGCTTCATCCAAAAATCCGGTTCTTGGTATGCCTATGGCGATGAAAAAATCGGTCAAGGCAAAGAAAATGCCCGCTTGTTTTTGAAAGAACACCCTGAAAAAGCCAAAGATGTGGAAATGAAAATCAGGGAAGTGGCGTTAGTAAAGCCCAAAAGCAAAGCCGAATTGGAGCAAGTAGAAGCGCAAGAACCCGATTTTGAAGACGAATAACCCGGATTGCTATGGAAGCGGCAATAGCCAAACAAATAGAAAACCATTGTTTGCTGCTATTGGCGCGTAGGGAACACAGCCGATTGGAATTGTTGGATAAATTGGCGTTAAAAGGCTTTAGCCGCGAGGCCAGTTTAGCGGTTATCGAACAACTAACCGCACAAGGCTGGCAATGCGATAGCCGTTATGCGGAAAGCTATGCGCGGCATCGTATCAATCGCGGCTTTGGCCCGATTGCTATTGCTTATGAACTCAACCGCAACGGCATAACCAACGTTGATCTCGAGCAGGTAGCCCAATCGGTGGCAGGCAGTTGGCAAACCGTTCTGGCGGATGTCTACCAAAAAAAATATCATGATGACCCACCCGCTGATGCCAATGATTGGGCAAAGCGTAGCCGTTTTTTATGGCAACGTGGCTTTCCTTCTGGCATGGTGAATACGTTTTTGGTTGGCTTGCATGGCAGAAAATTTGGGTCTGGTAAAAAGTAAACCGATGCGACGGGCATCAATCATCATTAAAAATTCTTTAAGTTTCCGTGAATAATCAATTATGAAAACAATGACTAGCGCACAACTACGCGCCGCCTTCCTCGATTTTTTCCGTCAACGTGGACACAGCATCCAGCCATCCAGCTCGCTAGTGCCAGGCAATGACCCGACTTTGCTGTTCACCAACGCAGGCATGGTGCAGTTTAAGGACGTATTCTTAGGCCGCGAACACAAACCGTTTACCACCGCTGCGACTAGCCAACGCTGTGTGCGTGCAGGCGGCAAGCACAACGACTTGGAAAATGTCGGTTACACGGCAAGGCATCACACGTTTTTTGAAATGCTCGGCAATTTCAGTTTTGGTGATTATTTCAAAAAAGAAGCCATTGAGTACGCGTGGGAATTTCTCACCAAAGAAATGGAAATCCCCGTCGAAAAACTGTGGGTCACGGTCTACGCGGAAGACCACGAAGCCGAAGCGATTTGGCTAAACCACGTCGGTGTTGATCCCAACCGTTTCTCGCGCATCGCCACCAAAGACAATTTTTGGTCGATGGGCGATGTCGGCCCTTGCGGCCCATGTACCGAAATTTTTTACGACCACGGCGAAAATATTTTCGGCGGCCCTCCAGGCAGCCCAGATGAAGATGGCGACCGTTATATCGAAATTTGGAATCTCGTATTCATGCAGTACGACCGTTCCGCTGACGGCACTATGACACCGTTACCAAAACCATCCGTCGATACGGGCATGGGATTGGAGCGTATCTCGGCAATCTTGCAAGGCGTACATAGCAATTACGAAATCGACTTGTTCCAAAAACTGCTGACTGCCGCAGCGGCCTTGGCGAAAACCGACGATTTAACCAATAGCTCTTTGCGCGTTATCGCCGACCATATCCGTTCTTGCGCGTTCTTGGTAGCCGATGGCGTGATGCCATCCAACGAAGGCCGTGGCTATGTTTTGCGCCGCATCATCCGTCGTGCGATTCGTCACGGCTACCGCTTAGGCATTTTGGATATTTTCTTCTACAAACTGGTCGCGCCTTTAGTTGAAGAAATGGGCGCGGCGTATCCTGAACTTGCCGCTGCACAAGAGCAAGTTGAACGCATCCTGAAAAAAGAAGAAGAGCGTTTCGCCGAAACCTTAGGGCAGGGCATGAAAATCCTTGAAGCCTGCGTCGCCAAACTGGAAGGCACGGTCATTCCCGGCGAAACTGTGTTCCAGCTTTACGATACCTACGGTTTCCCTGTTGATTTGACCGCCGATTTTGCCCGCGAAAACAATTTGACGGTTGATTACGACGGCTTTGAAACCGCGATGGCGGCACAACGTGACCGCGCCCGTTCTGCCAGCAGCTTCGGTGCCGATTACGACCAAGACATCAAACTCGACAGCCAAACCGAATTCACAGGCTACGACAACTTGGATGACCAAGTGCATATCGTCGCTTTGTTTAAACTAGGCCAGCCTGTTGATACCTTGGATGAAGGCGACGAAGGCGTGGTGGTTTTGGATAAAACCCCATTCTACGGCGAATCCGGCGGACAAATCGGCGACTGCGGCGAATTGAAAACCGACGGGGGCGTATTTGCGGTAGCCGACACCCAAAAACAAGGCGGTACGCTGTTCCTGCATAAAGGTAAAGTCGTCTCCGGCGAATTAAAAGTCGGGGACTTGTGCAACGCCAAAGTCAGTGCCGAAGAGCGCAAAGCCACCGAACTCAACCATTCCGCCACGCATTTATTACACGCCGCCTTACGCCAAACCTTGGGCGATCACGTCGCGCAAAAAGGCTCGTTGGTCAATCCTGAACGTTTACGTTTCGACTTCTCGCATTTTGAACCCGTCACACCGGAACAAATCGCCGTTTTAGAAAAACTGGTGAACGAACAAATCCGCTTGAACCAGCCCGTGTCCGCCGAAATCATGGCAAAAGACGATGCGGTCAAAGCAGGCGCAATGGCTTTGTTCGGCGAAAAATACGGCGACGAAGTGCGGGTATTAAAAATCGGTGCATTCTCCACCGAACTCTGCGGTGGCACTCATGTTGAACGCGCAGGCGACATCGGTTGCTTCAAAATCATCAGCGAAACCGGCGTAGCCGCAGGTGTGCGCCGTATCGAAGCCGTCACGGGCGCGGGTTGTATGGCTTGGTTGGGCGAGCGCGAACAAGTGCTGAACACCATCGCCGGATTGCTGAAAAGCGCACCCGACAAAGCCGCAGAAAAAGTCGAACAATTATTGGCAAAAAGCCGCGATTTAGAAAAACAACTCGAACGCCTCAACGCCAAACTCGCCAGCTCGCAAGGTGATGATCTAGTCAACCAAGCCGTCGAAGTGTCTGGCACGAAAGTATTAGCCGTCAAACTCGAAGGCATAGAAGCCAAAGCCCTACGCGACCTCGCCGACCAATTGAAAAACAAACTCGGCAGCGCGGTAGTGGTATTGGCAGTCGTCGAAGGCGACAAAGTCAGCTTGGTTGCTGGCGTGAGTAAAGACCGGATGGGACAAGTGAAAGCAGGCGATTTGGTCAATTTCGTTGCCCAACAAGTCGGCGGCAAAGGCGGTGGAAGACCGGATATGGCAATGGCTGGGGGGAATGATGCTAGTGGCTTGGGTGCGGCTTTGGGTGGGGTTTTGGGTTGGGTGCAGGAGAAATTGGCTTAACACAATGTATTTTCTAAAGCTTGATAATGGCAGATAACTATTGATGCGTAATTTATATGGCAATTGAAATTATCTCAGGTGAAGACGTTTGGTCAACGCTGGTAAAAAAAAACAAATACCAACGTTGGCCTAATCGCCAAATGCCGGAACGCTTGTATCCAATCGCAACGCCTTGTACTCAAGCTAATTTTAAAATCCATAGGAATGAAAAGATATTCTGTATAGGCTCCTGTTTCGCACAAGAAATCAGTGAAACTTTGCATCGGCAGGATTTTAATGTGTTATCGCTGTTTCAAGATTTGCCCAAATCACCTAATCGGAACAAAACGGATGCAAGTATATTTCACAAATATAATGTTGCATCCATTTACAATGAGTTGGCATGGGCGTTAAATCCGGCTACACCTTACCATCACGAGAATGCCTTAATTGAAGTGTCTAATCAGTTGTGGCAGGATTACCAACTTATGGGGCCAGACTACAGTGATGACGAAAGCTTTGCTAAGCTATTTCGAGAGGCATTTAATCAAGCTTTTAAAAGAGTTAAAGAAGCTGATGTAGTTATTTTAACTTTAGGGTTAAGTGAGGTTTGGTTCGATAAACACACGCAACTCTATTTGAACAGAACAGCTTCGCCTGAAACGGTGCGTTGCTATCCTGGGCGCTTTGAATTACATGTGTTTGATTATGGGCAAACCTTAAGTTATTTGGAAGAAACCTATCAATTATTAGCCACTTACCTAAAGCCAAGTTTTCGCTTGCTCATCACTGTTTCTCCTATTCCGTTATCGGTCACTTTTCGCCAACAAGATGTCTTGACTGCCAGTGCTTATTCTAAAGCGGTATTGAGGGCGGCCGTAGAACAGTTTTTATGTAATAAAGCAAACGTTAATTATTTCCCTAGCTACGAATTTGTCGTCCTAAGCAATCCGGCAGTTGTTTGGCGCGAAGATGATTTTCGTCATGTAAACAGCCAGTTTGTTGATTATATTATGGCTAATGTCATGGCCCAATTTACTGATACGACTAATGACACTGAAGATTCGCGCGTGTTATTAAAAGTAAAATCATTGTATTACGGTAATTTTATTAAAGAGGCTAAAAATTTAATTAGACCGCTGCTGGCTAAGCACAAAACCGATAAAGAGTTATGGCTGTTTTGGGGAATGCTTCAACTACGCTTGCAGGGTAGCTATAAAAATCATCTATTTAAAGCACTAATTCATTTAAAAACTTATCAGGATTTAAGTGTTATCCAGCATATTCAATTTCTGTTTCGTGTTTATAAAAAGAGAAGACACAAGGCTTTTGTAGGTAATTTAGAATCATGGGATGGCGATTCTATAATTGGTTGGGCATGTTGCTTGGATGTAAAGAAACCTATTAGTGTTACGCTATTAATCAATAATCAAAAAATAATGACCGTATTAGCCAATGAGCCTCGTACAGATGTAGCTGCTGTCTATAGCAAAATTTATTTAAAGAGCGGTTTTCTCATTAAATTAGATAGGGATATTAGCGATAATCAACCGATACACGTTATTTTTACAGATACAGGGAAAAATTTGCCTGGTAGTCCTATTTATCTCACAACAGCTAAAAAAGAAACCATGTGATTTTTTATAAATTAATAAGTGACAGTATTGATAGTATTGGCTTCCGCACCAAAGAATGGATGTAAATATTAATTTCGAAGATGATAATTAAGGCAATAAACCCAAGACCACTAATTCTCCGTTAAACAAACTGCCCCGCGCACCACGCTGATGACCACGCCCATTGGAAGTTGTAGCCGCCCAGCCAGCCTGTTACATCCACCACTTCCCCAATAAAATACAGCCCCGGCACTTTTTTGCTTGCCATGGTTTTTGATGATAATTCCTCGCAATCGACCCCGCCTGCGGTGACTTCGGCGGTGCGGTAGCCTTCGGTGCCGTTGGGTTTGATTGCCCATTGTTGGATTTGCTTGGCGACTTGTTCAAAATGTGGGTCTGAGCAATCGGCGATGGATTTGTTTAGTAAGCTTTCTTCCAGCAAACACGCCAATAAACGTTTGGGTAAATAGCTTTCCAACACGGTTTTTACGGTGTTTTTTAGTTTTTGTTGGCGCTTGTTTTTTAGTTCTGCCAACACATTCGTATCGGGCAACAAATCAATCACGATGGCTTCGCCGGGTTGCCAGTAAGATGAGATTTGCAAAATAACCGGGCCGCTTAAACCGCGATGGGTGAACAGTAAGTTTTCCTTAAACGTCTGCCGGGCGCTGCTGACCACGCAGGGCAGGGCGATGCCGGATAAGGGTGAGAAGCGGTCTTTATCGTGTGGTTGCAAGGTAAACGGCACTAAACCCGCCCGGGTTGGGATGATGTTAAGGCCGAATTGTTCGGCAATTTGGTAGCCGAATGGCGTAGCGCCCATTTTCGGGATCGACAAACCGCCTGTGGCAATCACTAAGGATTGGCAACTGAACTGGCCTGCGCCGCTGTTGACGATAAAACCGCCTTGCTGCTGTTGGATGCGGTTGATAGGCGTATCCAGCCGGATGCTTATTCCCGCCGCCGCGCATTCTGTCAATAACATGGTGAGAATGTCTTTGGCGCTGTTATCACAAAATAACTGCCCGTGTTCGCGCTCATGGAAGGGGATTTGGTAACGCCCGACCATCGCCAAAAAATCCCATTGGCTAAAGCGGCTTAAGGCGGATTTACAAAAATGCGGGTTGTTGGAGATGAAATTTTCCGGCTCAACCGAGTAATTGGTGAAATTACAGCGACCGCCGCCAGACATCAGGATTTTTTTTCCGGCTTTATTGGCATGATCCAACACCAGCACCCGCCGTCCGCGTTTGCCCGCTTCTATGGCACACATTAAGCCCGACGCGCCCGCGCCGATAATGATTACATCGGTTTCAAACATACAATTTCAGGTCAAAAACTTTAAACTATACAGCAAATAAGCAATTTGTATTCCCGTCTTGCTTCACCTATCCCGATAAGCTAGTATTTCAACTTTGCTGCGTTAGCAAATGGTACGCAAGCACCTCAAATCCCACGACACTAACCCACATTCTGGAAACTATGGCAATGTTAAGAAAGGCTACAATTTTACTCCCCGCCCTGTTGGCTGCCACGCTAAGCGGCTGCGCTGGCTACCGTCAATACGAAGTTAAAGATGCGGATTTGATTCAAGTCAGCTACGACGCCGTCGCAGAATTAAACAGCCGCCTGAACCGTAAAATCCCTAAAAACAGCTTGATTGTCGTCAGCACCTTGTTGAATGTCGATAACCTCAACAAAACCTCGGCATTTGGGCGCATCGTTTCCGATCAAATCGCCTCGGCTTTCCATAAAGACGGACACCAGATTGTCGGCATGGAATTACCGATTGATTTGTTTATTATGAAAGAAGACGGCACTTTGCAATTGACGCCTGAAACCAAAAAAGAGTTGAAACGTTATCAAGCGGGTGTTTTAGTCGGTGGTGTTTACGCGCCAGGCAAAAAGAACACTTATGTATCGTTACGCATCATCGATTTGGCAACCAAAACCGTTATTTCCTCGGCTGATTTTTCCGTACCCATGGGGCCAGATGCCAAATTCTTGACCGCCTCTAAAGAAGTCGGCTCGACAGCTTCAGCAGAAGCAACTGCCGAACCGCAAGAGCAAGCCGCAGTGGAAACTGAAAAGCCTGTAGAAGCCAAACCTGCAAAAACAGGAATTGAATAAGCCTTTTTAAGTTTAAAGGAAGTTAGCACAAGGATGTGCAGTTGTAAGTCCCGCCATAAATCCCGTTGCAAATACTCAATCGGCTTTCCCCATAAATTTAAAACGGCTGGATACGTTGCATTTCACTGCTTTCGCTTCCGCTTTATCTTGGCAATGGGGGTGTAAGCGAGTAGCACTTATTGGTAATAGAAGTCGCCATATTAAAAATCCCTTTATGTTCAATTTGTTATGGATAAAATGATTTCATCCGTAGATAATTTGATAGTTTAGCCAACCTCTAAACCCGCATTTTTGATACTATTGCCTGTTGAAATATACCGATGCTTTGTTTATCGGTAGCCAATCGACAATAGTACGGGACAACAGCAATTAGCATGGAATTTACACTCAAAAACACCGACGGTTACGCCCGTCGTGGTCAGCTGACATTTGCCCGTGGCGTGGTGGAAACGCCAATATTCATGCCAGTCGGTACTTACGGCGCGGTGAAAGCCTTAACGCCGGAAGACCTGACTAGCATCGGCGCGCAAATCATTCTCGGCAATACTTTTCACTTGATGTTGCGCCCGACCACGGCGGTCATCCAAGCCCACGGTGATTTGCACGATTTTATGCGCTGGCAAAAACCGATTCTTACTGACTCCGGCGGTTTCCAAGTATTCAGTTTGGGCGCGTTGCGGAAAATCACCGAAAAAGGCGTGACTTTCCAATCGCCGATTAACGGCAGCAAAATTTTCATGGGGCCGGAAGAATCCATGCAAGTGCAGCGCGAATTAGGTTCGGACATCGTTATGATTTTCGACGAATGCACGCCGTACCCCGCTACTGTCGACCAAGCTGCCGATTCCATGCGCCTGTCTTTACGCTGGGCGCAACGCAGCAAAGACGCGCATGGCGACAATCCCAACGCTTTATTCGGCATCGTTCAAGGCGGCATGTATGAGCATTTACGCCAAGAATCTATAGCAGGGTTGGTCGATATTGGTTTTGATGGTTATGCGATTGGTGGCCTGTCGGTTGGCGAACCCAAAGACGAAATGATGGCGACTTTAGATGTGGTTCATACCAAAATGCCAGTCGATAAACCGCGTTATTTGATGGGTGTCGGTACGCCGGAAGATTTGGTGGAAGCGGTCTGCCGTGGCATTGATATGTTCGATTGCGTGATGCCCACCCGCAACGCCCGCAACGGGCATTTGTTCACCCGTTTTGGTGTGGTGAAAATCCGCAACGCCAAATATGAATTCGACAATCGCCCGCTAGATGAAGAATGCGGTTGTTACACCTGCCAAAACTATTCCCGCGCCTATTTACGGCATTTGGATAAATGCCAAGAAATGCTCGGCTCGCGGCTGAATACTATCCACAATTTGTATTATTACTTAAGCCTAATGCAAGGTTTGCGCGATGCTATCGAAAAGCAGGAATTGGCTGCGTTTGTGAAGGAATTTTATCGGCAGCGGGAAGCGGAAAATCGGCCTGAATAAGCGTAACGGCTATGGCAATATAAACGGGATTTTGAATTGTAAATGGTCGTAAGGGCTTTTTATGCCTGATTTGTGAAAATGGCGCTAATTTCTATTAAAGGCTGAATTGGAACTCACTGAAATGGTTTAAGCTACTCGTTTGTATTAGTTCAGCGAATGAAAACAGAACAGAGAGGCGTCTTGCTATAGGAGATGACAGAGCCTAACTTGGCTTCGTTGGTGGGATTCTAAATATTGGGGGATTTGGAGTCATGGGCATTACGGTACACATGTTAAATTATTTGCCAAATTCCTTCAGTCTTGCTGTTTTTTGCCGTTTTTCATTAATCAATTCAAACTAGAATTGTTAAGCATAGATTGTTAGCAGTGCTAATTAATAGGCTTTTTGCTTTTTAAGAATTTGCTGGATGGTATCACTGTGTAAATGAACAAATTCTTAGATGGGTTTTTGTCATATTAATTCATTTCGGTATTTTTGTCACATATTTCATGGCAATAAATGAGGATGCTTCTGTCTGTGTGTTCTAAATTGTCGGATTTTGCGATTGCAATCCAAATAGCTCGCACATATTTAAAAAAATTAGGGTTTGATTAAGGTTTTGATGATATTCAAAATAGCTAAAAATATTTTTGGGTTTATTAGGATAAGAAAATATTTGTAGCCACTGTCGCCTTAGTCGGAAAAGTCTTAAGTATCGGATTTAGCCAGCAAATTTAATAATTTAAAGTAGGGACTTCATGTCTGAAGATACAGAGCAAACAACAGATTTTTTGTCCACGCGTAAAGCGGCGGTCATCTTAGGTGTGGCCTTGTCGACGATACAGTTGTGGGTAGAAACAGGGGTTTTGCCAGCTTGGAAAACAGTAGGCGGCCATCGGCGCATCCCGCGTGCGGCTGTTGAAGAAATGGCCAACAAACAAAAGTTAATATCCGCTGCGCCAGTATCTGCAAAGCAAGTTAACATCGCTAAAATCCTGGTGGTGGAAGATGATGCAGTGCAATTGGAAGTTTATCGCCACAACTTTGCTGAGTGGGATTTGCCTTTTGAGCTGTTAACTGCCAGCGATGGCTTTGATGGTTTGATGGCGATAGGCCGTGAAAGCCCGGATTTAATCATCACGGATCTGCGGATGCCGGGTATGGATGGTTTTCGTATGATTCGCCATTTGCGTGGCAAAATTTTTGTTAACGATTCCGATATTATTGTTGTCACCGCCTTAGAGGCTTCAGAGATGGAAGCGGCAAGAGCCTTGTTGCCGGGTATTCCTATTTTTTCCAAACCAGTGCCATTTATTGCCCTCCGATTATTAATAGAAAACAAGCTTGATAAACTGCAAAAACATTAACAGTATGGAAAGCGTTACCGCAGATATTTTCAATGATATTGCGATCGGTATAAGCCTTGAGGTCATTGCTGAAGCCCTAAACGCCCATGCGGTTGTTGCTGTTACTTCTTTAGATGGCAATATTATTCATGTCAATCAACTGTTTTGTCAGCTCAGCGGCTATAGCGAAGCTGAGTTACGCAGACAAAACCATCGCCTTATCAATTCAGGCCACGACCATGCGGATTTTTTTGCCGATTTGTGGCAGGTTGTTTCAATCGGCAATATTTGGCGCGGTGAAATTCAAAACCGCGCCAAAAATGGCAGCGTTTATTGGATGAAATCCACAGTTGTGCCTATTATTGATAGCAACGGCTATCCGGAAAAATATCTCACCATCAGTACCGACATCACCCAGCAAAAAAACCAGTATTTCAGCGAAAACCAACAGCGGCGTTTTTCCAACTTATTTAGGCAGGTCTTGCAAGGGCATTTAATTGATGATGATTTGGTTTACTCCAGTAGCCAGTTGTTATCCGGTTTAATGCAGTTGTGTAGCAGTCAATTTGGTTTTATTGGTCGATTATTGTCTAACGCTAATAGTGATGCCTGCCTTGAAATGCTCGCCATTGAAGATAAAGCTTGGGATGATGCCACAAACAAAAATTATCAACAGCAATTGACCCAAGGTTTGCAACTGTTACGTTTACATAGCCTTTATGGTGATGTGATCGTTTATGGGAATGAGGTTGTGGATAATAATTGTATTCACGATAACAGGGGTTGTGGCTTTACTGAGGATGTCATCATCGCCCACAAATTGCTCGGAATACCCATTTATTTCGGCAAAAAACTATTGGGCGTGGTGGGTTTGGCCAATAAGCCTGAAGGCTACGACGCGTCTTCATTAGAATTTATGAGGCCTTTTGTAGAAACCTGTGGGTATTTGTTATCGTCGTCAGAAAGTAAATGTATGGATTACGCATCTAATTTGGTTATCTCGGATAAATATAAAGCTGTTCAAGAGCAGGTGAAATCGCCACCGCCTTTGGTTGCATCATCGCCAACAACAACCGTAAATGGCTACCGTATTTTGGTTGCCGAAGATAACCCTGCCAATCAAGCTGTTTTAAAAATTCAGTTACAGGTGTTAGGCATGGAAGCCGATATAGTCAGTAATGGCTTGGAAGCACAGCAGGCTTGGAAAAACCAAAACTACCATTTGTTGTTAACGGATTTAAATATGCCAGTGATGGATGGCGTAGCCTTGGCGAACAGTATTCGCCTGCATGAACAGGGCGATACGCACCGTTTGCCAATTATTGCCATTTCTGCAAATTCTGAAAATGACTATGAAGCTGGTTTTTTTAAAAAATCTGGCATTGATGATATTTTGGTTAAACCCATTGAGTTGGATAAGCTCCGGCAAATTTTAGACAAGTGGCTGCCCAAAAAAACTGGGCTGCCCATAGCCGAAGAGACTTTGATCGACGTATCTGCCAATGATGCCATCAGTCATTTGCCGATATTGGATTGCAGCGTACTTGTTGCCATTACAGGGGTTTTACCTTTAGAACAAATCCAGCATTTAGTGCGTTTATTTATCGATACCGCGCAAACTACTTTAACGGATTGCCAACAACACCTGCAAAACCAAGATACCCACGCGTTAGCATTGGCAATGCACAAACTCAAGTCATCCGCGCAAACCATGGGCGCTATACAGTTTACTGAACAGGCAAAAATCTTAGAACAGCAAGCCAAAGCCGGATTTAGCCCATCGTTGCAGGTATCGTTGGCGGGTTTGTTTAAGTCTTTGGAAGCGGTTATTGACGCTGCCTTTCGCTTGCAAGCCGATACTGTCGCCACAAGTCACCAAGAACAAGATAAACCCAAAAATGCCCAACAATTATCGCCGGAAGCGATTTTGGCAGGGCTACGTAATAATGAATTCGAAATGTATTTTCAACCGAGGGTTGATGCCCAAACTTTGCAGCCAGTGGTGATTGAGGCGCTAGCCAGATGGCATCATCAAGGTGAGATAAAATCTGCGGATGCGTTTATTTTTGCGGCTGAATCCTATGGATTAATCAACCAACTTTCCGAAGTGTTGTTTATTAAAGCCTTTGTTGCGGGCGCAAGGCTGGGTGATTGGGGTTTTGATTTACCGATTTCCATCAACTTGCCATTGCATTGGTTAACCAATAGCCATTTGTTCGACTTTATACAGTCCAGCCTTTATGCCACAGGATTTAACGCGGAAAAAATCATATTAACCATCGATGAAAGTACTTTTGTTGCTAATTTAGCAACGGCGTTACCAAAATTGCAGGAATATCAACAACGCGGGTTCAGAGTGGCAATCAACCATTTCAGCGCCAGCGCTTTGCTTATAGAACAACTGCCGCCGAATGTGATTGCTGAATTAAAAATGGATAAGCAGATGTTGTTGCAATTAGCCACGCATAAAGCAAAATTTGAATCGGTGTTGGCGACAATAAAAAACCAACAATGCCAACTGATAGCAAAAGGCATTGAAACCGAAGCGGAACTGCTTTGGGCGAAATCTTTAGGGGTTGATTTCTTACAAGGCTGGGTTATCGCCGAGCCAATGTTAGCTGATGCGTTAATGGAATGGTTGGAAGCAAAAATCTATTGATTGGCGCGGCGTTTGCCCTGATTTCATCTTGAGTTTCGCTGGTAGTAAGCAGAAAATCATTTTTAGCCAAGTACTTAGTGTTCAATTTGGCTGCATTGTAAATGGCTATGGATGACTTCAAGCAATTCTTCAACATCAAACGGCTTGGTCAAATACGCGCTAAAGCCTGCATTTAAGCCTGCGGCAATAATATTGGGCATGGCAGCCGCGCTGACCGCAATAACCGGAATTAAAGCACTTTGTGGATTGTTTTTGATGATCGCTAAGGCTTCCAAGCCACTCAACCCCGGTAAATTGGAATCCATTAACACCAAATTAACCCGGCTAGTTCGGATGATTTTTAAACCTGCCTCAGCCGTTTCGGCAATCACCAATTCCAGATTTTTTTGGGTGCGGAAAACTTGCTTCATAACATTAATATTCAATAAGCTGTCTTCAATATACAAAACCCGACCGTGCACTAGGCAATCGTTTTGCGAACATGCCAGCTTCTTTTTAAGATTTTGTTGTGCCATTGGCGGCTCGTAAAAGGTGCTTTGGCGGCTGGTACTGCGCGGCAAGTTAATCCAAAAGCGCGAGCCTTTCCCTAAGCTGCTTTCATAATCAATACTGCCATTCATGGCTTCCACCAATTGCTTGCTAATTACCAAGCCTATCCCTGTGCCTTCAATCGTCGATTTTTCTGCCGACAAGCGTTTGAATGGTTTAAAAACTTCTGGGCGGTAATATTCTGATATACCCATGCCCGTGTCAGCGACGATGATACGCACCATATTGTCGGCAATAACCGAGCTGATAATGATTTCACCGCCTTGTCGGTTGTATTTAATGGCATTGGAGACCAAATTAAGCAGAATTTGCCTCACTCTTGCGGTGTCTGCGTAAATAGAATAATTTTTGCTATGCTCGTAGTTGATCGCAATTTGTCTTTCTAGCGCCATGCCAGAGGAGAGCGATATAACTTCTTCGATGATGTTTTCAATTTTGATATTTTCCAGCTTTAAATTAATTTTGCCGTTTTCAATACGTACCAAATCTAAGATTTCATTAATTAAGCTCAATAAATGATGGCCGCTATTAAAAATATGGGTCACCGCGCTTTTTTGATCGGTAGTTAATGGTGAGAGTTGCCCCATCTCCAGCAATTGGGCGAAACCGATAATGGCATTTAACGGTGTACGCAACTCATGGCTCATGCTGGCGAGAAATTCTGATTTAGCTTGGTTAGCCAATTCCGCTTCCAATTTGGCTTCTTGTAAAGCTTGTTTGGCGAGTTGTTGGTCGGTGATTTCTACCGCCATACATACATAAATAGGGCTTTCGGTATTGGGGATGGCAAAAATACTGGAAGATAAGGTGATTAATTGCTGGTTTTCGTGGCGGCATTGGCTGGTTTCTTTGGTAATTACGGCATCATTTACGCGGATGGATTTGAAAATTTCCTGCAAACGTTGCTTTTCTTTGGGCGTATTCATCAATTCATCGACAGTTTTGCCCAATGCTTCTGTGCGCCGCCAACCGAGTATCTGTTCTGAGGCGTTATTCCAATAGAGCACCCGCGTGTCTTCGTCATACCATTGCACCGCTACGTTGGGGGTGTTTTCTAAGGTAGCTGTTAACTGTTGTTCGGCGCGTTTACGCTCGGTTATGTCTTTAAGTAAGCCATGCCAAAGTATATCGTTATTGGCTAGCCGTTCTGGCTTGGCGGTATATTCAACCCAGATAATGTGCTTTTCTGGATGAATAATCCGAAAAACCGCATGGGCGGCATTCATGGTTTGTTTGGATTCTTCGATGGAATTCCAAACGGTGCTTAAATCTTCTGGATGGAGTTTACTGAATAATATGGCCGCGTTGGTTTTGACGGCTTCTGGGTCTACGCCGAAATAGTTTTTTAAGGCTTCGCTGGCATAGGGCATGCTGGTAGCGCCGTTGCTGTGCAAGACAAACTGGTAAAAAAAACCAGGCATCTCCGCCATAATTTTGCGCTGTTGTTCGGCAAAGCCATTATCCGCGTTGATTTCTCGCTGTAAACGGCAACTGAGATAGGCGACAAACAGGGAAACACTAATAAATTGCCAGAATAGTTTTAACCAAAAACTAGCGGGATAAGGATGGTCGATAAAATTTATGGGCAATGCCGACCATTGTTGGCTTGCGGCAATAGCAATCAGGCTGCTACAGAGCATATTGCCGATGATTAACATGAGCGCAGTACGTCTGTTTAGAAACACCAAGGCGGCAATGATAAACAGCATATCAAGCAAGCCAACCAGTGTTGTCGGCCCTAAGTACACCAGCCCAATGAGGCAAGATAACCAAATCAGGGATAACAATATGCCTGTCTTAATGGTGTATGAGATTTTTTTTCGGGCCAACCAGGCCGGAAAGCAAGTTAAAAATAAAGCGCTTTGTATGTCTATGTTGCGCCAATCAGAGGATGTTACAAACGAAAACCAGTCTATTAGGTTAGGTATGCTGATTACGGCTAGAAAAAGTAGCGTATTGTTAAGTAAATGCTCGCGTATGTTGGAAAAGTTTAGGGATTGTAATCGGTGCATTTTGTTATTGGTTGTATTGCTTTTTGGGGCATTGTCGGCGGCTTATAAAAAGGTTGTTGATTTTAAGTTATTTAAACGAGAAAAAATGCAGATGCCAATAAAAAACAGTTTTTTTTGGATGGTTTTTATGGCTTGAGGATGAATTGTTGGCTGATTGTGTTCAAACTACGATACGTCATTTAACGTATGTTAAAAACAACACCATCGTTCAGTTTACTGAATTGGGTAGCAGGGAGAAACAGTTTGAATTGTAAAAACAGGTAAAGCTGGTTGTTTACCGTTTTTATAGGGAGGTTGATGGCTTATAAGAACTAAGTTCGAGAGCTGTTAAATCAGGCCTAAAAGCATTAGGATCGCGGTCAACTGCGTTAGCTGGGATGTTGCAAATTAGAGGGGAAGGCCGTCAATTTAAAGGCCACTCAATAATGATTGGCGGTTTTAATATTTAAGAGGGGGGCGGCATCCAAAAAATACATTTTGGATGCCGCGAGTGCTTAGTTGTTTTCGGTATCTTGCGGTGGTCGTGGGGTCGACTGGGCTTCCTGCACTGGCGCAGGTTGCGGGCGGTTTTCCACTGGAGCAACAATTATCGGTGCAACCTCAGCCGCTGGGCGGTGTACTGGTTGTGGAGCCGATTCTGCTGGTGCAGCGACTGGTTGCGGTTTGGCTATTTGGATAGCTTCAACCACGGGTTTAGCTTCGATAACGGCGGCAGGTGTTGCTGTTACTACTACAGGCTGCGATTGCGGAGCACTGGCTTCGTTGCTGCGGTTGTCATGGTCACGATCACGGTCATGGTGGTCGGCAGATCTTTCCGGTTGCGTGTAGTTGTCGGCATCCATGGGTTCTGCGTTGTTTTCTGTGCCATTTTCCGGCTTTTTGTAATTGGGGTTACGAGGTCTGCGACGGTTTGGTCCGCGTCTGGAATTGCCACGGCGCGGATTTTGTCTGTTGCCATCTTCATTTGTGGCATCGGCATTGTCGTTTGCATCTAACGCTGCATTTTGTGGTGTTGCTGATGCGGCGGTTTCCGTATTTTCAACACGCGGCAAGTTGGGTCTGACGTTGCGGGTTGAGACTTTAACTGGCTGTTGTGGCGCTTGCTGTGGGCTGTTGCCGTTGTCCGCTGCCGTGGTTTCGGTTGTCGCTGCCGCAGCTTGGTTGTTGTTGCGGTTTTGGTTACGGTTACGGTTGCGGCGGTTGTTGCGGCTTTTAAAAGGCTTAGGATTTTCGCTAACGGTTGGGGCTGCGCTGGTTTCGATGACCGCAGGTTTTTCGTCAGCTTCGGTTGTTGCGCCATCGGTGTTGATGCTGCTGACCAATTTGTGCCAGAAACGTTTAATCAGGCTAGCCGCTTCGTTTTTGTGCTGTATCGGTTCTGGCATGTCATGCAAGAATTCTTTCACCACAGGGCGTTCAGATTTCGGCTTCACTTGTTGGGCAAAGCTTGGCAGGGCAATTTCTTCGGCTTTAATTTGTTGATAGCTGGTGCGTTCTTCGTTGCCGCCATCTTTTTCTTTAATGCGCTCAATGTCGTAAGCAGGTGTTTCCAGATGTTTGCTTGGCAAAATGACTATGCCGACTTTTAAGCGGCTTTCGATTTGTTCAATGGCAGAGCGTTTTTCGTTCAGCAAGAAGGTGGCGGATTCAATCGGCAAATGCGCGATGACTTTTTCCGTGCCTTTTTTCATGGCTTCTTCTTCGATAATCCGCATCACCGATAAAGCCACTGATTCCACATTACGGATAGTGCCTTGGCCTTTACAGCGCGGGCAGGGCAGTTGCGTGGAATCGCCTAGCGATGGGCGCATCCGTTGCCGCGACATTTCCAGCAAGCCAAAGCGCGAGATACGGCTGGTTTGGATGCGGGCGCGGTCTAGTTTTAAGGCATCACGCAAGTGGTTTTCAACAGTGCGTTGGTTTTTGTTGGACATCATGTCAATGAAGTCGATAACGAACAAGCCGCCCAAATCTCGCAGACGCAATTGCCGGGCAATTTCATCAACCGCTTCCACGTTGGTGTTGAGTGCGGTTTCTTCAATGTCATTACCTTTGGTGGCGCGTGCCGAGTTAATGTCGATGGAGGTTAGCGCTTCGGTATGGTCGATGACGATGGAGCCGCCGGATGGCAAGGACACTTCGCGGTTGTAGGCGATCTCAATTTGCGATTCGATTTGGTAGCGGTTAAACAGCGGCACGGAGTCTTGATACAGTTTTGCCTTGGGCAAGAAATGCGGCATGACTTGTTTGAGGAAGTTTTGTACCAGTCCGAAGGATTCTTCGTTGTCGATGAGGATTTCGTCGATGTCGCCACGCAAGTGGTCACGCAGGGCGCGGATGATGACGTTGCTTTCTTGGAAGACTAAAAATGGCGCTTGTTGTTCGGATGATGAGCGTTCTATGGCTTCCCAGAGTTGCATCAGATAGTTTAAATCCCACTGCAATTCTTCGGCGTTTTTACCACAACCGGCGGTGCGGACAATCAATCCCATGTTTTCTGGGATTTCTAAGGAAGCCATGACTTCCCGTAATTCTGAGCGGGTTTCGCCTTCGATACGGCGGGATATGCCGCCTGCTTTGGGGTTGTTGGGCATCAGCACTAAGTAAGTGCCCGCCAAGCTGATGTAGGTGGTTAATGCCGCGCCTTTATTGCCGCGTTCTTCTTTTTCAATCTGTACGACGATTTCTTGGCCTTCTTTAATCAGGTCTTTAATGCCTAATTTGCGGCCTTCTTCGTTGTTGTGGTTATTGCGGTAAGCGGGGGAGATTTCTTTGAAGGGTAAAAAACCGTGTTTTTCAGCGCCGTAATTTATGAAGGCGGCTTCTAAACTGGGTTCTACGCGGGTGATTATGCCTTTGTAGATATTGGATTTTTTTTGTTCTTTCGAGGGAACTTCAATGTCAAAATCATAGAGTTTTTGACCATCTACCAAAGCAACCCGCAGTTCTTCCGCCTGCGTGGCGTTGATAAGCATTCTTTTCATTTTGTATCCTTGTAGTGTCCTGCTCCGTGGCCAGATTTGTAATCAGACTGGTCTAGCGATTTTGCAATGTCAGATAAAACGCCCTGCGTATGGCTGGGGTTTTATCACCGTAACTGTGCGTGTGTTGTCATCAGTCTCGTACTTCGCAGTGAAAGCCAACAAAAAGGTTGGGCAAACAAGTCACTGACATCAGTCTTACTGGTAGTCTGCTGTAAACAGGAGTTAAAAATCGTGCGTCGAGGGTCGAACGATGAACCCAATAATCTTGCGTAGCCTAAAAGTAAGGCAATCGCTATGTAATCTTGTATAGTTAATGCCCATGACAGCCACGGTCTGGTTAAAGACAGGCGATAGGTGGGCAAGGAAAGCTGTAAAGGTTTGGCCTGTTTTGGTTAAGGCCGTGTGCTGGCGTTTTTGTTTAGCGGCTATTAACAGCTTTGCAGAAGCGGCCAAACGATAACGGTTTACAGCGTCGTAAGGCTTGAGCTGGGTTTTCTTTGAGGAAAAATGCCAAGCCTAGTATGTTTTTTAAAAAAACCCGTCTAATATAGCAACCTTATCGAATTACATCAATTTTAAAGAATAAATCCTTGCAGGATACTGTGGTAATCAATGAGCATAGCAGAACAAAGTATTTCGCCTAGTGTACAACTGGTGGAAATTACTGAAGATAACAACGATCAACGCTTGGATAATTTCTTAATTACCCGTCTTAAAGGGGTGCCTAAAAGCCGAATTTACCGCATTGTCCGCAAAGGCGAAGTGCGGGTCAATAAAGGCAGGGTAGATGTAAACTATCGTTTAGTAGCTGGCGATATAGTCAGGATTCCCCCAGTCAGAGTGGCTGAGCGGACACCGGAATCATTTATACCACAAAACTTTAAAAATCTCTTGCTACAAGGCGTTTTGTATGAAGATGACGGCTTCATTATCCTTAATAAACCCGCAGGTTTTGCCGTCCATGGTGGTAGCGGCATAAATGCGGGGATTATTGAAGGCCTGCGCTTAGTCCGCCCCGAAGCGCATTTTTTGGAATTGGTGCATCGGTTGGATAAAGACACCTCCGGTTGCTTATTGATAGCCAAAAAGCGCAGCGCCTTAAAGCTGCTGCATGAATTGTTCCGTGAAGACCAAATACAAAAAACCTACCTAGCCTTACTGGCAGGGCAATGGGTCAGAAAAAAACTGGTGGTGGATGCGCCTTTATTAAAGAATGTCAGCCAAGGCGGCGAGCGCATGGTGGTCATCAGCAAAGCGGGCAAATCCGCAGAAACCCTGTTCCGGCGTTTGACCTTATACGCCGAAGCCACCTTAGTTGAAGCCTCGCCAAAAACCGGACGCACCCACCAAATCCGCGTCCATGCCGCCAGCTTAGGCCATCCCATCGTTGGCGATGACCGCTACGGCGCAGATGAAACCAACAAACATTTTAAAAGCAAAGGCTATAACCGCATGTTTTTACATGCCGCCACTTTAAAATTCATACACCCCGTCACCAACACCTTAATAACCGTTTCCGCCCCTTTACCTCAACACTTAAACGATTTGTTACATCATGAAAAACAAGTTTGATTTAATTATTTTTGATTGGGATGGCACGCTAATCGACTCCATCGATTGGATTGCCCGTTGTTTAAAAAAAGCTGGCGAATTATGCGGCTTGGCAGAACCGGAACATCAAGCTGCCAAAGACGTCATTGGCCTGAGCATCGATAAAGCCATGCACGCCTTATTTCCAGACACCGATGCCGACATCCAAAAACAGCTAATCAGCCATTACAGCCGCGAATATTTCTCCAAAGAAATCAGCCGCGACGACTTATTTACAGGCGTTTATGACATGCTGCTGCAATTGAAAGCCGATGGCTACCAACTCGCCGTAGCCACGGGCAAAACCCGTGCAGGTCTGGACGAAGCCTTGGCAGGCACAGGCACAGCCGACTTATTTTGCGCCACCCGTTGCGCCGATGAAACCGCCTCCAAGCCCGACCCGCGTATGCTCAATGAAATTATTGCCCATACGGGTGTCTGCAAATCGCGTAGCTTGATGGTCGGGGATTCCATCCATGATTTGCAAATGGCCTTAAATGCCGAGATTGCTTCGGTAGCGGTTTCCTGTGGCGCACACACAGAAAGCTTTTTACAGCCCTACCGCCCATTGCTGTGTTTAGAACAGCCCGCCCGCTTATTGGAATTTATTTAGCCGCCCGACGTCTGAAACGTGTTGTAAAAGCGCCCTGCGTTTTTCGTGGCAAGCTTATCCCCCTCAATTAACCAACCGAAACCATCATGGAAAATCAGCAAGAACCTGTTAAAACCGAAGCCAGTACACCATCCACTTGGGAGCGCGACGTTTTAGAAAAGCTCGCCTTTGCCGCCATCGATGAGCAAAAACGCACCCGCCGTTGGAACATCTTTTTTAAATCATTGTTATGCGTGTACTTGCTGGTGATAGGCGGCATCGCCTTATATCCCAGCATAAAAGTCAGTATGCAAGCCACAGGCAACAAACACACAGCAGTAATTAATATTGTCGGCATGATTGCCGAAGACAAATTAGCCAATGCCGCCGACATTATCGATAGCCTGCGCGAAGCCGCCAAAGACCCAAACACCAAAGGCATCATCCTGCACGCCAACTCCCCCGGCGGCAGCCCAGTACAATCCGCATACGTTTACGACGAAATCCGTAACATCAAAAAAGCCCACAAAGATTTGCCGATATACGCCGTGGTCGGCGATTTGTGTGCCTCCGGTTGCTATTACATCGTCTCTGCCAGCGACAAAATTTTCGTCAACCCCGCCAGCTTGATTGGCTCCATTGGCGTATTAATGGACGGCTTCGGTTTTGTCGATGCCATGCAAAAACTCGGTGTCGAACGCCGTTTGCTCACCGCTGGCGCACACAAAGCCATGCTTGACCCGTTTTCACCGCCAAAAGAAGACGAAACCCAGTATATAAAATCCTTGCTGGCACAAGTACACCAACAATTTATCAACGCCGTAAAAGCAGGGCGTGGTGACAGGTTAAAAGAAACCCCAGACATGTTCTCCGGCCTCGTGTGGACAGGTGAAGAAGGCTTAAAAAATGGCCTTGCTGATGAAGTTGGCACGGATGATTCCGTTGCCAAAGACTTAATCGGCGCAGAAAAACAAGTCGATTTTACCCACCAAGAAAAATTGCTAGATCGCATTGCTGGCAAATTAGGTGCGTCCTTTGGACAAGCCATCAGCAGCATGGCGCAAGCCCCATCCTTACGCTAAGTACAGGAGAAAGCCATGCGAATCTTAGTGGTTGAAGACGAGACCATACTTGCCGAACAAATCCACGACTTTCTCGCGGGCAAAGGCTTTGCCGTCGATACCGCCCACAACGGTAGCGATGGCTTGTACATGGGCAAAGAATACCCGCTGGACGCGGCAATTATTGATATAGGCTTGCCCGATTTTTCCGGCATTGAATTGATAAAACGCCTGCGTAAAGAAAAAGTCACCGTGCCAATTTTGGTGCTGACCGCCAGAAGCCGCTGGCAAGATAAAGTCGAAGGCCTAGAAGCAGGCGCGGACGATTACCTGGTAAAACCGTTCCATTACGAAGAATTACTGGCGCGGCTCAACGCCCTGATCCGCCGCTCCGCAGGCCAAGCGCATCCAGTACTCAGCCACGACAATATCGAACTCGACACCGTTGCCCAAGAAGTGTTTGTCTCTGGTGAAAAACTCGATCTGACCGCGTATGAATACAAAGTCTTGGAATATCTGCTACTACGCAAAGGCGAGTTAATTTCCAAATCAGTATTAACCGCGCATATTTACGATGAAGATTTTGACCGCGACAGCAACGTGATTGAAGTATTCATCGGGCGGCTACGCAAAAAACTCGACCCCGACGGCAGCCGCAAACCCATAGAAACCTTACGCGGGCGCGGCTACCGGATTCCGGCTTCTTCTTGAATTTTCTTTGCTGAACAGTAGTTTGTTTTAATGGTTTCGCTCGTGGCGTTTGCGGATGATTAAGTTTGAATGGGATGATAAAAAAGCCAAGATTAATCAGAAAAAACACGGTGTTTCTTTTGATGAGGCCAAATCTGTTTTTTATGACGAATTTGCCATTCAATTTTATGATGATGGGCATTCTGAAGAAGAACACCGATTTTTAATGTTGGGCTTTAGTTGTGAATCCAGATTGCTGCTTGTCTGCCACTGTGAGCGCGAATCAGGCAATATCATAAGAATAATATCAGCGCGAAAAGCAACCAAACGAGAATGTTTCCACTATCAAGGTAAGATGCCATGAAAGCAGAATATGACCTTTCCAAAATGAAATCTCGAAAAAATCCATATGCTGCCAAGCTTAAAAAATCGGTCACTATCCGCCTAGGTGATGACGTTGTTGGCTATTTCAAAGAAATGTCTGAAGGCACGGGTGTTCCTTACCAAAGCCTTATTAATTTATATCTTCGGGATTGTGTCCAACAGCATCGGACAATTGATATTTCATGGCAATCAACAAAGGCAGATACTAAGGCCGTTTAAGTTGAGTCCAGCGTAACAGTTGTAGGGTGCAATAGGCGATAGCCGTATTGCACCGCATGTTGGATTTCAAACATGCGGCGTATTACGCTATCGAGGCTGTGAAAATATTCGAAAAACGCCCTAATGAAATTTTGTAACACTTTGATTTTTATGCAGGCGGCTGGAGTAAAAAAACATGTTTTTTACTCCAAAACCGAATACTTTTACAGCCTCTATCGCTAATACACCTTACGATACTTAATTACCTTTCCAACGTACATATAGGAGTCCAAAACATGTTTTGGACTCCTAAGCTACTAAATAACCTCATCCCCAACCATGAACACCAAATCCCTCAGTTTCCGATTATTGCTTGCCGAAGGCTTGGTGTTATCGGTGTTTTTCGTATTGGTTGCCGTCGTCCTTGAGCAAGGCTTTCGCGAAACTGCCGAAAACGCCTTGCAGGAACGCCTGCAAATCCAAGCGTATTCATTATTGTCGGTCACCGAATTTAATAATGGTGGCGATTTGATTATGCCCAGCAACCTGCATGACCCCCGGTTTTTAAATCCCGGTTCTGGCCTGTATGGCTTCATCCAGCAAGGCGGCAAAAAAATCTTATGGCGCTCGCCTTCCGCTATCGGTTTAGATGTCTCCAGACCGCCACAACTCGCCCCCGGCGCATCGGTGTTTTTTTTCGATAACAGCGGACGTTATGTGCTGCATTATGCGGCGACCAGAAAAGACCCAGCGGGCATGGCGCGGGATTACTTATTCACCGTCGAAGAAGACGCGCAAATTGTCAGCAACCAAATCCAGAGTTTGCAAAATACCTTACGGATTTGGCTGATTGTTATTGCCTTCACCTTGGTTGCCATCCAATTCACCTTGCTGCGTTGGAGCTTAAAACCGCTACGCAAAATCGTCCACGATTTGGAAGCGGTAGAAGAAGGCAGAAAAAGCCATTTAGATGGCTCGTATCCAACGGAATTACACGGTTTGGCAGGCAACTTAAATGCCTTTATCAGCATTGAGCGGGCGCATCTGGAACGCTACCGCAACAATCTTGCCGACTTGGCGCACAGCCTGAAAACCCCGTTGGCGATTTTGCGCGGCTGCGTGGAATCCTTCAACGAAAACAAACAAACCGTGCAAGAACAAATTTCTAGGATGAATGAAATTGTTGAATACCAATTGCAACGCGCCGCCGCCAAAGGCGAGCACAAAACCATCAAAACCGCCGATTTGTCGGCGATTATCAACAAAATAACCGCCTCGCTCAGCAAGGTTTATGTCGATAAAAACATCATTTTCCATGTCGAGATTCCCGAAAGCTGCCCGGTTTTTTGCGAAGAAGGCGATTTGTACGAAATCGTCGGCAACCTCATGGATAACGCCTGCAAATGGTGTAAGCAACATGTAAAAGTCACCATCGCCCTCAACCAACGCAAAGCCAGACGCAATTTTTCGGTATTGTTAGAAATTACCGACGACGGCCCCGGCATTCCAGTCGGCAAATTTAACGAAATTTTGAAACGCGGCGTACGTGCGGATGAAAATATCCACGGACACGGCATCGGCATGACCATCGTCTACGAACTGATCGAACTGATGAACGGTAAACTGGAAGGCGGTAAAAGCACGGTATTGGGCGGTATGCGCTGGAGCATTTATCTACCATGAAACCTTGCCAGCTTTTTGTTTTGGGCAGTTATGTGCAAGCCCAATGTTTATTGCTAGAGCGTTTGCCGACGGAAGGGGAATCCTTGGCGGCAACCGGACTCATCAGCGAACATGGCGGCAAAGGCCTGAATGTCGCCATCGCCGCTAAGCGCTTAGGCGCACAAGTAGAAACCCTGATTGGATTAGGCGAAGACCCGGCAGCAGAAAACCTACGGCAATTTTTTCAGCAGCAAGGTTTAAGCACGCAGGGATTAGTCAGCACCGGCCCGCAATCTGGCTACGGCGTTGGCTTCATTGCCGCCGACGGCAGCAACTTTTTAGCGATTTATCCTGGCGCGAATGCCTTAGTGACCGCCGCGCACGTCGATGCCGCTTATGCCGCATTAGCCGCCGCCGATATGGTCTGCGCCCAATTTGAAATCGCCGAAGCCGCCATCGTGCAAGCATTCCAACACGCCCGCGCCTTAGCCATCCCCACTTGTTTAAATCCCTCGCCCTGGCATACGCCCAGTGAAGAATTGCTGGCAGTGACTGATATTGTCATCGTCAATGCCAGCGAAGCCGCGTTATTACTGGCGCAGCCGCCGTTAGGCAATGATGTTGAAGCTTGGCTAGCGTGTTTGCCAACCGTTGCGTGGCAAGGCCAATTGCTGGTGATTACCTTGGCAGACCAAGGCTGCGTGGCTTGGCATAACGGCGAAGTTTGCTATCAACCAGCGTTCACCATCACCGCCCAAGATGCCACCGGAGCAGGCGATGCCTTCACCGCCGCGTTAGCTGTCGCCTTAGCAACAGGCAAAAGCCTTGCCGAAGCCTTAGTTTTAGCCGCAGCCTGTGGCGCATGGGTCGCCGCTCGGCTAGGGGTTTTGCAAGCGCTGCCGAATGCTGAGGAAATTCTAGCGTTTATAAATACTTACAGTAATTGATGGTGATGTGCTTATGCCACCCCGTTGGGCTTTGTAAACAAGATGCGCTGAACTCAAAGGCATAAAAGATACAAAGCGCTTCTGTAGGTTTTTTAGGCACTTGATTCGCCTCCTTTAAGTAGCGTGGCTTAGCCATAATAAACCTAACAGTTTTTATAAGTAGTGTATTTATAGTGATTGCATAACCGTTTCATAAATTTTTGCGGCAAATCAGCAAAACTTGCTTTCGCTACTGGAACGCTATCACAAAGCATTTTAGTATCTGACTAAAGGACAATTGCCTGATTAATTGTTTTCCGTTTGCTAAGTGAAGTTGGCGTTGGTAAGCTACTTTGACGATGCACAGGATAGGTTACTGCAACTATTTGATTAACCTAACATTTTAATTTAATGACAGATTTTGTTTTACCGATATTGTAAACGCCGTTTACAAAAGTTTAAGGAGCTCCTTATATGCCTTGGAACGCAACCGTGCATCCCGAAATGCCCATTATCATCGCCAGTTATTCAGGCACTGTGCTTGCCCCTGAGCTGGTAGATGCCTTTAACGCCATAGTAAAACTCGCTCACCAGCATAAAGTTTACAAGGTACTTGGTGATTGCAGCGAGCTTGCCGCTGGCGGACATTCCTTGGTTGATCTGTACTTTCTCGCTAGTGTTTTAGAAGCCAACGCCATTGCCCGGCAATTAAAAGAGGCGGTGCTGTTGCCGACATTGCCTGATTCCGTCAGCAATGTCCGCTATTGGGAAGACACTTGCCGCGCCCGTGGTTTAAATATCCGGCTTTTTGACGATCAACAATCCGCTGTGGCTTGGTTGTTGGCGGATGATTAAAGACTGAGTACGAAATTAAGAATCCAAAACATGTTTTGGACGCCTGCATATCCTTAACGGTACTTCACCACCGCCGACGCTATCCCCGGCAAATGCTTTAAACGCACCATTAATTCTTCGCTGGGATGTACCCGCCAGCTGTCACCTAGCCGCAACACCGCTTTTGCCGAACTTGCCAGATAAGCCATATCCACTGGGCAAGCCCCGCCTTGATAGGGCTGCAACACCGCCAACAAACGCTCAGGCAATACCGCTGCCGCCTGCGGATTACTTGCCGCATCCCAAACCAGTTCTATGCCACGGGCAAAAGCGCCGCGTGCTTGGGTGATGTCCAAAACTTTATCGACATTCAGGCGCAAGTTGCCGGAAAAGCTGTCCAGCCCTAACGAACCTTCAACAATCAATAATTTGTCGCGCACGAACAAATCGCGGCTCTGTTCAAACAATTCGCCAAACACCACGCATTCCAAACGGTCGCTACGGTCATCTAAAACCACCGAAGCGATGGTTTTGCCGTTTTTGGTTTGGCGGATGCGGATGTCAATCACCAAGCCTGCCACCCGCGCGTTAAGGTTGCCACGGGTGCGATCCATGGTTTCTTTTAAGGCCGACAATTTGCCGTTGGTAAATTGCCGCAGTTCGGCTTCGTATTGGCTGATGGGGTGTCCGGTAAGATATAAGCCGAGAATGGATTTTTCCGCATCCAAGCGTTCGCTTTCTGACCACGGCTCCACGCGGTTGCTATAAGCCTCGCTGCCTTCAGTGGCGCTGACGGCATCATCAATGGCGAGGCCAAATAAATCATTTTGTCCGGTTTGGGCATTTTTGCCGTGTTGTTCGGCAACTTTTAATGCCGTTGGCAATTCTGCCAGATGGCTGGCGCGGCAGGGGTTAATGCTATCGAACGCGCCCGCTTTAATTAAAGCTTCCAGTACCCGCCGATTAACTTTCCGCAAATCCACGCGTTTGCATAAATCGTACAGCCCGGTGTAAAAACCGTTCTGATTGCGTTCGTTGATAATGACATCTTCCACCGCCGACTCGCCCACGCCTTTAATCGCGCCCAAACCGTAGACGATTTCGCCTTGGTCGTTGACGGTAAATTTATGCTCAGAAAGGTTGATGTCCGGCGGGCGAATGGTTAATTTCATTTCCCGGCATTCTTCAATCAACACCACCACTTTATCGGTGTTATCCATATCCGACGACAACACCGCCGCCATAAATGCCGCCGGATAATGCGCTTTCAGCCACGCGGTTTGGTAAGCCACTAAAGCGTAAGCGGCAGAATGCGATTTGTTGAAACCGTAGCCAGCAAACTTTTCCATCAAATCGAAAATATAGGTGGCGATAGCTTCGTCGATGTTATTGGCAACCGAGCCTTCGGTAAAGGTCGCCCGTTGCTTAGCCATTTCTTCCGGCTTTTTCTTACCCATCGCCCGCCGCAACATATCGGCGCCGCCCAAGGTGTATTGCCCCATTTCCCTGGCGATTTGCATCACCTGCTCTTGGTACAAAATAACGCCGTTGGTGGGTTTTAAAATCGGCTCCAGCAAGGGATGCGCGTATTCGGCTTTGGCACCGTGTTTGACTTTAATGTAATCATCCACCATGCCCGATTCCAACGGCCCAGGACGGAACAACGCCACCAAGGCGATAATATCGTCGAAACAATCTGGCTTTAGCTTTTTTATCAGCTCCTTCATGCCGCGCGATTCCAATTGGAACACCGCCGTAGTGCGGGCATTTTTCAGCAACTCGTAGCTGGCGGCATCGTCACGTGGGATGGTGTTGATGTCCACCAGCGCTTTCCCCGCCAGCTGGTTTTTATGGTTAATGGTTTGCAAAGCCCAATCGATAATGGTCAGCGTACGCAAGCCTAAAAAGTCAAACTTCACTAAGCCGACCGCTTCCACATCGTCTTTATCAAACTGGGTGACCAGATTGCCGCCGCCTTGTTCGCAATACAGCGGGGTAAAATCGGTCAGCTTAGTGGGCGAAATCACCACGCCGCCCGCGTGTTTGCCCGCATTCCGCGCCGTGCCTTCCAGCGACAACGCCATATCCACCAAGGCTTTTACTTCTTCTTCGTTATCGTACAACTGCTTGAGTTCGGGGCTATCCGCCAAAGCTTTGGTCAGCGTCATGCCGATTTCAAACGGGATCAGCTTGGCGAGCCTATCGACAAAACCGTAAGAAAATCCCAAAACCCGCCCGACATCGCGGATAACCGCTTTTGCCGCCATCGAACCATAAGTGATGATCTGGGCAACGTGGTCGCGCCCATAATGTTCGGCGACGTAATTAATCACTTCATCGCGCCTGTCCATGCAAAAGTCGATGTCGAAATCCGGCATGGAAACCCGTTCGGGATTCAAAAACCGCTCAAACAGCAAATCGAATTCGATGGGATCAAGGTCGGTGATTTTTAGCGCATAAGCCACCAACGAACCCGCGCCCGAACCCCGTCCTGGGCCGACCGGAATAAGGTTGTTTTTAGCCCATTGGATAAAGTCGGCAACAATCATGAAATAACCGGGGAAGCCCATGTCGGCAATCACCCGCAGCTCGGTATTTAAGCGTTGGTAATAGGCTTCGCGGTTTTCCGCATCACTGCCTTTGCCGACTGCCGGATACACCAGAAAACGCTCTTCCAAACCTTTCAGCGCTTCTGCCGCCATCAACTCCGCTAAAGTCATGCCTGCTGGCACAGGAAAATCTGGGAGGAAGTTTTCGCCTAAAGTCAGGCGGATATTACAGCGTTTGGCGATTTCCACTGTGTTTGCCAAGGCTTCGGGAATATCGGCAAACAAAGCTTGCATTTCTTCACTGCTGCGTAGGTATTGCTGGTCGGTGTAATCTTTTGGACGGCGCGGGTCGTCTAGCACTCGGCCTTGGTTAATGCACACCCGCACTTCGTGGGCGGCAAAATCGGTCTGTTTTAAAAAGCGCACATCGTTGGTTGCCACTACGGGTAAATCGGCGGCAATCGCCAAGTCAATCGCGGCGGCGATATAGCGTTCTTCCTCTGGTTTACCAACGCGCTGCAATTCCAGATAAAAACTATTCGGAAACAAATCTTGCCAATAAGCCGCCAATTGTTTTGCTAAGCCGTGGTTTTCTGCCAGCAAGGCTTTGCCAATATCGCCGTCCATCGCCCCAGATAGGGCAATCAAACCCGTGTGGTTTTGCTCCAGCCACGCGCGTTGCAACATCGGCACGCCTTGGTGCTGGCCTTCTTGATAAGCCTTAGAAATCAGTTCGGTCAGCGTGGTGTAGCCTTGTTGCTGGTTAACCAACAAGGTCAGCCGAAACGGTGTCGCGGGGTCTTCAGGATTAACAATCAGCACATCGGCACCGGCAATCGGTTTAATGCCTTGGCTAATCGCCGCTTTGTAAAATTTAACTAAGGCGAACAGATTGCAATGGTCGGTAATGGCAATGGCGGGCATGTCCATTTCCACCAAGCGTTTAGTCAGTGGTTTAATTTTGACAATGCCATCGATTAAGGAAAATTCGCTGTGTAGCCGTAAGTGGACAAAGGCGGGGGGCATACGGGGAGAAACTCCGGTTACAAAAACAAGCGGTAAATATACGCTGATAGCGCTATTAAATCGATGGAAACTCGGCGGGGGATTGGCTTTTTGGCTTGTTGAAGGTTTTATTCAGGATTGCTTTTGGCGCTGGCGGTGAATTCGGAATTAGCCTAGGCATTGGCGCGGTAACACACAGAATCAGCGGAATGATTTCCGTTAGGCTTACGGGATAAGAGAGTAATTAGATTGAATAACTGATGTTATGCAGTAACGAATTTTTCTCCTGTGGCTATCGTTTCCGCGCTCTGGCGTTACTGCTATTAAGATAAGAGTTTAATCATTAAAAATCAGTGTATTGCATTTTTGTAGGTCGGGTTAGCGATAGCGTAACCCGACATTTTGATGCTGAATACGTCGGGTTACGCTATCGCTAACCCGACCTACGATTGGTACGCGCCGCATGGGAACTATCAAGCAATGCCAATCAGTTGCAGCCATGCGGCGTTGGATTTTTAGAGAAAGTGAACATAAAAATTTTGCCGCAAATTTGGGTAATGCCTGCAAGGCTTGTCCGACGGTTTTTGCGGGTTTTGGGTTTGCTGTGATGAATTTGTGATTTTTTCCTTTTAATATCAATAGTTAAAAAAGTTCGGTAAGCGGCACACAACCTGCAATAGCCTTGCTTAAGAAATTGCCGGAGCACTTGTGCTGGTCAAAAAAATTGCGGGCGAATGAACATTTAAGCCAATTAACGCGATTAACTTGGCAGAAGTGATTAGTCCGGCGAATTTGTTTTATCTGCCACTTTCAAGCTTAGCCCAATGTATCAACAGGGCAGCAAGCAGCACCGATTTTTTTATAACTTTTGAGGATACCGATGCGAAGATTTGCCCACAACTTGCGTGCTAATGTGTTATTTGCACGCCTTCAGCGATTGCCTTTGCCAACTTTGTTAGTCGGCGGGTTGTTATTTTCAGTGACTCTGTTTTCCAGTTTTGATGCAGCGGCTGTGCCCAGCTTTTCCCGGCAGACTGGCGCGGCGTGTAGCCAATGCCACACGCAATCATTTGGCCCAAACTTAACGCCGTTTGGTCGGGATTTTAAGCTCACTGGGTATACTTTAAGCACGGGGACTTCTAAATTGCCGCCGATTAGCGCGATGATTACCGGTTCATTTACCCATACCGATAAAGACCAAGACCCCGCCAATTTAGCGTCAGGTTCTAGCAAAAACAACAATTTCACTTTTGATGAAGCCTCGTTGTTTTATGCGGGACGTATTTACGACAAGGTCGGTACGTTTAGCCAATTTACTTATGACGGTTATGGCGATAGCGTCGCTTGGGACAATACCGATTTGCGTTTTGCCGATAATACCGAGTTAGCGGATACGCCGATAACGTATGGTATTTCTTTAAACAATAATCCAACCGTGCAAGATTTATGGAACACCACGCCAGCTTGGGGATTTCCGTATACAGGGTCTGGCGTGCAACCTGGCATAGCGGCAGCAGCGATCTTAGATGGTGGTTTGGGGACATCGCAAGTTGGCGGTGCGACGGCTTACGCTATGATTGATAATCTGCTGTATCTGGAAGCTGGCGCGTATGATTCGTTTTCCAATTCCTTACAACGCGGTTTGGCTGGCGCGTTAAGTGATTCCTTCATTAAGTTGGATGGCCCTGCGCCGTATTGGCGGATGGCGTTGCAGTACAACAATAAAGGCCATTATTTTGCGGTAGGCCATTACGGCATCAGTGCAGACGTGTTGTTGCCGAATAGTTTGGGCGATACCAGCGGTGGTGCGGATCATTTTACCGATGCCGCGTTTGACGCCACTTACCAATACATGGCGAATCCAAGACACATTGTTGAGGCGAAAACCAGTTACATTTATGAAGACCAAAACTTTGCCTCTAGCCGCAGCGGTGGCACAGGTCGTACCGGGCTTAATACCTTTAAGTTGAATGCTGCGTATACCTTTGACCAAACCTATGGGGTGACTTTTGGTTACAATCTGGTCACGGGTTCGCGTAACAGCAATGTCTATCCAGATTTGGTCTATTACAAACCGAATAGCGAATACTTTACCGCTGAGTTGGTGTATGTGCCGTTTGGTAAAGCCAAGTCCTTATTGAATCCGTGGTTGAATATCCGCACTAGCCTGCAATACATCGGCTATTCGCAATTTGATGGCGTAGGTACATCGGCGAATGCCAATAACACCTTTATGGTGAATGGTTGGTTGGCGTTTTAGGATTATTGTCCGGAGTCCAAATGTAGGATGGGCTGACGTTAGGAAGCCCATCAACGTAAGCATTCCAATGATGGACTTCCAAGGTCAGCCTTTATGCCCTTGGGTGCATCCTACAAATATACTGAATGCGTGACGGTGTTTGAAATCCGTTGTCGCAGGTTTTTTATTTAGGAGGCCAAAACATGTTTTGGACTCCTAAATTCAGCCACTTCAACAGCGGACAGCTATTCACAATTGAACAGTTACTTGCCGTTACGTCGCCAAAGTCTTAGATTCAGCGCCATACAGCCAAGGTAAAGTCTGTATAACCTCCCCCCTATTGCCAATTGGGCAATATCTAACTCATTTAGGAAATTTATGGCGCCAGAACGTTTTCGTCGCTTCAAAGATACATAAGCGAGTCGCTATTTTTGCGTAAAGATTTTCTGGGCGTCCTGCCCGAAAATCCGCAAAAACTACGCGACGGTTAGATTGCTTCGCAAGCCCAGGGCGTCCTGTCACAATATCGTCCCGACCCAACAAGGGGATCGGGA
>CAIYRS010000042.1 GCA_903928685.1 uncultured Methylococcaceae bacterium
AACCTGGTTGAGCGGTTATTCCAGAAGTTAAAGCATTTCAGGCGTGTGGCCACACGCTATGAACGCTTGGCAAGGAATTATCTGGCCATGCTCTGCTTGGTTTCCACGGTAATATGGCTCAATTGAGAACACCCCCTAGTTCAAGAAACTCATGGGTATTTTCAATTTTTTGTTTGGTTTCTTTAAACAACTGTTCAATATCCAGAAATTGCCTATTGATTTCATACAGCTCTATGGCTTGTTGCTGGTTTGACAACATTGGAAACTGATAAAGCACTGTGAATTCAGAAAACTGACGGCGTAGTTTCCGCAACTTTTCCATCGTCTTTTTTTGTTGTTTGATTTGCTTGTCGCTGTGGCCTTGATTATCTAAATTATCCTGCATAACTTTTGAAAGCTCTCTGCCAAAACGGAACAAATTCATCCGTATATACAACAGCAATAGGGTCGCATCGAAATAATAGGTCGTTGATGGAAAGAAAACCATCCTTTCAGGAGGGGCTAAAATAGCGGCGCTGTGATAACTAAAGCCATACCAAGAACCCGTGCTTTCCCATCTTTTATAGGTTCTAACTTCTGCCCATTCGGATTCAAATCGAGTAACAGCCTCGTGAGTGTATTGGGAGTCTTTATATCTGAGTAACTGAAAATCAAACGGTGGATTATCAACATTGAGAAGTTTGATCCAGTGTCCATAATCACTTGCAATAAGCTTATGTTCACTAGGTTTAAAACTTGCCTTTAATGTTTCTCCTCCTTTATCCAAGAAAGCCGCAGTCCAAACATAACAACGGTTATCAGCATAGATTTGCCAATGTTCTAAATTGGTGCTGTCTGGCCTGTTATACATCCAATCCTTAGCTGAATCGGCCCATTCTTGGGTAAATAATTGGTAATATTGACCGTTAAATTCTAGTGGTATTTCTAATAATGCCGCCCAACGTTCAAAATATCGCTCAAGCGGTTCTAATGAGCCGATAGTTTTATACGAGTTCGGCGAAACAGGAATCTCCGAAAACATATTTTTGAATATATTTGCATGAAAATCATAAGGTATCCCGAAATACCGGAAAAATTCATTCAATACCAATAAGTCGTCTAATTGTGGATGGTTGGCTTGTTGTTCAGGGAAATAAAGATCGACATAAAGAAATCCGGTTTGGAGAATATTTGGATTTTGTTGATGCTTAATTTCGGGTGTTTCGAAAATAACAATCTGAGGAGGTAACATCCCAATTTTGAAAGGCTTATCCCTTAACATGACGGTAACTTCGGCTTTTCCCCAGGTTGTTTGACCCCAGTCATCACATAGGGTTAGCCATTGTCCTCGTTCATACAAGGTGTCGGCAGTTTCACGGGTAAAATATTTACGTCGTTTTATATATGACAAATCCTTTTTTTCATTCACTTTGTAATACAGCGTACCCGGCCTTGACACGTTTGTCACAGACTGTAATTGGAATGCGAAAGCCAAAACAAAACGGGAATATGTCGCTACAGGATCGTTTTCACTGGCATTAGGTTTACCTATCTTTAAATTTAGATCACCGCCCATCAAGCTTCTCCTTAATTAACTATGGATTTCTTAACTACGTTTTCAGATCAATCGAAGGGTTGAGCTGTATTTTTGTTATTTCAAATGCCTTAATACCATTCATCATCACCGTTGATGAAATCCAGCTCATACAACCCCAACCCAAAACTCGTCTTCCCGCCAACCCCTACCCATTGCCCCAACGCCAGCCAAGGCACAAACGGGGTTATTTCTCCGCAATAAACTGTCTCGCCCATTAATCCGCCAAACGGCATGGTGCTTTGTGATCGTTGCGAGTAGCGTTGCCAGTCGTGCCATTTTAGGGTGCTGTGTTCGATGGTGATGGTTTCCGCTAAGGTTAGCAGGTGTTGTTTTTCTTCGGGGGTGATGACGATACCGTTGCCATAGAGCGTTGCTAGGGCGTTGATGCGGCTTAGCAGGCGGTGCATGAACAGGCTGAACGGCGGGGCGGTGCGTAGCAGGTCGTTATCGGTTTTTAGGCGCAGGCGGGTGTTGTGGGTTAGCTGCAATCGGGTGATGGGCGGGGTGGCGGTGAAGAACTGTGGGGCGTGTACTGGCTGGCTTTGTGCTAGCCAGTGTGGCTGCTGGTAGAGGACAGTTGTGCCGTCGGTGGTCAGTTGGGTGATTTGGCGGATGTGGAAGCGTCCGCGTTTTGGCCCCAAGCCCATGTGTTCGCCCAAATGTTCAAGCGCTGCGAAGACAATCATCAGGTAATCGATGGCGTTGCCGTAAAGGACGATGCCCAAACTTAAGGTTTCGCCTGTTTGGAACTGGGTGCGCCGATCTTGCGGCGGAATCAGCAAGTAAGGTTTGGGCGGTTTTTGTGGGTCTTGCCAATGCGGCGGCGGGGTTGGGTTGTAGAAATAATCGCGGAAGCGTGTACCTATTTTTGCCAGCGCCAAACCCAACGCACCGTGAAAACTGGCGCCTTTAAACGGCGGCAATTCTAAATCACTATCGAGACAAAGCTGAAACTGGTAACAGGCCAAACGGAAGGCTTGGAGATTGGCAATTTGTTGGTTGGGTGGGTTATAGGTCACGGTATCCGCAATGTATTTTTTAATAAACCTGTTAGGCAGATTTCGTTGTAATGCTTACAAAACCGCTATTTCAGACACAAGCTAGACTATTCAAAGCAATCTGCCAACAGGTGTTTGCCATTAAGTCTTTAATGGTTGGTTACTGTGGCAGCTTTATCCCGTTATCAAAGTCCGGGCAGTACAACACACACTTACTGTAAGTGCAGAAGTTATTGGTACGTTTTCATCCCGTTATCAAAGTCCGGGCAGTACAACCCAAGGCGTTTTTGCGGAAGGTGTTAATCTCGATAAAGTTTTCATCCCGTTATCAAAGTCCGGGCAGTACAACTAATAAGGCGGTAGCAAGCACTTCACAGGGTTTGATGTTTTCATCCCGTTATCAAAGTCCGGGCAGTACAACTGTACCTTTATAAGCCTTTGTCGGGCAAGCGGAATTTCGGCGGTTTTCGGCGCGGTTGCAGATTGCTGGGTCTGTCATGGTGATTTTTCCTCAAAAATTCCGTTTTTCCCTTATAAATCAATCATCGGCGCGCTTTTTTGGGTTTTCTTCATAAGCTATTGATTTGTTTAAAAACTTCAAAATTACCCAGATTTTGCAAAACCGCGCCGAAAACGTTAAGGCTGCGTGGCTATTTCAGCCGATAACGGGGCTTAAGCCTTTTTTGCTTTTGCCGCCGCTATTTTCTCATAACAAATGAAAGTCGGGGTCGCTGGTCACGCGCCCGGTGCCGTCTACGATAATCTGGCCTTTGTCTTTGCCGCACAGGCGGTAATAGCGCACTTGGTCTTCGCTGGTTTCCAGCCAGTTTTCCAGCCGCTGTTGTAAGTCTTGCACTTGGCTGGCTTCCAGATGGCATTCAAACACGCTGCGTTGGACGCGGTTACCGAAGTTTTCCATTTCATTGGCGATTTTCCGCAGGCGTTTGGCATCGCGGACGTCAAAGCAGATCAGATAAAAGGTGGTCATTGCAGAAAATAGTCCTCGTCGTCCGGTGGCAAGCCTTCGCCTTGAAAAAATACGCTGTCGCTGCACCAGACGCATAAGGGATACCAGCGTAAGCTGTCGTCGCTGTCGATCTGTGCCAATAATAAGGTGCGTAACACGGCTTGTTGTTGGTCGGTCAGATGGCATTCGAAGACGCTGTATTGCACACGTTTGCCGTAGTCTTTCAGGAGCTTGTAGACATGGCGGCGGATTTTGTTATCGCTGATGTCGTAACTGACCAACCATAGCCGGGTCATCTTGGCACCATTGCTTGGTATTCGGATTGCAAGCCGCGGATGACTTGGGAAAGGTGCTGCACTTGGTATTCCATGCAGCGCCGATAGTCGAGGGTGATGCCTGTCAGCGGATGGGTGATGGGCGCGTTGAGCTTTTCTTCCAAGGCTTTGATGAACACTTGCCGGGCGGGCGGTTTGAGCAGGCAAGGTTCGCCGTTGGTTGATTGCTAAGTTCCAGACTACGGCATCGACCACCAAGGCGCGGAATTCTTCCATGATGTCTGAGGCCAGAGCCGGATGGCCTTGGCGCAAGGCGTGCAAGAAACCGACATGCGGGTTGAGGCCACGGCTGCGTAACAGAGAATAGATGTTGTAAAACAATAAGGTGTAACCGTATGAAAGCAAGGCGTTGATGCCATCGGTGGGCGGTTGGCGGACGCGGCGGGTAAAGCCCCAGTTGGGGTCGATGCTGACCGCCAAGGCTTGAAAATAGCTGTTGGCGGCGCTGCCTTCATAGCCACGCAGTTCATCTAAAGTGGTGGCTTGGTTGAGGCTGGCGAGGGTTTTCTTGATACTGGCGGCGGCAGTGGTCAGGGCTTCGTGTTCGTGCCGCCGTGACACACGTTGCAGCAGCAAACGGCTGTTGGCGAGTTTGCCGTGGACGATGGCTTTTGCCATCGCCAAACAAAAGTCGGGGTCATCGGCGCGTAAGAATTGTTCGCGGTGCAGCAGCACGGGTTCGGTGCTGAACGAGTCGATTACCCCGTAATAGCTGCCCTGACCGGACAGCAAATAAATCGGGATGCGTTCTTGCAGGCAAAAGTGCATGGCTTGGGTGGTGATTTGGGCGTTACCGAACACCATGACTTGGTCGACTTTGATGGCGGGGATTTCGCGTACCACGGTGTGTTCTTGGCGGACAATCAGGCGTTCGGATTCTTTGCCTAGGACTTGCCCATGTTGCAGTAAATATAAGGTGCGTAGCAAGGGTTCGCTGTCGGCGGGCAAATCGGCTTCGTCGGGGATGTCGAGGTTTTCTAGGGGGATTTCGCGGTGCGGGAAGTCGTCGGCCTTGAGTTTGGCTTCGGCAAATGCCAGTTGCATGGGGGTTTGCGGTACGTTTTGGTCGGTCTGGATGGGTGGCGGCTGAACGGCACTAAGGGATTGTGTGATTTCATTAGGCGGATCGGCCTCGGTTTTAAACGCCAGGGAGCGGATAAATTGCACGCCCAAAAATCGGAAACCTTGGTCGAAATGGACAACGCGAGTCTTTTGGGTGTTGAGTGTCAGGCGCAAGCGGCTGAGCAAATCGTCGGTCAGTTCCAACACTTGTTCGGCGCGGTCTTGGCTTTTGCACAGTACCAAAAAATCATCGGCAAAACGGACGATGCAGGCGTTGTCTTCCAGCAGGGTTTCGTCCAGATGGTGCAAATACAGGTTTGCTAATAACGGAGCAATCGGTGAGCCTTGCGGCACGCCTTTGTGCAATTCGAAAGGTTGCCCGTTATCAAAAACGGTGGCTTTGAGCCATTGTTGGATGAGTTGCAGCAAGGTCTGGTCAGTGATGAGCTTGCCGATTTCCACTAATAGTAAAGTGTGGTCGATGTTATCAAAAAAGGCTTGGATGTCGGCATCGACTACCCATTGGTAGCCTTGGCGTTGCAGGGCTTGGACGCGGGCGACGGCTTGGTCGACGCTACGGCCTTTGCGGTAGGCGAAGCTGCAATCTTCAAATTCGGCTTCGAACACGGGTTCAATTACCAAGGTGACGGCGGTTTGCAGGATGCGGTCACGCACACAGGGGATGGACAACAGGCGTTTGCCGCCGGAGGGTTTGTCTATCGCCACGCGCAATAAGGGTTGCGGTCGGTAAGTGCCGTAGCGGACTTCATTGCGTAAGGTGTCGAGGTTGACCAGCAGGTGTTCGGCAAAAGCCATCAGGGTTTGCCCGTCAACGCCTGCACAACCTTGGTTTTCGTAGACTTTGCTCCACGCTTGGTGGAGATTGAGGTCTGTCAGGGCATCAGCCAGTTGGGGTGTTTGCATGAAAGCGATCTCCTTGCCAAGTTGAGGGGATTTACTTTAGCAAAAAATCAATTTAATACCTAATGACAGGGTTAGGTTTTCATCCCGTTATCAAAGTCCGGGCGGTACAACGAAGCCGAACGACTTGAAGTGTTTTCATCCCGTTATCAAAGTCCGGGCGGTACAACTCGTAATTTTGTAGGCTGTTTGCTTGATCAATGCAAGTTTTCATCCCGTTATCAAAGTCCGGGCGGTACAACTGTACCTTTATAAGCCTTTGTCGGGCAAGCGGAATTTCGGCTGTTTTCGGCGCGGGTGCAGATTGCTGGGGCTATCATGGTGATTTTTCCTCGAAAATGCCATTTTTCCCTTATAAATCAATCATCGGCGCGCTTTTCTGAGTTTTCTTTGTAACCTATTGATTTGTTTGAAAACCACTAAATTTCGCTGTTTTTACAAAACCGCGCCGATTTTGTTTTAGGGCGCGCTTCTGTCAATGCGATTGGCGGGTAATGCCGATTTTTCTTTACCCTGTTGCGAGGAGAGCAATGCCTCCACACAACCCATGCGCTTTCTGATTCGGCGGTGCGTTTCTATGAAGCGAACGGTTTTTGTCCGTCGTTTTTGGGAGATTGGCATCCTGACCTCGGTTTTATGCCCAGTGAATTCAAAGCAGTTTTGGGCTGGAAATGATCAGTCCAGTAAGTAGGATGGATTTCAGGATAAAAACTTGATTTCCCAAAATAGAAAATCAAGTTGGGTGGCACTAACCCACTAAATTTCCAATTAACAAAAAATTAAAATATAACCTACTGAAATAACAAATAAATATTTGAAAAAGACCTTTCCATGTAGGGTGAGGAAAATTTGTGTGCCATCGAATTATACCAAAAAAGTGCCACTATTCGCGCTTATCACTTGCTGAAATCTACGTAAAATATTTATCAATGTTTGAGCAAAATGGGAACAATCGCTAATCCGAATTTCGGAATGAGTGTAAGGCAAAATACCCTGAATAATTGCTGTATTAGTAAACATTAAAATACATATAACTGTAATTTTTCTAAAACAACATCATCAATTTTATTATGTCATTTGAAAAACTTGAACTTCTTAATGCCTCTGAAATTATTCCTGAGGCCGTATGTTGGTTGTGGCGTGACTGGTTGGCAAGCGGGAAACTTCATATTTTGGCGGGTTCTCCCGGCACTGGAAAAACGTCGCTGGCACTTTCTTTCGCATCAATATTGTCCACGGGAGGAGTTTGGCCTAACGGAGAATATTCAAAAAAGATGAAAGCGATCATTTGGTCCGGCGAAGATAGTGCCGAAGATACCCTGGTTCCGAGGCTTCTGGCGTGCGGAGCAGATTTAAAAAATATTGAATTTGTTGGAGAAATATACACATCAAACAATAAGCGCCGCAGTTTTGATCCTGCATCTGATATGCCCCTTCTCAGAAATGCCATTAACAATAATAGCAATATTGGCATGATAATTATTGACTCGATAGTTTCTGCGGTTGGAAACGACACCCATAAAAACGGCGAAGTTCGGCGGGGATTACAACCATTGGTTGATATTGCCAATGAGTTCGGTTGTGCGATAGTAGGCATTAACCATTTAAGCAAAGGTACGTTGGGCAAAGACCCTGTTGAACGTATAAATGGTTCGATAGCTTTCGGCGCATTGGCCAGAGTGGTTTTCATTGCAATTAAAACCAACCAATTACAAAGCCATGAGCCACCCCAGAGATTGATTGTCCGGGCAAAAAATAATCTAGGCCCGGACAGGGGCGGATTTTACTACACCATAAGGGAAAAAATCCTACCCGACTATCCTGAAATTTCATCAACCTATACCGAATGGGGTGAATATGTTGATGACGAGGCGCGAGATTTAATATCTCGGGCAGAAAATTCATTCACTGACAACCTAGGCGAATTAGCCAGTGCAAAAGAATTCTTAAAAAATATTTTGAAAAATGGCCCAGTAGCATCGGTGGAGGTTTTTCAACGAGGGCGGGCAAATGGTTATTCCGATTCCACTATTCGCCGAGCTCAAAAATCGCTTGGCATAAAATCTCTTAGACAAAATGGCTTTAGCTCCGAAGGCAGGTGGATCTGGGCGCTTGAAGGCTAAGATATTCAAATTCAACTAAGTTGACCACATTTAAGCTGGGTATCTTAGTTATATTTGGACATCTTAAGAAACAGTGTCATCCACAAATAACAATCTTTGAAGTTAGATTTATAAAAAATTTAACTATTCCGAATATTTATTTTAGCTGAGAGAAAAAATGCAAACCCTTGACTTACACGAAGCTGCTGAATTCCTCAAGATGAACCCGGAAGTTCTGCGGCGAAAAGCAAAGGCCGGACTGATAAAGGGTAGTAAACCTGGTAAAAGATGGATTTTCGTGCGGGAGCATCTTGCGGATTGGATCAGTGGTCGTTATCCTGAACATGGGCAAGGACTGCGGGTGATTGACTTAGGAGCACAACAAAAGGAGGACATTCATCCATGTCAATCTATAAACGCGGAGAACACTGGTGGATTCAATTCACCACACCGGACGGCAGACGCATACAACGAACTGCTGGGACTATCAACAAACAGGAAGCGCAAGAACTGCACGACCAGTTAAAGGCCGAAATGTGGCGGGTGAAGAATCTTGGAGATAAACCACGCCATACTTGGGAGGAAGCTGTAGTAAGGTGGCTAAACGAACAAAGCCATAAAAAAAGCTTGGCAACCGACAAAGAACGCCTAAGATGGCTAGATAGGCATTTGTTGAAAATGGCTTTAACTGATATTGACAAAAAGAAGTTGGCTTTTATTCGAGATACAAAAAAAGCCGAAGGCGCAGCAAATGCAACGGTAAACAGACACCTTGCGGTTATTAGTGGAATACTAAACAAAGCTTGCAAAGAATGGGATTGGATTGACACTGTTCCGTCCATAAAAATGCTACCTGAACCATCAGGCCGAATCCGTTGGATAACACCGGAAGAAGCTCAGAGGTTAATATCGGAATTGCCCCCACACCTCGAGGCGATGGCCAGATTTGCATTAGCCACCGGACTTCGAGAAGCCAATGTCACAGGGCTGCTTTGGTCTCAACTGGATATGCAACGGCGATGCGCTTGGATTCATGCTGATCAAGCCAAAGGTAAAAAATCCTTTGTCGTGCCACTGAATGATGATGCGCTGGCAGTTATTCGTGGGCAAATCGGAAAGCATCAAACGCATGTTTTTTGCTATGAGGGAAATCCTATTAAGAAAGCCAATACGAAAGCGTACAAAAACGCACTTGAACGGGCTGGGATTCAGGATTTTACTTGGCACGATTTACGGCACACATGGGCGAGTTGGCATGTCCAAAATGGTACACCAATTAACGTACTGAAAGAACTTGGAGGATGGGCTGATTTGTCGATGGTGCTTAAATATGCACACCTATCTGGAGAACATCTGAATGCTTATGCGAGAAACTCGTCTTTTGTAAATATGCCTGTTGAGACAAATTTACTACACTCAAAAAAGGAAGCCTAATGAATTAAAACTAACTTATTGATAATATTGGGGTGAACGACGGGGCTCGAACCCGCGACAACAGGAATCACAATCCTGCACTCTACCAACTGAGCTACGCTCACCATAAAAGGCGGGACACAAGAGATGGCGCGCTTGGCAGGACTCGAACCTGCGACCCCCAGCTTAGAAGGCTGGTGCTCTATCCGGTTGAGCTACAAGCGCAAAATGGTCGGAGTAGAGGGATTCGAACCCCCGACATTCTGCTCCCAAAGCAGACGCGCTACCAGGCTGCGCTATACTCCGACAAACTTCATTTAATGGCTTGCAAATTTCTCAACCACCCTTGAAGAGCTGCAAATTTTAGTAGGTTTTTTAAGGATAGTCAATTTTTATTTGCTATTTAGTGCCTGTAGTTGCTTTTTAAGTTCGCTATATTTATAAAAAATTGAATATCAATCGATTAAGTTAAGTTGATTTAAGGTGGTTTCGTAATCTGGAGTTGTTTAAAGCGATTATGTTGGCCTCGCTTGGTAAGTAGAATTGCTATGTTGCTGAAAGAGAAATGGAGTTAAGAATAGATTAGAAATAAATTAAAAGGTGAAGGCAAAGTAGCTGTTCATGATGAGGTTATCTGCCAGTATATGTTGAAGGACTTGCGAGCGGATAAGCAGCATTTTATGAATTTGCGCTGCCTTGGTCACAAATACAGCCAGTGATGGTAGTAAAGTTTGCAGTTCCTAGAGAGCTCTTATTCGGTTGGGCTTTGATAGATGCCCCGAAGTAATTAACAAGTACGTATGGACGTAGTAGTGGCGCCATGCTCGATAAAGGATAACAATGTGGACAGACGTGACACGGGATGAATTCAAATCCAAGTTACCTTAGAATTTACGGCTGCGAACAATGTTGCCCAAGCAATGGATGGCAGCATTGTTCGCATTTTAAGGATTTTTTATAAGAACTTGTCGTTGAAAACGGCAAAGAGATTGCTAAATACGGTAGGATTGCCCAAGCCATTGAATCACTCAGACTCTATTATTCGAGGTGGCGTGGGCAAAATGAGGCGGTCAATGGATAGTTCGTCAAAACGTCCTTTTTGTATCAGTTTTAAGCAAAAGGATTTTCTAAAACAATGGTTTCGTCGCGGTCTGGGCCGGTAGAAAGGATGGTTACTTTTACGCCGACCAGTTCTTCAATGCGTTTGATATAGGCTTTGGCGTTTTCGGGTAAGTCGTCAAATTTGGTAACGCCTGCTGTTGTGCCTGTCCAACCGGGCATTTCTTCAGTGATGGCATGGCAGGCTTCGTATTGGTCTGCGCCTAATGGGGCGGTTTCGGTGATTTCACCGTTTAGCCGATACGCTGTACAAATGCCGACTTTTTCTAAGCCATCTAATACGTCTAATTTGGTCAGGCAAATGCCGCTTAAGCTGTTGAGTTTGGCGGATTTACGCATGGCGACGGCATCAAACCAACCTGTGCGGCGTTTGCGTCCGGTGGTGGCACCGAATTCTTGGCCTTTTACGCTCAGGTGGTCGCCGTTAGCATCATGCAGTTCGCTAGGAAACGGGCCATTGCCGACGCGGGTGGAGTAGGCTTTGGTGATACCTAAGACGTAATCGAAGTCGAGGATGCCCATGCCGGTGCCAGTTGCCGCGCCGCCAGCGGTGGTGCTGGACGAGGTGACGTATGGGAATGTGCCGTGGTCAATATCTAATAATGCCCCTTGTGCACCTTCAAATAAGACGTTGTCGCCTTTGTCTTTATGGTCGTAAAGGATTTCGCTGACATCGGCGAGCATCGGTTTGATAAGTTCGCCTAAACGCAGGGCTTCTTCTAAGGTTTGCTCATAATCGACAGCGTCGGCTTGGTAGTAGTTAACCAGCATGTAGTTGTGGTAAGCCACTAATTCTTTGAGTTTTTCGGCAAAGCTGGCGCTATCCAACAAATCCCCAGCGCGTAAGCCACGGCGACCGACTTTGTCTTCATACGCAGGCCCAATGCCACGTCCGGTAGTACCGATGGCTTTGCTGCCACGGGCTTTTTCACGGGCTTGGTCGATGGCGACATGTACAGGTAAGATCAAGGCACAAGCTTTGCTGATAAGCAGGCGGTTTCTGACGGGAATGCCAGCTTTTTCTAAGATTTCAATTTCTTCAATTAAGGCGTTAGGGGATAGTACAACGCCATTGCCGATCAAGCATTGCACGTTATCACGCAATATGCCTGAGGGAATCAGGTGTAACACGGTTTTTACGCCTTGTATCACCAGTGTATGTCCGGCGTTATGGCCGCCTTGAAAGCGGACGACTGCCGCTGCCTGTTCGGTCAATAAATCAACCAGTTTACCTTTTCCTTCGTCACCCCATTGAGTGCCGATGACAATGACATTTTTTCCCATGATTATTCCAATTTTTTAAGCGAGAGGTTTGATAACCCAGTGTTGGTGTTGTAGTTCTAAAACTGCCGTGCAGCCCAATTCTTGGGCGTCACCGATTTGTCCAGGCAGTTGCTGGATGACGATCTGGTGGTTGGCACGTAAGTCGCGGATTTTTTCATTTAAGTCGGCATCATCCACGCACGGGGCAAAAATGGCCTGACGTTGTGGATAGAGGAATGTTTGTTTGCTGAGTGCGGATAGCAGTTTTAAGTCGGCACTAAATCCTGTTGCCGGACGCGCTCGACCAAAGCTGGCACCAATGTTGTCGTAACGTCCGCCACGGGCGATTTCTTTGCCGACAGCGGGGACGAATGCAGCAAAAACAATGCCTGTGTGGTAGTGGTAGCCACGCAATTCTGCCAAATCAAAACTGATGGTGAGATTGGGGAAGCGGGTTTTCAGGGCTTCCGCTACGGCGATCAATTCCGTTAAGGCTTGTTGGACAGCGTTGTTGGCGGTGGAGAATAGCTGCATGGCGGCGGCTAAAATAGCTTCGCCACCATTAAGTTCGGGTAGTTTTAAAAATAGCGGTTTGAGTGCGGCATCAATAGCGTAAGTTGTCATTAATTCTTGCAGTTCTGGTCTGGCTTTACGTTGCAAAACATCAAACAATTCGGCTTCTTCGGCGGCTGTTAAGCCTGCTTGTGCGGATAATTCCCGGTAAATACCGACGTGGCCTATATCCAAATGCACATTTTTTAATCCGGTTTGCGCTAGCATTTCCAGCATCAGGCTGATGACTTCAACATCGCTTTCTTTACCGCTGTGTCCGTATAATTCCGCGCCAATTTGCATGGGGCTACGGGTGGACTCTAAAGGATTGCCCCGGCTGTGCAGCACGGTTCCGGCATAGCATAAGCGGGTAGGGCATTGCTGTTTTAGATTATGGGCATCAATTCTGGCGACTTGTGGGGTCATGTCGGCGCGTATGCCCAACATTTCACCACTGACTTGGTCGGTGACTTTAAAGGTCTGTAATTCTAAATCGTGGCCTGAGCCGACCAGTAAGGAATCTAAAAAATCGATGAATGGCGGGATGACCAGTTGGTAACCCCAGTTGGTAAAGGTTGTTAGCAGTTGGCTGCGGAGGTTTTCAAGATGTCTGGCTTCTGTCGGCAGGGTTTCTTCGATGCCATCTGGCAATAGCCAAGAATTTTTTTGGTGCATTACTTATGTCCACGCAAACAAAACGCCCCGCATGGGCGGAGCGTTTTGGGTTTTATCAAGGTTGGTTGTTTATCCTTAACTATAACAACCTTAAGGCTTATCGGCTATGAGTTTTGAAAACTTATTTCTCTTTTTTAAAGTATTTGAAGAATTCAGAATCCGGCTCAAGAACCACAGTGCTTGAGTTGCCAAGGGTTTTCTTATAAGCATTCAGGCTGCGGTAGAAGCTGAAAAACTCGGCATCTTGCCCATAAGTTTGCGCGTAAATTTCAGCGGCTTTGCCATCGCCTTCGCCGCGTAGTATTTCGGCATCACGGTAGGCATTTGCCAAACTAACCACGCGTTGGCGGTCGGCATCGGCGCGGATACGTTCGGCAGCTTCTGCACCTTGCGAGCGGAATTCGCGGGCTACGCGTTCGCGTTCGGCTTCCATGCGGCTAAATACCGAGGCGCTGACTTCTTCCGGCAAATCGATACGCATCACTTGTACGTCGATAATTTCCATCCCCAAATCAGCCGCCAAGGGTTTGGCATTTTTGATAAGGATTTCACGGATGGCGCTACGGTCAGTAGAGACCAATTGGCGGATGTTGCGTTTGCTGAATTCGCTACGGAAAGCGTCTTTAACAATTTGGTCTAAACGCAAATTGGCTTGGTCAATATCACCAGCAACTACGGTGTAAAATTTGGTGACATCGCCAATTTTCCATTTTACGAAAGAGTCAACGATGACGTTTTTCTTTTCCGCTGTCAGGAAACGTTCCGGTTTGGAATCCATCGTCTGGATGCGGGCATCGAACAGTTTGACTTTGTTGATGAACGGCAATTTGAAGTACAAACCCGGTTCATAGTCACTTTTTACAATTTGCCCTAAACGGAATTTGATGGCTTTTTCTGTTTGGTTAACGGTGAATAAGGACATCATGACTAATATAGCCACGGCGCTTATTGCCACCAGTATTTTATTTTGTGTCATTAGCGTCCCCTTAAGTCACGGCCACGACTGCTGCTGCGGTCGACAACATGTTCTTCAACCGTAGCCGGTGTTGTTACTTGGCTTTGTTGGTCGAATAATGGGGGCGCGGCGGCGGTTTCGCTGCTAGTGTTGCTGGGTTTGGTGTAGGACATGATTTTGTCTAAAGGCAAATACATCATATTGTTGCTGCCTTTTACGTCCACCATGACAGTATTGGTTGTTGATAATACTGATTCCATGGTTTCGATATACATACGTTTGCGGGTGATTTCAGGGGCTTTGCTATATTCGGCAACCAGTTTGCCAAATCGGCTAGTTTCGCCAGTGGCTTGGGCAATGGCTTGTTCTTTATAGCCTTCAGCTTCCTGGATTTTTCTTGCCGCTGCACCACGCGCTCTAGGTACGACATCATTGGCGTAGGCTTGGGCTTCGTTTATCAAGCGTTGTTGGTCTTCGCGGGCTTTAATGGCATCGGCAAAGGCTTTTTGCACTTGCTCTGGCGGTTGTGCGTCTTGCAAGTTAACACTGGTGATTTGGATGCCAGATTGGTACTCATCCATGATGGCTTGGATTTCCCTTTTTATCTGAGTAACAATTTCACTTCGGCCTTCGGTTAACACGAAATCCATGTCATTGCTGCCGATAACGCCGCGTTGTGCGCTTTCGGTGACTTGCTTTAAGGTGGCTGCTGGATTGACGACATTGAACAAAAAGTCTTTTGCGTCTTTCACTTGATATTGCACGGCAAGGCGGACATCAACGTAATTTTCATCGCGGGTCAGCATCAGCGCTTCTTTGGGGACAGAGCCAACCATTTGTTCACTGCCAGCGCTACGGTAGCCTACTTCGATAAAGCGTTGTTGCTTGACGTTGACGATATAGACTTGTTCAACAGGTGCGGGGATATGCCAGTTTAAACCGGATTGGGTTGTGCCAATGTATTGGCCAAAACGGGTTTCGACACCGTTGTTGCCTTCATCAACAATGTAAAAGCCGCTGCCCAACCAAATGGCGCCAATTACTGCGGCGCCGAGTATTTTCATATTTTTTTTCGGATATTCAGGCATTGGCGAGTCGCCTTCACCATTGCCACCACCAAAAAATTTACCTAATTTTTCTTGTAAGTTGCGTACTGCTTCGTCTAAATCAGGAGGGCCTTTTTGGTCTCCTCGACCACTCCATGGGTCTTTTTTATCGCCACCAGGCTCGTTCCACGACATAAGTCTACTCCGTATCGGATTGTTTTTACTTGATTTTATATTCTGCAAGTTAGCTGCCATTGATTGCTGGGGACGTACAGAGGTATCCGCTATTCTACCGTATCTACGCTAAAACACGAAAAGTGTCAGAGTACGCTGTCCGCATCTATCAGTTCATACGAGATATTTTTTAAGTGCCCTAAGTTTTTTACATCAATTTCTATAAACAATTCAGTGGCACCGTGTTCATCAATATGCTCGTCAATAATTTTTGTGCAAGTAAATAATTTCGCCCTTACGCCGTTTTGCATGGGCGTTAAATGGCAGCGTACTTTTACTTTTGTAGCGGCAAATATTTCGGTTAATGCTTGTGTTAATAACTCAAGGCCTGCGCCTGTCGCGGCTGAAAGCCAAACCCGGATGGGATTGCCAAGTTCGTCGCGGTCAATATGCGGGGCAATATTGTCTAATAAATCAATTTTATTAAACACTTCCAATTGCCGAATTTCGCCTGCGTTAATGTCCGTTAATACTTGGTTGACTTGAAACATGATTTCGTCGCGTTCTTCACTATTGGCATCGATGACATGCAGCAGCAATTCGGCTTCACTGGCTTCTTGCAAAGTGGATTTGAAGGCGGCAACCAGTTCATGCGGTAAATGCCGGATAAAACCAACGGTATCAGCAAGCACGATTTCGCTGTTATTGCTCAGCTGCACGCTACGCAAAGTCGGGTCCAAGGTGGCAAATAACAGGTCGGCGGCGTAAATATCGGCGCCTGTCAGTTGGTTGAACAAGGTGGATTTTCCAGCGTTGGTGTAGCCAACCAATGATACCGAAGGGATTTCGGCTTTTTTGCGTTTGCTACGGCCTTGATGGCGCTGTTTCTCGACTTTATCCAAGCGTTGTTGGATTTGTTTGATGCGGGCTGCTAGCAAACGGCGGTCGGTTTCCAATTGGGTTTCGCCAGGGCCGCGCAAGCCGATACCGCCTTTTTGGCGTTCTAAATGCGTCCAACCGCGAACTAAACGGGTTGATAAATGCTTAAGTTGCGCCAGTTCAACTTGCAATTTGCCTTCAAACGATTGCGCGCGCTGGGCAAAAATATCCAAAATCAATCCGTTACGGTCAACCACGCGCACTTCCAGAAATTTTTCCAAATTCCTTTCTTGGCTAGGGGAGAGCGCGTGGTTGAAAAGGACGACATCAGCGGCGAAATCGTGGACAGCAGCTTTGATTTCATCAAGCTTACCTGTGCCAACAAAGTATTTTGGGTCGGGACGATGGCGGCTGCCAGTGATAATGTGGACAGGTTGGGTACCAGCTGATCTGGCAAGTTCTTTTAGTTCTAAAAGATCTTCCTGCCCGGCGTGTATGGATAGGTGAATGAGAACTGCCCGTTCACCAGAGTCGGGGCGGTCAAACAATGAATAACCTCATGTTTAGATTTACTAAGGTGCTATGGGCTTTATTCTTCAACAGCATCGTCTTCATCGCGTGACATTTTTACCGCTTTGCTAGGCACGATGGTGGAGATGGCATGTTTGTAGACCATTTGGCTGACGGTGTTTTTCAGCATAATTACGTATTGGTCAAAAGAGTCGACCTTGCCTTGCAACTTGATGCCGTTAACCAGAAATATTGATACTGGGGTATGGTCTTTTCTGAGGGTATTTAAAAAATTGTCCTGTAAGTTTTGGCCTTTTGACATCCGATTTCTCCTTATTTTTATAAAAATTATGTTTAAGATAACTGCAATTATCCTTCAAGACAACTGATTATCAAGTAACCTGTCTTTAACAGATTGTCAAATTAACGGCGACAGCGGCTTGGCTTTCCATGCCGTTTTCAGCGTAACCAGTAACTGCCGATAGCGATTGGCGGGGAGGGAATCCGCCATTATCAACAAGTTTTTTTGTTGGGATAATGCTGCTTTGCCAACAATAGTAGAGATATGCGTCTGCTTGATCGGTAATTCAAGGTGTAAAAATGTCACCAAAGGGGTAATAACCGAAGACGGCAATACCGTTATCGCTACAAAATGATGTTTTTCAGCCATTTGCCAGCCACCAGCGGCGTCGTATTTAATCGTATATCGCCTATTTTCAAAATAGCGAATGCTCGCCACGCCATTGATGATAAAAATTAACGAAACAATGATTTGGTAAACCAAGGTAAGCGCACTTTGGCTAATGGCAAGCACGGCTAAAAAGTGCAGTAAGCCAATGATGTAGTTAAGGTGTCTGGAAGGCTTAGGCGTAAACAGCAACGGTGCTTGATGGATGTTTGCCACGTTGGCTTCTATATAGTTGAAATACGAAACAATAATACTGTGTTTTTAGCGATTGGTTCAATATTAGTAAGCTATTGAACTCGGTTTTTGGCGTATTGTCGTGTAGATAGGCTGTTTCTTAAATTACACTTGCCCAACAGAAATATTGGTAAATGTTTAAGCGCTTCCTAAAAACTGTAATAAGATAAATCGAATTTATTTTGAAGGGGTTTGCTATGCGCCGTTTGCTTTTATTAAGTTTTTTGGCTCTACCGGTAATGGCTGAAGACCAACCATCTCCAGCGTTGGAAACGTTAGAAAAATTGCCCGAAGTCCCAAGCCCGCCGATGCCTGTACAAAGCGGTGACAATATGGAGCCGGACATTACCATCGTTAAAAAAGGCGAAAAACTCGTCCATGAATATCGCCGTGGTGGACGTTTATATATGATTAAAGTCGTGCCTGATATTGGCCCGGCGTATTACTTTTTAGATACCAATGGCGATGGCAAATTGGACATCCGCAGCAGCGATCTTGACCAAGGTAGTCACATAAATATGTGGAAATTGTTTGAATGGTAACGCCCCAATACTTTGTTTTACATCCGCAATTACAGCAAGACACAATTGCTTTAGGCCGAATGGACTTATGCCAAGTATTGTTGATGAATGACAGCCAATTTCCTTGGCTCATTTTAGTGCCGGAGATAGCCGATCTACGCGAGTTATTCCAGCTCAACCAGCAGCAACGGCAGTTGTTTATGGAAGAATCCTGCCGTCTTGCCGAAACCATATCGGTTATTTATCACGCCGATAAGATCAACATTGGCGCTATTGGCAATATGGTGCCACAACTGCATATCCATCATATAGTGCGCTTCCGTAACGATAAGCTGTGGCCTGCGCCTATTTGGGGGAAATTGCCCGCTGTGCCTTATACAGACCAGCAATTGGCAGAACAAACGGCGTTACTAAAGCAGCAATTATCCTTAAACCCGTTGGCTTTAGGCGATTAACGCCACACCGTCAAAGTTGTAAGGTTGTTGCAGGCAATGATCCAACCATTTTTGTAAAAAATAATTCAGCCGCCATTTGTAATCCATAATCGCCTTGCTGGCACTGGCATCGGCAAACACTTGCGATACCGGATCGCGGGCATAATCGCTTAACGCCTCCGCCAATTTGGCATCGAGATAAATCCGGATAATCACCGCAGGTAAGCTTAGGCTAGTGTCGTTATCAAGAAAACAATGGCTAAGTTCAATGGTTAAGGTATAAGGCGTGCGCTCAATAATTTTAAGCTGTAGCGGGGATTGCTGGGACGTGCTGGTTAATGCCGATTCTGTTATCGCCTGCAAATTAGGGATTAAACGGAACAGTTTTTGGTAATTGGCGGCGCAAAGTTGCTCTAAGCAAAAGGACTTGTCGATAGGGTTGAGCAAGCCCATAACCGTCAATCTTCCCGGTAACAGGCGTAAGCGCTGGCGGTTTCCCACAACACCACTTCGGCAACATTAAACCCAGACGCCTTAATATATTGGTATAGCATCTTGCTTAACACTTCTGCGGTTGGATGCTCATCCAAAGCCATAAAACGTTCATTATTAGCGATTAACGCCGGAATAATCGGATCATCTTTATGCAACAAAAAATTATGATCCAATTGTTTATCAATAAAATCTTCAACACAGGTTCTAATATCCGCGAAATCGCATACCATGCTTTGTTCATTAAGCGTTGCTTGGCGAATAGAAATGGCGGCTTTAACACTATGCCCATGCAAATGCCGGCATTTACCCGCATGGTTCATTAGCCGATGGCCATAGCAAAAATAAACTTCTTTGGTAATGGTATACATAAAATGCGTTGTCGTTTGGCTGAGTTAGTTCTAAATAAGGCGGCAAAGTGTACTACAAATAGCGAGAGACAATGGCAAACGAAATCATATTAATAGCTTTATTTATTGGCGGATTCTTTTATTGGTCGCAATTCCAGCGGGTAAAAGAAATCGCTCTTGGCGCCACCAAACAACATTGCCTAGCAATGGAAGTATTGATGTTGGATGAATACGTCGCCGCCAGTGGTTTACGGATAGTGCGTGATAGCCATAAAAAATGGCAACTACAGCGGAGTTTTACATTTGAGTTCAGCTCCACAGGTGAAGAGCGCTATAACGGTAAAATTATCATGCTTGGACAAAAAGTAGCCTCCATATACATGGAGCCTTACCGTATGGAAGCTATTTAATTATCTGATGTTACGCACTCACTTTTTGTGAGACGAAAAAATAATAATGAATCGCTATCGCGATGTTATTTAAATCGGGTTCTCGCACCCGAAGGCGAGTTACTTTCTTTTGCGCCGCCAAAAGCAAGTAACCAAAGAAAAGGCGGCCCGATTGCCGCTCATGTCTTGCGCTCCTCGCATTTGTCGGGGGACGGCAAAAGGGGCTTCCTGCCCCTTTGCCGCCGCGCGGCTTCCCTGCCGCGCCCCTTCGGGCTATTCCCGACAAATGCTGC
>CAIYRS010000043.1 GCA_903928685.1 uncultured Methylococcaceae bacterium
AACCTGGTTGAGCGGTTATTCCAGAAGTTAAAGCATTTCAGGCGTGTGGCCACACGCTATGAACGCTTGGCAAGGAATTATCTGGCCATGCTCTGCTTGGTTTCCACGGTAATATGGCTCAATTGAGAACACCCCCTAGTTAAATTCTGTCGTTTATTTTATTTTTTATTCATACAAGCTATTTCCGCATCTCTTCAATAACAACACATCATTATTCCTGTTCCCCTCTTATTTAGCTCTTACAGCTATTAACATCGAAAGCTTCAAATAGTTACAATTCCTCAATATTTTCACCTACGTCTCATGTCTAAGCTTTTTGCTAATTGAATTTAGGTAATTGTTTTGCTCAAAAAAAAGCCCCCGTTACTTTCGTAACGGGGGCTTCTAATTCCTTAATAATTAGCCAAAAGGCCAATCATTAATTTTTCATTAGATGAAAGTTGGAATTAATGGAGCGTCGATAGTGATCAATTGACGGTTGCCAGCTTGATCATAGAAGAACAACAAACCAGCAAAACGGCTATCTGGATCGTAGATCAAGTCAGCTAAACGATATACTTCCCAAGCTGCATCAGATGCAGTTACTTGAACAGTTCTTGATTGACCTGGAGCAAGTGGGCTGTTATCGCTAACAGTCAAGCCTTCTTCTGCCAACAAGTCATCTGGGTAGCCAGTTTCGTCTTGAGAAACAGCAGCATCCATGAAACGTACGCCAGCAGTGTTGAATTCGCCTAAACGAACAGCTGAATCACCATTGTTAGTGATAGTCAATGTCATTTGCATTGCACGACCAGGAACACGGTAAGTAGCATCTTCAACTTTAACAGCTACAGTAGTAGCAGGCATTTCGATTGATTTAATACCACGTAACAAACCAGCTTGTAATGGAGTAGTTACAGGATACTGTTCGTTAGAGTTGCCCATAGAAACAGCAACGATAGCGATAGTACCAGCAACGAAACCCATACCTACTTTTTTGTCAGTTGCTGTGATTAATGAATCAGCTTTGCCTGATTCAACAGCAATAGAACGTGGGATAAACATTGGTTTACGTGCCCAATAGAACAACCAAGCCAAACCTAAAGCATACCAGAAAGCATGCCAGAAGTATGTGTTGTCCAAATTGTATGTTTCCAAGTTGATAGTTTCGCCAGTCAATGTAGTGATGTTGTTAACAAAATCACTCATAGAACCAGTAACAGTAACCCATTTACCTGGACCAATGATTGGACCGCCGCCTTTAACGTTCAACATAGTGTGAACGTGCCAGTCACCTGGACGACGAGCTTTTAACAAAACTTTGAAATCATAAGTTTCGCCCAGTTCCAAAGAAACTGAACGTGGAACCAATTGACCACCGATCCAAGAACCAGCACGGATAAATACTGGACCAGGAATACCGATGTTCAAGAAAGAGATTTCTGGTTTATCAACAGTTTCAGGCCATCCGCTAAATACGAAAAATTTACCTGAAATTGTCATTGTATCGTTTACAGCAACTTCTTCTTTTGACCAGTTCAAGTCAAACCAGTGAATAGTACGCATACGCATAAAAGCTGCTTGCGACTTTTCACCATGAGCTGATGCAGTTGGTGTATAAAACATCGCTGCTGTAATTGTAACCAGCAGTGCGACAAAGGATAACTTAGCAACCTTGTCTTTAAATAATTTCATATATCCTCCTCTATAATAGAGAATCTATAGTTTCAAGAGTATCTAGCTGTAATCTAAATGATTCAGTCTAGTCTTTTTTAGTTTATTTTATGCAGCTTTAACGAATTCAGTTGATGCGAACCAACGACCGAAGAAATGCCACAAGAAGTAAATTAAGATACTCACGAAAGCAGAGAAGAACGCTGATACTGGAGCAACGTCTTTACCGAAAGTTCTTAGTGTACCTTTTTCAACCATTCTGATGTACTCAGGAGTACCTGTTCTTACGTAGTGGTAACCTTGTAAGTCAGCCAAAGTCATCATCATGCCGTTGTATTCAACAGGCACGTGTAATGGAGCAATGATTGGCCAGTTGCCTGGGTAGAACAACAAACCATAAGCCATGCCGCCGATTACAGCAGTTGCAGTCATACTTCCAGTCATCATCAAAACAACGTCAAGAACGATAGCGCCTGGCATTAAGTTAGATGGGAATACGAAGTTAACTGGGAAATAAGTCCAGCCCCAGAAGTTTAAGTATCTGTTGATCCACTCGCCCAAAAGCAAGCCTAAGATACAAACAACAGCGCCGAACGGCAAACGGTAACGCCACCACAAGCAAGCTTGTACAGCAGCAGGGAAAGTGATTGAAACGATTGGAGCAACAGTTACCCAAAGGCGTCTATCTTTCCAGTCAGTCCAGAAATCCCAGTCACCGCCAGTCAACATATAGTGAATGTGGTAACCACCTAGTACTACGAAAAACAACGTAAACAAAATCATCCAGTCAAATGTGCGTGAAACTTTTACTGCTTCAGCGCGTGACCGTACAGCTGATTGAGATGCGCTCATTAGCTTACCTCCTAAAGGATTTAAATTATTTTTATTTACTATCTTCTTTCACATCACCCCGCCATTAAGACGAGGTGATGAAGGAGATAGTTATTTACAAGCTACGACTGGGTTATTACGCCAAGTCTTTTTTCAGAAGTTTAGACAAAGCTTGAACTTCGATGTTTACAACACCTAATACACCTAAAGCAGCCCATCCGAAGAATACGAAGCCGTAGTGTAAAGGAGCAACAAACAATTCTTCCATAAACCAGAAAGTGTGACCCCATTCGTTCAAACCTACGTTTGGCAGAATCATGAAAGGACCAATTACTGATACCATGTATTGCAAAGACAAACCTTGCTGATAAGCAGGCAATCTAGTTTTTGCATACAAGAAAGAAGCTACACCAGTGATGATGTAGATTGGGTAGCTCAAATAGAATTCGATGATGTGACTTGGAGTGAAGTCAGTATCACGAACGATTGTTTGATGCCAAGTACCATCTTGCTCGGTGAAATAGCTTGCACCGTAATAGATAGCAGTACCGTAACATACCAACCAAACCCAATGAGTGAAATGTCTTCTCAATTCTTCTCTTGGAGTAATTGACATAACTTTACGATCACGAGTTTTCCAGAGGTAACCCCACAGGATGCCTGCAGTAGAAACTTCTAATACGAATTCGATATACAGGAAGTTCATCCAGTATGTTTCGAATTCTGGTGCAAATGAGTCAAGACCAGCTGACCAGCCATAGACACCTTCATACCAACGAACCCAGCCGTAAAATACTACATAGAGTAATACGCCTAAGATCATGTTTTTTGTATTTAACAGCGGTGCTTCCGCAGCATCAGTTTTCACTGATTCAGTTGTAGCTGCCATTTCTATCTCCTAAAAATTATTAAATCCTAGTTGACCTAGGAGTCGATAGTTACAATTCCATTTTCCCGTCCTTACATTTTTAAAAAAACTTAGAACGACACCAAGTCTATTTGGTGAGCAATCAGTCTACCAGCTCACATTACCTTGTCAAGCTAAAAACTTTACGCTCCGTTATTTCAATTATCCAATGTTCGTGTATAAATAACGTACACATTCTTAACTTAATTTAGCTCGTTAGGATTTCTTAATAACAAACACACTGTCAATAATTTTAATATGAAAAAATACAACACCTTACTTTTAATCATTGGTTTTGCTGCTTTACTTTTGTCGCAACAAAAAATTTTTATGCCTTTTGTCTACGAAGTCATAAAGTCTGATTTATTTCTTGTCGACAGCAACGATAAAGCAAGCCAATTGCCAGTTTCTTCGCACTTAACCGACTTGGCTTACTTAAACTGCAATAAGTTTATTACTACTAAATACGGGGAAACTTCCAAATTTACCTTTGCCAACAAACCAATCAACAGCTGGAGCTTAGGAAATTACCAATATGTCGTTAATGCTGAAGCGACCATTACCGATAGCAACAAAAATACCACTGTAAAGAAATTTGTTTGCCGCATTGGCTATAAGAACGGGGACGACCAAAACGGCATCGAAGATACCGAAAACTGGTCAATTACTGGGGTTTCTGGATTAGACAGCTAAACCAAAAAACGAATGACTTTTTCTAACCAGCCAACAGATTCTTCCTGGCTGGTTAGCTAAAACAGATGTAAGACAGATATATTAATTTTTTGAAAAATAAACTTTTGCTTCATTCCATAAGCCGTCCAACTCAGCCAACTCACAATCCGTTAGTTGCCGATTCGACTTTGCCACTTGCTGCTCGATATACTGGAAACGTTTAATAAATTTTTTCGTTGCCGCTTTTAAAGCCAACTCGGGATTAACTTTTAAATGTCTGGCAAGATTAACCGCGACAAATAGCAAATCACCAACCTCTTCCTCAATTTCAGCTTTATTCCCTAAAGCAATAGCCTCTTGAACTTCTTGAATTTCTTCCTTTAGCTTATCAAATACTGGCGCTATCTCAGGCCAATCAAATCCATAACTGGCGGCTCGACCTTGTACCTTCTCGCTCTCCATCAATGCCGGCATGCTGCTGACCATATCCGACATAACACTAAAACCTTCCTTAGTGGCCTTTTTACCTTCCCGCTCTTGTTGCTTAACTTTTTCCCACGCCAAGCTACGCTGCTCGTCAGTGGTAAAAACCTCATCCCCAAATACATGAGGATGCCGACGAACTAACTTATCGGCGATACCTTCGGCAACTTGTTCAAAATTAAACAAACCTGCTTCATTTGCAATTTGAGCGTGAAATACCACCTGGAGCAACAAATCACCCAGCTCTAAACGCAATTCATCCATATCATTGCGCTCAATTGCGTCAATCACCTCATAAGACTCTTCAATAAGATAAGGCACTAACGAGGCAAAATTCTGCTTCACATCCCAAGGACAACCTTTTTCCGGATCGCGTAACTGCGCCATGAAATCCAGCAACTTCTGGGTATTGGTCAACATAACAAAGAACTACCTAAAATGAATATGAATGGCCAAAATTTTCATAGAAACGCGTTTTAAACCCCTGAATATCAAAATAATGGTTTTGCGTCCCACAATGCTCAATTTTGATAGCACCCATTAAAGAGGCTATCCGACCAGTCACTTCCCAATCAAATTCATTCATCAGCCCATAAAGTAACCCAGCGCGATAAGCATCTCCACAGCCAGTTGGGTCCAGCACTTCTTTAGGAGCGGCAGCTGGAATTTCCACGGTTTGATCTTTTGTATAGATCACCGAACCGTTTGCACCTAAGGTAACAACCAACGCCTCGACACGGCTGGCGATTTCCATTAAAGACAAGCCCGTCCTTTCTTGCATTAATGCCGACTCATAATCGTTCAAGGTAATCCATGTTGCCAAATCAATAAACCGCAACAGCTCATCGCCATTAAACATCGGCATCCCTTGACCAGGATCGAAAATAAAAGGAATCTCCAATTCCGCAAATTGCTCAGCATGTTGCATCATGCCATCTTTACCATCAGGAGAAACAATACCAATGCTAACGCCTTCCGCATCGCCAACCGCATTCAAATGTGAATCACTCATTGCCCCAGGATGAAAAGCCGTTATTTGATTGCCTTCTTCATCCGTGGTGATATAAGCCTGCCCAGTATAGTGGCTATCCAAAACCCGAATATATTGGCTAGACAAACCATGCTGGCTAAGCCAATGGGTGTAAGGCTCAAAATCATGACCAGCGGTCGCCATAATTAACGGATTTTCGCCTAGCAACTTAAGATTGTAAGCAATATTACCCGCACATCCGCCAAACTCCCGACGCAAGCTCGGCACTAAAAAAGACACATTCAGGATATGTACTTTCTCCGGCAAAATATGATTTTTAAATTTATCGTGAAAAACCATAATAGTGTCGTAAGCCATAGACCCACAAATTAACGCACTCATCATTTATCCTAATTATTTACAGTAAAATCAACGTCCAAGTAACCGCCGCCCACGCCAAAGACAGCATAACCGCAGCGGAACCAATATCCTTGGCCCTACCTGACAACTCATGATGCTCAAAGCCAACCCGATCAACCACCGCTTCAACCGCCGTATTTAACAGCTCCACCAGCAATACCAGCACAACACTACCAATCAACAAAACCTTTTCAACTGCTGTTTGCCCTAGCCAGATTGCTAAAGGTGTAGCAAGCACAAACAGAATAACCTCCTGCCTAAATGCCTCCTCATGCTGCCAAGTTGCCTTAAATCCTGCTGCAGAAAAATAACAGGCATTAATGATTCGCTTTAAACCTCTTGCATTTTGATTAGCCATTGCTGAATTAAAATATCCGTGACTGTTGGTTGATTAAAAAATTATTCAATTATTTGCAGATAAGCTTGGCTATCCAGCCAATCATCCATTTCCGACAAATCATCGGCTTTCACTGAAAAAAGCCATGTTTCATAAGGATTGACATTTATTTGCTCCGGATCATCAACCGCAACACTATTTACGGCAATAATTTCTCCGGTAACAGGGCTAGACAAATCCGATGCCGTTTTCACTGATTCAACAACGGCGCACTGCTCTTTTGCCAAAACCCTACGGCCTAATACAGGCAGATCAACGTAAACCAAATCACCCAATTGCTGCTGGGCAAAATCCGTTATACCAACACAAACGACATTATCCGCCTCCAGCCTTAGCCATTGATGCTCACTTGTATAATGTAAATTTTCAGGTAACTCGCTCATGCCAAACCTCGTAAAGAAAACCGCTGGATTTAATCAAATAATTTCGCTGTTAGCCAACGGCTTGCCAACAACACCCATAAATAGTTAATTTTTAGAAAATAGTCCTGATATTTCAAGGAAAAGGCAAAAACCTACGCGCCACCAATTTTACAAAAACCAACATTGAACAAGCTATCCAATACCGCTAGAATGCCATCATATAGTAACAAACATCATTAATACATGCCTGAGATACTCATTTACACCTCCAACTACTGCCCTTATTGCACCATGGCCAAGCGCTTATTGGATAAAAAAGGCGCTACCTATTCAGAGATTAATGTCGACAACAAACCCGAATTAAGGGAATTAATGATGTTAAAAACCAAACGCCGCACCGTACCGCAAATTTATATTGGCGAACAACATATCGGCGGCTTCGATGACTTATATGCGTTGGATCAACAAAAATCCCTAGATGCCCTATTGGCGGCTGACCCGCAATGACAACAATCCAACCACTCCCCTCGGTTGAATCCCCTTGCATCAAAAAATGCTGCCTTGATGTCAACGACGTTTGTTTGGGCTGTTTCAGATCGCTAGAAGAAATCACCAAATGGACGCAAGCCAACAAGCAAACCCGATTGGCTTTCCTTGAAAATGCCAAAGCCCGGCAAAAACAACTTAGCCTCCCGTAAAAATCACCAGCAACACCCAACGCCACCGCCTATACTGATTAAACGTATAGCTCGCCGATTAAAATATTCGGCGTAAAGCCGCCTCTAAAAATCAACCTTACTTCCAGCTAACCTTAGCGTATGGCAATTAATTCAGAACCACGAATTGTGTTTGCAAAAGCGATGTCCCTGATAGGACTAAGAATGACGCACGCAATGCCATCTTTGGCAATTGAAATACCCAAACAATGGCAAGCGTTCCGGCAACAATATGCAGCTACCCGCAATTGCGAAGTTACTTATGGCATCTGTTGCCATGCCAACGCCATTGAAATGGAATACATGTGCGCCGTAGAAACTGCTTCCTTTGCGCTTGCCCCAGAACATGCCGGAAAAATGATTATCCCCGCACAAAAATATGCGGTTTTTCTTCATGAAGGCCCTATAACTGACATTGGCAATTCATGGGATCAAATTCTGCACCAGCTTATGCCAGCACTAAATCTTGAAGACGCACCTACCCCTAGTTTTGAACGCTACGACCAACGCTATAATGCAATGACAGGCATGGGAACGGTGGAAATATACTGCCCGATAAAATAGGCCATAGCCATTTGACGTAATTTTTAACCGGAAAACCAGAAAATGAACATCATCGATTTAAGAAAAAGCCAAGATGGCGCAGATAAAAAAGCCACTGATCGGCGACAAAACCCGCATCCTTTTGGCTCGGCAGAATGGCGCGAGTATATCGAACAGCGTAATCTGGTCTGCCCAACCGAAGACCGCCGCAAAATGAACCGCCGCGCCACCGATACCAACCCTCAAGACATCGACACCACAACTGACGAAAAGCCTTATGTACGCATAGAGCTATCGGCTGCGGAAAAAAAGCTCTTAGAAGACCTACTTTTGGATGATGAGGAATAACAACCCAGCAAAAAACTTACGCGATTAATTGCCTGATTGCCATCAGCGCCGCCGGGCTTAATTCTGCTACGCGATTATGCTGTTCGCACAAAGCCCCTCTAAATCCCAGATAATCAGCTTGATATGGCAATAGATCAGCGACATCTTCACGCCGTAACGAACCCGCCAAGCCACATAACAATCGCTGGCTTCGTGCTTGAGCAACAAATGCTTGGATTTCCTCGGCAGAAAGTACCGCCGTTAACGAACCACTGGACTTATCCATAGTATCCAGCATCACCCCAGCAAATCCTGCGGCTTTTAATGCAGGCAACAAACCAAAGTCTGGCTGTTTATCTGCAAACAAAACCGCAATTAACGCGCTATCCTGAACCAAAGCCGCCAAGGCATTGATAACGGGTTGATAATCGCCATCAGGGAAAAAGCCAATTTTGACAAAATCCACCCCGGTAGTAGCCATAGCCGTAACCGCAGCCGCCAGTGTTTCCGCGTGCATAGGCAAATCCCCCACGGTGGCACTCACCGGACAGCGGCCTTGTATGGCTTGGACAATTTCCCTAACCAAGCTCACATCCAAAGCCCCTAAAGCGCCTCGCGACGGCTCTTTCAAATCAATAATATCCACCTTAGCTGCCAACGCCAGCAGCGCTTCCGGCAGGCTATTGACACTGGCGAGCATTCCCGTCATTTACCTTGCTCCGCTTTAAATGCCGCGATTGCCGCCATTAACCACGCCCAGGCTTCACGCTCCCTGTCGCCAGCGGTTTTATCAAAGCCTATTTGCAAATACGCCAGCTCCGCTGCAATTTTTTCCATGGGCAGCATCGTCAATCGGCTCACTAAAATCGCCGCTTCCAATACCGCAAATTGCGCGCGGTTAAAACCCATAAAAGGCTGGTGGTTTACGGTATGTATAGCCTTACAAAACAGCTTAGGGCGGGTGGCATCTTCATCAACTCGCTCAAGCCGCACTTCGGTATGCGCCAACGCTGCCGCCAAAACTTTTCCTCTGATTTGCTCGGCATCCCGCACAGGCCAATCACGGCGACCAGTAAGACAACCTGCAAATAGCCGCACATCGTCACAATAATTAAGGACGGCAACCTCGGTCGCCAAGATATTTTCTAAGGTTGTTGAAGGACGAAACGGCAAGATAATAATATCCTCACCAACTACATGAATCCCCATAGGGGCGATATGGACGACACCCGCAGCATTCTGGGTGGTGACAAGCAATTCTTGGATCATTATTTTTTTAAGGTAGTGCCAGCGGGTTTAAAGGTATGCAAATCAACGGTGGATTCTGTTACTTGGGTGGCGCAACCCCAGTTTAAGGCTTGGTCTTGAGTAAAGCGTTTGCCTAATTGCCATGCGATTTCTGCCCTCGCCAATTCCACGCCCAAATAGAACGCATGACCACCGTCGGTTTCCACGTGCAAGTTCGGAAAAAAATCAAACGGGTCTGTGGCGCTATAGAAACCATCGCGATTAAAAACATGTACGCCATCGCTGCTGACTTGAATGCGGAAACTAGGATCTTTAATTTGCGCCGCCAACTCTTGGATTTCTTCTTGCTGATAGGGGAAAGGCGCGGTTTCGTGCAAGGCCATCAATCCCGGATTTATATGCTTCGGCAAGGTTTGTTGGCTTTTGGCGGCGTACATAATCCGCCTAGCAACATCAGCTTCTTTAATCGCGCGACAAGCATGTTTGCTGACTTCAGTAGCTAAAATATGGTTGATGTCCAATTCCGAACAAATTCCCAATAACAAGGCATTCATGCCAACGGTATCGGCATGGGTAAGCTCGGTGATGTTGCCGACACCTAACATCATTTCCACCTCAGGATGGCGCTGGCGCACTTGATGGTAACGGACAATGGAAGCGGTAAAGCCAAAATGGATAGGATCAAGAATGGGGTCGACTATAAATGCGCGGTTTTTGGCTTGTAACACTGCAATCGCCCGATCTAATGATGCCAAGTCTTCGTGCTGCTCAGGAATTAAAATCGGCGTGGCGGCAACTTCGTCGGCTATCCACAAACTGCTTTCATGCAAACTCAGTAAATAATCTGCCCCGGCTTTGCCGCCTCTAAGCAAATCCTCATTCGCCAAAGAATCCACACTCACCAAAAAGCCGTCTTGTTTTAAGGCTTGTATAGCTTCTTCCATGTGCGGAAAAGCGGTGCTGGGCAAACAGCCTATATCGATTACATCAGCGCCATTTTGTCGATAGTATTGCGCTTGCTGAATAATTTGCCCGACACTCAGGTGCGGCGCATCAGTAATCTCGGCAAATATTTTTACCGCGTACTGGCTTATATCAATTTGTTGGGCTTTTTTGCCAAAGAATTGCGGCAAATCTTTTAGCTCTTCAGGGCCACGGGAAACAGGTACGCCCAGCTGCTCGGAAAGGACTTGCAAATCGCCACGGCAGCGGCCTGGCACCAAAATCCGGTCTGCGCCCAAGGTATCGTGCAAACGGCGGGCAATCATTTCCGCCGTCATTAAGGCCGCGACTTTAACGCCTAATTGCAAGACCGTGTAAGTAAAGTCAGGCTGCATTTTTGCCAAAATGCCATGCAATTGTTTTTCCGCCAGCTTGCCGGTAAGAAATAGGATATGTTCGCTCATGACAATTGACGAAGACGCTCTTCAACAGCGGCAATTAGCTCATCAACGCTTTCAACCACGGTGGTGTAAGCAAAATCCCTTAGCTTCGCCGTGCCTTCCAGATCAATAGCACGCGGATACACCATCACTTTGCCGCCAGGCGCAGTGGTTTCCATTTCTGGGGCGATGTCACAAGGATAAACAATACTGGGCACCCGGCATTTGCCTGCTTGCGAGTACAGATTAGTCACCAAGCTATCGGCGATGCCTAGTACACATTTGGCAACGGTGTTTGAAGTGGTCGGCGCCATCACAAAAGTATGGTAATAGCCTTTGTAAAAAAGCCCAACGGGGGGTGCGGAGGCGGTTTTGTCGCGATAAACGGGCATTTTTGCCCGAATGTCCTGTAAATCTATGCCGTACATTTTCAACACCTCTTCGCCCGCTTGGCTGAGGTATAAATCCACCGCGTTTAAGGTCAACAGGAAATCCAAACAGTCTTCGATATAATGGCCTGAACCGGTAACAGCCCAAGCTAAACGGGGTTTATCCATGGAATTTATGGCAATTGGCATAGTTTTTGGTAACAATCGGCTATTATAACCGAATAAAGCCAGCCATCTTGTATACGGAAAAGCAGATTATGATTAGCTCCAAACAACCCACCATCATGGGGATTTTAAATGTAACCCCTGACAGCTTTTCTGATGGCGGCAAATATACTGATATTGATAACGCCTTACAGCAAGCGGCGCGCATGTTAGCGGAGGGTGTGGATATTATCGATATAGGTGGTGAATCAACCAGACCAGGTGCCGACCCCGTGACCGCTGAGCAACAAATTCAGCGGGTAATCCCAGTGATCAAGGCGATTAGAAAAGAATTGTCTAGCGTTATCCCTATCAGCATCGACACCACCCTCGCCCGCGTGGCGGATACCGCCATCAATGCGGGCGCGACCATGATAAATGATGTCTCTGGCGGCATGGACGATCCCGCTATTTTGTCTTTGGCAGCCCAACTTGATAGCCCCATTGTGTTAATGCACCGCTTGGGGACGTCGAAAACCATGCAAGAAAATCCTTTTTACCAAGATGTCGTACAAGAAGTATTGGCTACTTTAAAAAAACAAACCGATGCCGCGTTGCAGGCCAATATCAAAGCCAGCCATATCATCATTGATCCCGGCATTGGTTTTGGTAAACGCAAACAAGATAATTTGGCACTATTGGCGCACTTGGATGAATTTGTCGCCACTGGCTATCCAGTGTTATTAGGCACTAGCCGTAAGCGTTTTATGGGCAGCATTTGTGCGACCACAGAACCCAGTGAATTGGTCTGCGCCACCGCCGCAACCACAGCGTTAGCGATTATGGCAGGCGTGCAGTATTTTCGGGTACACGACATTAAAGAAAACCGCCAAGCAGCAGATGTGGCTTGGGCAATAAAAATGGCGGCTCAAAATAAAAATCAGTCTTATTTAACTTGAAATACCGCAATTAACCATTCAGAATCGAAATAAATCACTTCCGTAGTATCTAAATAGCCCCATCTTAATAATACGGCACATCTAGGAGATCTCAACCGTATGAATAACAGTGAAAAATCAATTTATGATGCGTTTAAAGATTTTTTTGAAGTCGTTCCGGCAAATACGGACGCGCTGAAAAAAGAAGTTTATAAACTGCGTTTTCAAGTTTACTGCTTAGAAACAGGCTTTGAACTTGCCGACCAATTCCCTGAAGGGGTGGAGTTTGACAATTTTGACGAGCAATCTAGCCACTATTTAATACGCCACCGTAAATCAGGTGAATTTGCCGCCACTACCCGACTAATTTTACCTAACTCAAATAACATTAATGAGTTGTTTCCATTAGAAAAGTATTGTCCTATTGATAAACTAGAACTTATCCAATCCATTGACAGGCGCTATCTTGCGGAAGTCTCTCGCTTTTGCGTATCAAAGGAATTTAAGAAACGTAAAAATGAGGCTAGAACCCTGAATGCAATCGGGCCGGACTGGGATAAAGAGGAATTTGGCAAGGACGAACGGAGAACTTTTCCGCATATTGCATTAGCATTATTCGCCTGTCTTATTAGAGCTAGCCATGAAAATAATATCCATTATTGGTGTGCATCAATGGAAACGGCTTTTTTACGGTTTATTGGCGCAATTGGCGTACATGCCGTCAAAATTGGCCCTGTTTCTGATTACCACGGTGAGAGATGGCCTTGTATTATTAAGGTTAGCGATTTGTTGAACGATGTTGCGGATAAAAATATGGATGTTTGGAATATGTTTACTGACAACGGTCGTTATCAGATAAAAGACATTGAATCTAAATAATTTTTAATTCTGATCTTCTTGAAGACTTATTTTTTTTAAAAGTCGACAGAGGTTTCAAAATAAAAGCTTCTGCCTGCCAAGGGAATGTTTTCAGGCAATTGCATACTGGCGAGTTCTCTGGCATTGGCATCGAAGGCATTGCGTACTGAAGCCGCCACATTCAAATGCCCAAACAATTTTTTGCCGCGTATGGTCAAATCAACAGTCGCATAATCGGGTAATGGCCTAGTATCGCCAACGCGACTGTCACGCCCACCAATCCAGTTAAGCCTTGGTTGCATTTGCCATTTTGGCATAAACCGCCATGTTAAGGTTGAATACACATGATGCTCTGGCACACCAATAACGGACATTTTGGTTTCATCATTAATGGCATGTTGCCACGCGTAATTGCCCGCCAGCCCCCAATCTTTAGCCATTTGCCAGTTCCACTCAAACTCGGTGCCATAGCCATTTTGATTACCACTATTTTGGAAGGTACTGGTCGATTGGTTAACATCACGAACAGAGGATATTAAGTCTTTGATTTGGTAATAATAGACATTAACCGCCGTCCGTAATGACTGAACTGGGCGGTAATCAAAAGCCCACTCGTAAGTGCTGATCGTTTCAGGATTTAAATTCCTATTGCCAAGCAACACCGGATTATTTTGGCTGCCTTGCTCAGAAAAATTCGGTGCCCTAAACGCCCGCCCATATAAGAGTTTAGTGGTTACTTTATTGTTAATATCCCAGACTAATCCTGCCCGTGGGTTAACGGTAGCGCCAAAATCGGAGTAATCATCGTAACGGATACCTGCCGTCAATTGCCAATTCTTGGCAAATTGCCATTCATCCTGTAAAACGGCAGACCAAATAGTACGGTGCGTATCTGGCAAATACACAAAAGGCGTGTTGGTCACCGTAGTCAGATAACCACCAACCACTCTCTGACTGCCATCAATGACGCCTGTGCCATAATTTTTTGCCTCACTGGCAGTAATTTCTTCATATCGAAAGCCGCTGCCGATATGAATTTTATGGTCTACCAAGCCTTTAAAATCAGCAGCTAAATCTATTGAGGGGATATTCTCAACTCGCCCTAAAGCCGCATTTACACCTTGCGGAAACGACACCAAGTGAAATAATCCTGCCGTTTTAATATTTCCATCTGCTCCAATAGGCAAAACCGTGTTATCAGGGAAAAGCTGAAACTGTGCATCTACATTGGTATGCAAATAGCTTAGATGAGCAGACAATTCCCATTTATCCAACCAATCTTCGGTAGAAAAACGCGCATCGCCTAAATAAGCTTGGGTATTAACTGCACCATTTGGATCCAATGAGCCAGCGCCACCTGCACGCGTACCAGCATCCATAGAATTAAATCCCCAGAAACCTAAATCCCAATGCTTACGCTGCATATTAAAATGCCCGTTTAAGGTTTCATACCGGGTATTTAGCGCACCTGGGGCGCGGGAAGCATGCGTCCTCAATATCTTATCGAACGTGGATTGGGTATCGGCATTCATGGTGCGCTCATCATCGCCCGCTGTATGTTGGTATTGCAAACTACCAGCAACATCCCAACCAGACCATTTTGTACCATGCTGAACCCAAGAACTTTGGGTATCCCAATTACCAGCCCTGACACCTACTTTTGTGCCATTAATATCATTGGCTTTTTTGGTAATGATATTGATAACACCCGCAAACGCATCCGCGCCATATAAAGCCGAACCAGGGCCACGAATTACTTCAATTTTTTCAATGGCTTCAACAGGAAGCTCTAAACCTGTTGGCAAAGTGCCGCGAAACGGCGTGGTGATACGCGTACCATTCAGCAACATCAATACTTCGGCATTGGTGTTGTTACTGATGCCGCGCATGGTGTATTTGTAATCGTAAGTGCTTTCCTGAAACCCCACATGCACACCTGGAACGCTTTCCAGAACCTCATGGATTTCCGTTGCCCCCATGTCTTTAATTTGGTCGGCAGTAATCACACTGGTAACGCCAGCCGACCGGAACATAGGCTTTGGCGTTCCGGTGGCAATGGAAACGGGGATAGCCGCCAACTGTGCTGGCGTCATGGCAAAAAACTCCTCTACATCATGGTTATCCCCATAGGCGTTGCCCGCGATACACATCGCTAACATCAAACGGCTAATAGGGAAGATGATTGGGTTTTTCATTTCAGTATTGAGAAGGAATAAATAATTTAAGGTCTTTTAACGGAACAGGCTTGCTAATGTGATAGCCCTGGGCATAGTCGACACCAAGATGATCCAACATCAATAGGATTTGTTCGTTTTCAACAAACTCGGCAACAGTTTTCTTACCCATAATATGCCCGACTTCATTGATGGAACGTACCATAGCCAAACTGACTTTGTCATCAATAATGTCTTTTACAAACACCCCGTCGATTTTAAGATAATCGACTGGCAGGTTTTTTAAATACGCAAACGATGACAAACCACTACCAAAGTCATCTAAAGAAAACGCACAACCTTTATCCCTTAGCTGGCTAATAAATTTAGTGGCATAAGATAAATTGGAAATCACGGCTGTTTCGGTGATTTCAAAGCAGATTTTCTCAGTCGGTATTTCCCAGTCATTAAATTGCTGGAAAATAAAAGCCAGCATATTTTCATCTGATAAAGACAAGCCAGATAGGTTAAGCGAGCATACTGCCAATTTATCAAGAAAACCCGGCTCTGTCGCCAACCATTTAAACAGATTATAGATAACCCAACGATCCATTGCTGGCGCCAAATTATAACGCTCAGCAGCAGGTAAAAAAGCGCCTGGCGGGATTATGGTGTTTTTATTGGCTTGATACCTTACTAAGGTTTCAAAATGCAGCCCTTCCTCCTGTTTGGTAACGGGAATAATTGGCTGCCCATATAAACAAAAGCGGTCTTCTTCCAATCCTTGGCGAATCTTCGTTACCCATTGCATTTCCCCGTGGCGAGTAGCCAATTCCTCATCATCAGGACGATAAGCATGTACCCTGTTTCGGCCTTTATCTTTGGCGGCATAACAGGCGGCATCTGCCTCTTTCAATAAATTCACCGCGTTGCCGCTGGCATCATTAATTGAAGAAATACCAATACTGACCCCAATAGCAAATTGGCGGTTTTCCCACAAAAACCGAAAATCACTAATCACATCACGGATTTTTTCGCATTCCAAAAATGCTTGGGCTAGATTGCAGTTGTACATGAGTATGCCGAACTCATCACCACCCAGACGGGCGACAAAATCATAGCGGCGAATGTGTTTTTTCAGTAAATCCGCCAATTGCCGAAGCAACTCATCGCCTGCCAAATGCCCACAGGTATCATTGACGATTTTGAACTGGTCAAGATCCAAATAGCACAATACGTGTTCTGAATTATCAGAATGCGCCAAGGTGACCGCTTCCTTAATCAGCCGATCAAATTCGCTACGGTTGGCAAGCCCTGTTAAGGCATCATGGCTGGCTTGATAGGCAATCTGTTCACTGAGATTGTGTGCCTCAGTCACATCCTCGCACACTAACAATAAACTGTTTTGCTGGCTGTCATTTTCAATCAAGCGACCAGCCGCCCTAACCCAGATAATACGTCCGTTATGGCACACTTGCCGCATTTCTTGCTTGTGGACGACTAACGGGCGGGTAAGGCAATCGCTAATTAAGCTGCGAATAACAGTTACATCGTTTGGATGGACAAAATCATATATAAAACAATCTTGTAAGGCTTCAATATCAACGCCCAGATGCCTTGCGCCAGTCATATTTACTGACAAAATAGCGCCAGTCCGGGTGAGATTGAAGACCATGGTGGGGTTATCGTCGTACAACGCTAAATAACGGTCTTTTGCCCGTGTAAGTGCCTGATTTTGGTTTTGCACCGTCACGATAAGTTCGTTAAAGGCATCAACCAACACGCCAATTTCGTCATTGTGGACTTTGTCGGCCCGCAAGGAATAATCTTTAGTTTCACTAATGGCGTTTACTTTTTCCATTAGCTTGGCTATCGGGAAAGAAATCAATTTAATCAATGGCGAGGATAAGAAAAACGCCATTGCCGAAACGGCAACCAAGACTAAAAATAAAAGCGCTGTGAACTGAAGTTTTCGCCAATAGGCTTGGGAAAAGTCGGCACGAATTAAAATAGTGCCTATTTTGTCTGACTTATCAATGATTTCATGGACAACTGTCAGTTTTTTATTGGTACTTGAAAACCCTGTTTTTTCCAAATCCTGAATTGCTGGGCACACAAAACCCGCGTCTTTGTTCTTTATTAATTTGGCAAACACGGCGCCATTCGCATCATAAAGACAGGCTTCTTGAACAGATGTCTGTAAATTCAATACGCTTAAGTTTTCTTCTGCCAAGCTGGTCTCTTGAAAAAGTAAAGCGGCACTACTGCGGCTACCGATGATAGTGGCTAGCCTCATCAAATCTTCTTCTGAACTTTGCTTAAACTCCCCTACTTCCAAAGCCAAAAGAATGATTCCTGCAACCAACAAAGCGGCGACACCAGGAAACAGTACCGTCAACAATAACTTGTTATTAATTGATAAATTACGGATGCGGCTATGGATCATTGTTTTGTCTCCGCAATAATTTCTGCAACTTCCAATAATTTGGCACTAATCTTTAAGCCACTCTGTTTAACGGCCTCTAAATTAATCTGTAATTTTATTCGTCCGTCTTTATTAATAAAGCCGATAACCCCGCCTTTTAAAGCAAAGTCTTGTTGTTCGCTAACAGTCAACACATTGGGAGGTATTGGCTTGGGTAAGCTTACCGAAGCACCAATAAACAAGATATGGCAATGCGGATCTTTGCTAAAAGACTTAGCCATTCTTATCAGCTTTATGGGGCGGTCAGAGGCGGTGCGCTGTTCAATAGGATCGATTAAGCTACCAAAAGGATCATCACCTAACAGGCACAAATTAAATGTTGCGGAGGCATTTTCCTGCCAAGTAATAAATTTGGTGAAATTATATAAGTAGCCCGCTTTAATCTTGTACTCCACCGATTCTTCTTCAGCATAACCGGTGCGCGCCATAATAACGCAAGTGAAGCACCCTAAAAACAGCAATAACTTACAGGCAGCATTAGCTGTTTTTATAGCTTGCTTTCCAAAGTATTGAAAAAAACGCACGTTAAAGACCTGCCAAGTAAAATGTAGCGATAAATTATGGACATGGCTTAAGTATAGGCAACTTACAAACCCGTAAAGAACTTTCTCATAACAGCAATCATATAGGCATGGTCAAAAACCCCCGCACTTTCCCTAATGCTGTGCATTGCCCACATGGGATTGCCGACATCAACAGACCGAATCCCCAATTTTGCCGAGGTTATCGGGCCAATAGTGGTGCCGCAAGGCAAATCGCATCGATGTGAATATTTTTGATAGGGGACTTCTGCTTGCTCGCACCAAGTGGCGAACAAGCCCGTGGAAATACTTTCCGAACTATATCGTTGGCTAGGATTAATCTTAATTACCGGGCCGTTATTGACCACTATTTTATGGTCGGCATCGTAGGCTAAGGGGAAATTAGGTTGATAGGCATGTGCCATATCGGCGCTAATTAAAAAGCTATTGGCTAAAGCCCTAAGATAATCGGATTTGTCCGCCAACATGGCTATGGCAATGCGCTCTAGCACATCTGGCAAGAAGCTGCCGTCAGCACCACGATTACTTTCACTACCGACTTCTTCATGGTCAAAAAAACCGCACACCAGCGTGTTATCCGCCTGTAACACCGCCTCATCCAATAAAGCCGTTATTGCCGCGTGACAAGACGCTAAATTATCTAATTGGCTATCGGCATAAAACTCTTGATTACCACCCCAAAAAGCGCCTTTTTGGGTATCGTAAACATTTAAATCCCAAGACAATATATCAGCACTATCTATACCAGCTTGATGAGCCAATAAGCCGTTAAAATAATCTTGCGGCAACTGCCCATCCACTACGCGCGTTAACAGCAAGGGCAACTCGTTATTTTTGTGTAGCTTTAAACCCTCGTCATTGACTGTCCGGTTCATGTGGATAGCTAAATTGGGCAATCTGAGCAAAACATCCTGAAAATGGACTAGCTTGGTAGCAACTTTATCTTGCCCATTTTTGAAGCATATCCGCCCAGCTAAGCTCAAGTCTCGGTCTGTAAAGGTTGCCAAAATAGGCCCACCGTAGACATCAACCGTCAATCGCAGCCAACCTTCGTTTTCATTAGTGGTTTTCGGCTTAATCCTTAAGCCAGGGGAATCGGTGTGCGCGCCAATAATTTTAAACCCCGTTTCTGCCAACGGTTTTTGCCCAAGCACAAAAATAATGATTGATGAATCATCACGGACAACATAATAACGCCCACCCACTTGTAGCTGCCAAGTGGTTTTTTCATCAAGCTTGATGAATTGATAATCGCTTAATAAGGCCTCAACGCTCCCAACCGCATGCCAAGGACTTGGGCTAACATCAATAAAATTCAGTAAACTTTGGACATGTTCCCTAGCCGTTATCATAATTCTTTTAACTCCAAAGCCGCCGAATTGATGCAGTATCGTAAACCTGTCGGTTGTGGGCCGTCGGTGAATACATGCCCCAAATGGGCATCACACGATTGGCAAATGACTTCAACCCGGCGCATACCATGGCTATTGTCTAAATGCTCAATAATATTATCTTTAGCATAAACCGACCAAAAACTAGGCCAGCCAGAACCTGAATCGTATTTGTTTTCCGATGAAAACAATGCCGCGCCACAACAGACGCAATGATAAATCCCCGCTTTTTTACAATCCGTGTATTTGCCTGTAAATGGCGGCTCAGTCCCTTTTAGTCGGCAAATGGAAAACTGTTCTGGTGACAACTTATCTTGCCATTCACTATTATTTTTATCCGTCATAAATATCCCTTAACACAAAACTTTTGCGAATTTTAACTGTCGCCGTCGAAAACACCTAAACTAAAACACAAACAGCTGAAATTTAGAATTTTTATAATTTGCCGATTACTACTAATATAGATTGCAACCTGAAAACGCTTTTGTAAAATTATCGCATCCTTTCCTTAACCACCCCTTGGAGTATTTGTACCTATGAAAAAGCCAATCGCTTTACTTAAAAAATCCAGCATTATCATCGCACCATTACTGCTGGCGGCTTGCGCCTCTGAGCCACCAGTGGTCGTTGCCCCACGACCTTCGCCAGTGCTTTCTTCAGATAAAATCTATAGCGAAAGCCAAGGCATGGCGCACTTAAGCAACCGCCTAAAAAGCGGCGAGCAGTTGATTGAACAAGGCAATGTAATGGTTCGTGATGGTCAATTAAAAATTGACGAAGGCAACCGAATGATTGGTGAAGGCAGAAAAATCAAAATGGAAGCGGAAGAAAGCTACAGAAACATCAAAAACTAATCCGCCTCAACTCAGATACTGAGTCTTAAAACTGGATATAAAACGGCAAGGATGCCGATTCTCAGCTGTAAAACAGCTCTTCAACAGCATCGCGTAAACACAAATCCAACTACCCACAAAAATACAGGCAAAAAAAAACCTATCATAAAGATAGGTTTATTTTTTGGCGTCCCCAAGGGGGTTCGAACCCCTGTTCTCGCCGTGAAAGGGCGATGTCCTAGGCCGCTAGACGATGGGGACAAAACTGGTGCAATCTGATGCTACTGCCGCGATATTCTAGCTAATATCGCTTAGTATAAAAACGCATTTAAAAAGTGGCGTCCCCAAGGGGGTTCGAACCCCTGTTCTCGCCGTGAAAGGGCGATGTCCTAGGCCGCTAGACGATGGGGACTAGCTATTTAATCTATTTTTTGGTGGAGCCAAGCGGGATCGAACCGCTGACCTCTTGCATGCCATGCAAGCGCTCTCCCAGCTGAGCTATGGCCCCAAGTTAAGAGCGGGCATTGTACAGGTTTTTAAAGATAAAGCCAATGTTAAATTAAGCCGCCAGCCTTATATAAGCAACTGCCCGCAAAATCCTCGCTAAGGTTTTTTCCCTACCCAATAAGGCAATCGTGGCGTCAATCGCTGGCGACACGCCAGAACCACAGACAGCAACCCGCAATGGTTGCGCCACTTTACCCAAGCCCAAGCCTAAGCTTTCTGCCAGATTTATAATGACTTGGTGCAGGGCTTCACTTTCCCAATTGCTTAAAGCCGCGAATTGATCGTGCAATTGCGCTAAGACTTCATCAGAACCGGCGGTAAAGTTTTTCTTGGCTGCTTTTTCGTCGTAGCTGTCAAATTCTTGAAAGAGATAAACGCTGGCAGCCGCCATTTCCACCAAGGTTTTGCTGCGTTCGCGTAATAGCTTGACCACTTCAACCAACGCTGGGCCGTTAGCTTCGTCCAAGCCAAGTTGGGCGATATGCCAGCTTAAATGATGGGCAACCAAGGCTGGATCGCTAGTCATGATGTAGTGGTGATTCAGCCACAACAGTTTATCCATATTGAACGCCGATGCCGAGCCGTTGACGTTATCCAGCTCAAAATGCTGCACCATTTCTTCAATGGAAAAAATCTCCTGATCGCCGTGTGACCAGCCCAAGCGCACCAAATAATTTAGCAAGGCTTGCGGCAAGTAGCCATCATCACGGAATTGCATGACACTGACCGCACCGTGGCGTTTGGATAAGCGCGCGCCATCCGCGCCTAAAATCATCGGCAAATGCGCGTATTGCGGAATGCTTGCGCCCAAGGCAGTCAGGATATTCATTTGCCGAGGTGTGTTGTTGATGTGGTCATCACCACGGATCACATGGCTGACGTGCATATCCATATCGTCTACCACCACAGTCAAGTTGTAAGTCGGCGTGCCGTCGCCACGGGCGATTACCAAGTCGTCGAGTTCTTTATTGGCGACGACAATTTCGCCTTTCACCAAATCGTCAATCGTCACCACGCCGTCCTGTGGATTTTTAAAGCGCACTACCGCTTCTTGCTCTGGTTTGACATTGCCTGTGTGGCGACATTTGCCGTTGTAACGCGGCTTTTCTTTATTCGCCATTTGTTCGGCGCGCAATTGTTCCAGCTCGTCTTTGGTACAGGTGCAATAGTAGGCGTGGCCTTGATCTAACAGCTGCTGGATGATGGCTTTGTAGCGGTCAAAACGTTGCGTTTGGTAATACGGGCCTTCGTCGTAATCCAAACCCAGCCAATCCATGCCTTCCAAAATGGCATCGACCGAGGCTTGCGTGGAGCGCTCCAGATCGGTGTCTTCAATGCGTAAGATAAAAGTGCCGCCATGTTTGCGGGCGTAAAGCCATGAAAACAACGCGGTACGGGCGCCGCCGACGTGCAGGTAGCCAGTGGGGCTGGGGGCAAAACGGGTGGTGATAGTCATGATAATTAATGGCTCAATAAAATTTTCTTAGCGTATTCGGTCGGGATTTGTTTGCTGGCACTTAAGCGCATGGCTTGGTAGTTAAATGCCACGCCGCCTTTGGCGATAGGATTTTTGCCCAGCAACGCCAATGCAGACGTGTGGCCTTGGGCGGCGGCTTTTTCATACCAGCTGGTGGCTTGTTTGACATCGTTTTTTACGCCAACACCGCTATCGTAAAGCGCAGCGACCAGCACCTGCGCTTCTAAATGGCCTTGTTTGGCGGCTTTTAACAACCACTCGGCCGCTGTTTGCTCATTTTTATCGACATCTTTGCCGAGTAAATACATCGCGCCCAATTTCGCTTGGGCTTTAGCATCACCTTGTTCAGCAGCTTGCTGGACCTCTGCAGGGTCGGCGTGTACTTGGGCAGCGAATGCCAGCATGGCAGATAAGCTGAGTATTTTTAATAGTCGATACATGAAGTTGGCCTGGTGGTGTTAAAAAGCCCAACGCAACACGTCGGGCATAAAGATTACTAACCTATGCTGGTCAAACCGCCCATATAAGGCAGCAAAGCCTCAGGAATACGGATGCTTCCGTCAGCCTCTTGGTAGTTTTCCATGATGGCAATCAGCGTGCGGCCTACCGCTAGGCCAGAACCGTTGAGGGTATGTGCCAATTCCGGCTTACCCGTTTCAGGGTTGCGCCAGCGCGCTTGCAGGCGGCGGGCTTGGAAGTCTTTGAAGTTACTGCACGAAGAAATTTCCCGATAAGTGTTTTGGCTAGGCAGCCAGACTTCCAAATCGTAGGTTTTGCTGGAAGAAAAACCCGTGTCGCCCGCGCACAGCAACATACGGCGGTACGGCAGCCCCAATTTTTCCAAAATAATTTCCGCGTGGCGGGTCAGTGTTTCGTGCGCTTGTTCGGAATCTTCCGGCTTGACGATTTGCACGATTTCGACTTTTTCAAACTGATGCTGGCGGATCATGCCGCGCACATCGCGTCCGTAAGCCCCGGCTTCACTTCGGAAACATGGGCTGTGGCAAGCGAATTTCAGCGGTAAGTCTTTGGCGTCGATAATCACATCCCTGACAATGTTGGTGACTGGCACTTCGGCAGTTGGGATTAAGTACAAAGCCGGATCAAAATTGGTTTTGAACAAATCCGCTTCAAACTTTGGCAACTGCCCCGTGCCGCGCAAGCTGTCGGCGTTGACCAAAAACGGAACATAGGTTTCGTTGTAGCCGTGTTCCGATGTATGTGTATCTAACATCAGTTGAATCAACGCGCGTTGCAGTTTTGCCAAAGCCCCTGTCAGCACCACAAAACGGCTGCCAGCGATTTTTGCACCGAGTTCAAAATCCATGCCTTTCAGCTTTTCGCCCAATTCGACGTGGTCTTTCGGTTCAAAAGCAAAGCTTGGCGCATCGCCCCAACGGCTGATTTCCACGTTGAATTCTTCGCTTTTGCCATCCGGCACGGAAGCATCAAGAATATTGGGAATGCCCGCCATGATGGCATCCATCGCCGTTTGGATGTCCGTCAATTCGGTTTCGGCGGCTTTTAACGCATCGCCTAAATGCTGCACTTGGTCGAGCAACGGCTGCACGTCTTCACCTTTGGCTTTGGCTTGACCAATGGCTTTGGAGCGGCTGTTGCGCTCGTTTTGCAATTCTTGGGTTTTAACTTGGATGTCTTTACGGCGCGATTCCAAGGCGGAATAAGCGTCGGCATCGAAAGCAAAGTTGCGGCGATCCAGTTGTTGTTTGACGAACTCAAGTTCAGTTCTGAATAAGCGGGGGTCTAGCATGGGGAATTAAACCTTTAAAATGTTTGTAAATAGTTGATGTTTAATTGCTCTGTAAAAAACGACTGTCCATCATTAGATTTAGCTAACAACCAACGAAGTAGCGGCTTTTATTAGCAAAAAGTTTTTTTACCAACAAAATGCTCGCAGATGAAAGCAATAAAATGAAACCTATAAAAATCAACAGGTATAGGCTATTACCTTCAAGGCGATAACCAATATATTGCTCTTCATATTTTTTAAATGCCTCAATATAGTAAGTATGCACAAAAAATATACCGAAACTTATTTCTGCCAGTACCGACAAAACTTTGCTGTTGAAATCGACTTTAAGCAAAATTGCCATAAAAGCGCACGACAACGTCAGTTTTCTTAAAAAATTAAGGAATGGCAGCGAGTTATCCGTCATTAAATAAAATTCCATGACAATCATTGCCAAGTAAACACCGATAAAAAAACAGAGATAGGGATAAGTTGCTATTTTGCTATCAATGTTGTCTTTATAGCGGCTAAAACACATGCCAAGAATATAAACAGAAAAAAAATGTACGGTGCATTGCAACACATCCCCTCTTGGCACATAACATGACAAAACAACCAATGCTGGCAATAAAAAATACGCCCCTTTTACGCGATCAAAGGCGACCAGCGCAGGCGACATAAAATAAAACAAGCATATCATGGGGATAAACCAGAACTGGGTAAGGTGCAATCCCGTCAGATAAAAATAAATGATCTGTAAATAAGTAGGATTTTCATAGAACCCTGCCCAAACATCCTCTCGTTCTTGAAAGACGGTGAAATAAATAATTGCTGGTATGGACAGTAAAAAATACGGTACAAGCACATACTTAAATTTGGATAGTAAATATTTTTTTGGCTGATATTTGTAAGATAAATGCTGGAACAAATACCCGGCAATAAAAACAAAAAATACCGTGCCATTACCCAGCATCATCCTTGCAAAACGACCAAACGCTTCGTTGTTATCCCAGTTAAAGGCAGAAACACAATGCCCGGCAACAATATAAATAATCGCTATACCCCTAAAATTGTGGATATGGCTTAAATAATTTATTTTGTGCAAAGACGTGGACGTATCCGCAGGCAAGTTTTTAGTCATAAAAATAAAATCGCTTGATCAAAATTGCCTAGCAACAACTTGGCTAAGCCAAGCGGTTAATGAGCAAGCTAATAGGTTTATCACAATCACACTAACCATACTGTTTTGATAATCTTTTATAAAAAAACATTGATCGCAATGGAACAGCAGCAAATATAAAACCGAAAAGGTTAAAAATAGGCCGATAACTATAACCCGGATGGTAATGGCGTAATCTGCTTGCAGCGCGACCTTATCCAATAGCAAGGTAATAACAAAACCCAGCAAAAAAGCCACCATGCAATTAACGGCAATCAAGGCGAACGGTATTTTGAGGCCCAATAAATGGATAACACCGCCATCGTAGGCAAACAAAATTCGGCTGCAAATCAACCCTAGCCAAATTGCCACTAAACAAGTGCCAATACTGCCGACAATATTTATCATCGCCTTAGGCAGTTGGCCTTGTTCTAGCAAATACACCGTGTCTAAGGAAAAGGTTGAGAAGGTAGTGAACGCGCCAATAAAACCAATCAAGATAGCTGAACGGTAATCTTGGGCAAAAGCCACGCGGTTTAACAACAGCGATTCCGTCAATAATCCCAGTAAAAACGAACCCAAAATATTGACCACTAAAGTGCCATACGGGAAATCTTTACCTAGCCACTGATAAACGCCGGACGACACCAAAAACCTAGCCATTGCGCCGAAAGCGCCGCCAATAGCAACGGGGAGCAGTTGATCCATTTTAAAATTTGAGGAAATGTTCTCGGTAATAGCGTAATTCTTCGATGGATTCGAGAATATCATCGAGTGCTTGATGCGATGAGGCTTTTTTGAAACCGTCTTTAATTTCAGGCGCCCAACGGGCTGCCAATTCTTTCAAGGTGGAAACATCGATACTGCGGTAATGGAAATAGGCTTCCAGCTTGGGCATATAACGCACTAAAAACCGACGGTCTTGACCTACGCTGTTGCCACAGATAGGCGAAGCGTTTGCTGGCAACCATTGTTTAAGGAAGTCGATGGTTTCTTGCTCGGCTTCGGCAGCACTGGTTTTTGAGGCTTTGACACGGTCAATCAAGCCCGATTGCCCGTGGTGTTTTTGGTTCCAATCATCCATTGCCGCCAACGCTTCGTTCGATTGATGCACAGCAATCACAGGCCCTTGCGCCAAAATATTTAAATCCTTATCGGTGACTACCGTGGCAATTTCAATAATCAAATCGGTTTCCGGATCCAGGCCTGTCATTTCCAAGTCTATCCAAATCAAGTGTTGCGGGGCTTGTGCCATTTCGGTATTCCATTGAGTTTAATCTTGCGCTTAGTGTAGCATTGGGTAAACTGAACGTCTAACCATCAGCCCCGATTGAATCCATGAACACTTTCACCCTTATATTTTTATTCGCCGTCACTTTATCCTTTGCCGTGGAATTTTGGCTAGCCAAACGCCAAGCCAGCCATGTTGCTGAACACCGCAACGCCGTGCCTGACGCCTTCGTCAATAGCGTTTCTTTAAGTGCTCACCAAAAAGCCGCCGATTACACTTTGGCAAAAGGCAAACTAGGCGATATAGACCGCATAGTCAGCATCGCCGTCTTACTGCTGTTCACCCTGGGCGGCGGCATTAACCTGGCATTCCAATGCTGGACAAACTGGGTGGCATCACCTTTGTGGGCAGGCGTTGGCGCGGTGGCAACCACCTTTTTGCTGATGTCTTTAATTGAAATCCCCAGCAGCCTCTACCAAACCTTTGTCATTGAAGAGCAATTTGGCTTCAACAAAAGCAGCAAACAGCAATTTATCAAAGACCAATTTATGCAATTAGGCTTAAGCGCCGCCATTGGTTTGCCGTTGTTGGCACTGATTTTATGGGTGATGGACAGCATCGGCGCATCTTGGTGGTTATGGGCGTGGGCAATCTTAATGAGCTTCTCTTTATTAATGAGCTGGTTATTCCCCACCGTCATCGCACCGTTATTCAACAAATTTACCCCGATGGAAGACGGCCCGCTGAAAGACCGCATCCAAAACCTGTTAAGCCGTTGCGGTTTTAACAGCCAAGGCATTTTCATCATGGACAGCTCCAAACGCTCAGGCCACGGCAACGCCTACTTCACCGGACTGGGCAATAACAAACGCATCGTGTTTTTCGATAACCTGGTCAATTCTTTAGAAGACGAAGAACTGGAAGCGGTATTGGCACATGAGCTAGGCCATTTTAAATGCAAACACGTCATTAAAATGTTGGTGGCGACCGCCATCATGAGCCTAATCAGCTTCGGCTTACTGGGTTGGTTAATTGATAAACCGTGGTTTTTCGAAGGCTTAGGTGTACAGCAGCCATCCAACGCGGCTGCCTTGTTGCTGTTTACTTTGGTGTCATCGACCTTCACCTTTTTTATGCAGCCGATCAGCGCTTATTTCCAACGCAAATTTGAATTTGAAGCCGACGATTTCGCCTCCGCCAATGCCAAAGCCAGCAAAATGATTAGCGGCTTGGTGAAGCTTTATGAAGAAAACGCCAGCACCTTAACCCCCGATCCACTGTATTCCGCTTTCCATTACAGCCATCCACCCGCTGCCATCCGCATTGCCCACCTGCAAAGCAAAGCCTAATGGCTGACTTATTGCAGGGCCTCGTCCTTGCCCATTTAGGGCAAGGCATCGCAGTTGAAGCAGAAAACGCCATTGTCTTATGCCAATCCTTACGGAAACTGGATACCGTCGCCGTTGGTGACCAAGTGCTGTGGCGGCAATCCGCCCCAGACCAAGGCCGCATAGAAGAACTTTTGCCGCGCCGCTCGGTATTGCTACGACCCGCCAAAAATGGCAAAACCCGGCCCGTCGCCGCCAACTTGGATGCGGTATTCATCGTCTTCGCGGTAGAACCCGCCTGTGATTTTTTATTGCTAGACCAATACCTAGCGGTTTGCGAAAACAGCGGCATCGATGTCGGCTTAGTGCTGAACAAAACCGACTTGCCCACCTCCGAAATCATTGAACAAGAATTGGCTAGCTACCAAGCCCTAGGCTATGCCGTCTATCGGGTCAGTGCCGCCAATGCGACCGGACTGACCGAACTAGCAGCGGCCCTGCAAGGCCAAGTCACCATCCTGACCGGACAATCCGGTGTCGGCAAATCTTCGCTCACCAACGCCTTAATTCCCGATAAAGAATTAAAAACCAACACCATATCCGCCACCACCAAACACGGACGGCACACCACCACCGCCGCCACCTTGTACCATCTTAACGGCGGCGGCGATTTAATCGACAGCCCCGGCGTGGCTATATTCGGCCTAGCGGATTTAAATTTACCTCAACTCGCCCAAGGCTATCGGGAATTCCAACCGTTGTTGCGCGAATGCCAATTCAATGATTGCAGGCATATCACCGACAAAGGCTGTGCTGTAAGGGCAGCAGCAGAAACCGGGGAAATATCAGCAAACCGCTATCAACGGTTTTTAAAATTGATTGCCAAAATGCCGCAAGGGCATTGAGTTTGTGGTGAGCAAAAACCGCGTTTTTATAACTGATGTTACGTGGTGACGCGCTTTCTCCCGTTTGCCGCGTCGAGCACCGGAGTATTTGTCGGGAATAGCCCGAAGGGGTGCGGCAGGGAAGCCGCACGGCGGCAGATGGGCAGGAAGCCCATTCTGCCGTCCCCCCGACAAATGCGAGGAGCGCAAGACATGGGCGGTAATCGGGCCGCCTTTTCTTTGGTTACTTTCTTTTGGCGGCGCAAAAGAAAGTAACTCGCCTTCGGGTGCGAGAACCCGATTTAAATAATATCGCGATAGCGATTCATTATTATTTTTTCGTCGCACAAAAAGTGAGTGCGTAACATCAGTTAATAAGCAACAATTAACGGTTGATGTATGATTTTTTTTATCAGCAATGTTAGAATCTATTCAACCTCTTGCTAAGCCTATGTGACGGATGTCCAACGACTCAAAAAAAACACCTTATGTCGCCGCAGTACTGGAATTTAAAAGCAGTACTTTTTCCGTACCGGTTCTCGTTTTATCCAGCAACGATTTAACCGCCATATCAGACCAGTTAAATAAAAAAATTAAGTTGGCGCCAGAGTTTTTTAAACACTCTCCGGTCGTCTTCGACCTCAATGAAATTAACAAACAAAAATTAACGATTGATGTCGGTGAGCTAATCGCATTAATGCGGAATGCCAAGCTACTACCCATTGGCATACGTAGCGGCAATAGCGATCAAATTGAAGCGGCGCGTCTTGAAAACGTCCCCGTTTATTCAACCAACAACAACGTTGCCACAGAAACACCAAAAACCAAAAAAGCCGAACCCGCCCCAGCCCCCATACCAACACCATCGGCGACTTTAATTACCCACCCTATCCGTTCTGGCCAACGGATTTATGCACCCGGGGATTTAATTGTCACCGCACAAGTAAGTGCTGGCGCAGAAATTATGGCTGAAGGCAATATCCATATTTACAACAGCTTAAGAGGACGGGCTTTAGCGGGCGTTAAAGGTGATACCAACGCTTGTATTTTTTGCTTCGACTTACAGGCCGAGCTTATCTCGATCGCGGGCAACTACAAAATAAGCGAAGATTTATCGAAAGAACTCGCTAACAAACCCGTACAAATTTCTTTAAAAGAACACACCTTAATCATCAAAGATCTTATCTAAATTCATCAGTCGAGGAACATTTGTGGCAAGAATTATCGTAGTAACATCAGGTAAAGGTGGCGTGGGCAAAACCACTACCAGCGCTGCCATTGCAATGGGGCTTGCAAAAAAAGGCCATAAAACAGCGGTTATCGATTTTGATGTCGGCCTACGCAACTTGGATTTAATCATGGGTTGTGAGCGGCGCGTTGTTTATGATTTTGTTAATGTTATCAATGGCGAAGCAACCTTAAACCAAGCATTGATCCGTGACAAACATTGTGACCAACTCTACGTTCTGCCTGCTTCCCAAACTCGCGACAAAGACGCGCTGACCCAAGAAGGCGTCGGCAAAATCTTGGAAGAATTGTCAAAAGACTTTCAATACATTGTTTGCGACTCCCCCGCTGGCATTGAAAAAGGCGCGCATTTGGCGATGTATTTTGCTGATGATGCCTTTGTTGTTACCAATCCCGAAGTTTCATCAGTCAGAGACTCCGACCGTATGCTTGGCATATTGTCCAGCAAATCCCGTCGTGCCGAACAAAGCTTAGAACCTATCAAAGAATACCTGTTACTGTCGCGCTACTCACCTGAACGCGTAAAGCTGGGTGATATGCTAAGCGTGGATGATGTACAAGACATCCTGTCATTACATCTTTTGGGTGTTATTCCTGAATCAAAATCGGTTTTGACCGCTTCAAACTCCGGCGTTCCGGTAATTCTGGATGATAAAAGCGATGCCGGACAAGCCTACGCGGATATTGTTGCCCGTTATCTTGGTGAAGACAGGCCTCATCGTTTTATTGATGAGAAAAAAGGGCTGTTTGGGAAACTGTTCGGAGGGAAATAATGAGCTTACTGAACTACTTCAAAATCAACAAAACCAGCTCGGCATCGCTTGCGAAGGAACGTTTGCAGATATTAGTGGCGCATGAACGCACATCAAGAAACCAGCCATCTTATCTTCCACAACTGCAACAAGAGATACTGGAAGTGATCCGCAAATATGTCAACGTTGGTCAAGATGCCATCACCGTAAATTTTGAACAAGATGATAACCAAGAAACCTTGGAATTAAATATTGTATTACCTGATTACCACCCTAAATCTTTTTAGAAAACTCTCTCCCTCAACCCTTACACTATAGGTAATAAAATGCTTGATTTAATTGGCGAAGCGGCTGGCAAAGTCTGGCAATATTTAAACGAAAACGGCCCATCCAGTGTGACCAAAATCACCTCGGAAACGGGCTTGAACAAAACCGATATCCAACGCGCGATTGGTTGGTTATCAAAAGAAGATAAGTTAGTCATGGAATTAAAAGGCCGTACCGAAACCTTATCATTGAAATAAATTCTGCACTTACTATAAAGCCCGAAAGCCATCATTGGCTTTCGGGCTTTTTTTTGGGAAAAATAAGCGTCGGCTAGTTGAGTTCGCGGTGACGGACAATGACATTCTGATAATAGCTTCTAAAATGCTTAACCAACCTATCTGCCAAATACACGGAACGGTGCTGCCCACCGGTACAGCCGATAGCGACGGTCAGATAGCTTCGGCCTTCACGTTCAAATTGCGGAATCCAGCGCGACATAAAGGCAATAATATCGGTAGCCAATTCTGCCGCCATTGGCTGGGCTAACAAATAATCGATAACTTGCTGATCTTTGCCAGTATAGGGGCGTAATTCAGGTATCCAATAGGGATTGGGTAAACTGCGGGCATCAAAAACAAAATCCGCATCTAAAGGGACGCCATTTTTATAGCCAAATGATTGCACTTGCAAAGAGATATGTTTGAAATCGCGCTCGCCCACTTGCTCTTTGATAAGCTCACGCAATTGATGGTAGTGTGTTCGGCTAGTGTCTAAAACAACACTGGCTGATTGGGCGATGGGCGCCAGCATTTCCCTCTCCATCAGCAACGCCTCCCTTAACGGGACATTGAAATCAGTCAACGGATGGCGGCGGCGGGTTTCGCTATAACGTTTCAGCAGTGCCGCCTCTTCTGCCTGCATGAAAATAATATCGCACTCAATACCTTTGCTTCGGATTAAGCTGATATTTTGAGTGAATGCCGATAAGCTTTCGCTTTGATTTCGGGCATCTATACCGATGGCGGTTTTTGCGTAAGTGACGCTATCAGCCAACATGACATGGCTAATAAAATCCGCCAATAAGGTAATTGGCAAATTATCGATGCAGTAATAACCGCAATCTTCCAGGGTTTGCAGGGCGATGCTTTTGCCTGAACCCGACAGGCCACTAACGATGATTAATTTCATGGGCAAAGTTCAAGGTAACCGTTTGAATCCTAGCTTCTTACTGGGTTACCTTGAACCCGAAAAAGCTACCGATGGCTGGTGGTTTTTTCTTTGTGCTTGGTAATTTGGCGATCCAGTTTATCGACCATATTATCAATAGCCACGTACATATCTTCCTGATGGTCTTCCGCAAATAATTTAGCGCCACTCAACTGCAAAGTCGCTTCAGCTTTTTGCACTAATTTTTCTACGGTCAATATAACGTGCACATCAGTAACATTGTCAAAATGCCGGGCCAATTTGGCAAATTTGGCATCAACATGTGCCTTTAATGACTCGGTTACTTCAAGATGATGACCTGTAATGATGACTTGCATGATAAAACTCCTTTGGTTACTGATGGGTAATAGATTGTAAACGCGCTATAGAATGCGTTTTCTTTGGCTGGATGGGGCAATTAACATCGCTTCACGGTATTTGGCGATAGTCCTTCTCGCAACATGGATGCCTTTTTCTTTTAAAAAGTCCGCTATTTTGCTGTCGCTCAGCGGCTTGGTAATATCTTCGTTACTAATAAGCTCTTTAATAATTGCCCTAATGGCTGTTGACGAACACTCCCCGCCTCCTTCGGTGCCAACGTGGCTGGAAAAAAAATATTTGAATTCAATTATGCCGTTGGGGGTGTGCATATATTTTTGCGTAGTCACCCTAGAAATGGTCGACTCGTGCAATTCCAATTCTTCCGCAATATCACGCAACACCATGGGCTTCATGGCAATAGAACCATGCTCAAGAAAACCGATTTGTTTTTCTACGATGGATTTGGCAACGCGCAACAAGGTGTCGTTACGGCTATGTAAACTTTTGATAAACCACCTGGCTTCTTGGAGATGGTCTTTCATGCAGGTATTGTCTTTGCTGTTATCAGCCCGTTTAATCATCGCCGAATAAAACGGATTAATGCGTAATTTAGGGGCAATTTCAGGATTAAGGTTTACCTGCCAAATACCATGATGCTTAACTACATAAACGTCTGGGATAACGTATTCAGAATCTGGCTGTTGGATTTTAGAACCAGGCTTGGGCTCTAAGGTGCGGATCAAGGCAACCACGGAATTTAACTGGCGCTCAGTAAAATTAAGCAATTTCATTAACTTGGATTGCTCTTGGGTTGCCAATAAATCCAAGTATTTGGTGACCACTAACAACGCTTCCGCTTTATAAGGCGTGGATTCTGGTAATTGCTGTAATTGCAGGCGCAAGCAATCACCTAAGTCGAGAGCGGCGATACCAGCGGGATCAAAATGTTGCAACCGATGCAAAACCGCATTCACCTCATCAAGATACAAGTCATCTATCTGGGTTTGCAGGGATTGAAAAATATCTTCAGGATTGGTTATCAGATAACCATCTTCATTGATGGAATCGATAATGGTGATGGCGATGGCATGGTCGCGCTCAGAAAAAGGGGTGAGCTCCAATTGCCACAACAGATGCTCAAGCAGCGTGATGCCAGCGCTGCGCTGGGTTTCAAATTCTACCGATTCGCTGGAGTTATTGCCGGACTCCATCACCGCTTCGTAAATATCATCCCAAGAGGAATCAACGGGCAATTCATCAGGGATTTCTGTTTGGGAACCTTCGCTGGTGGTTAACTCAACCCCTTCGTTTTTCTTTTCCGGGGTGGCTTCCATAAACGGCACATTGTCATCCTCAAGCTGCTCAAGCATCATATTTGATTCAAGCGCTTGCTGGATTTCTTGTTGCAAATCCAAGGTAGACATCTGCAACAGCTTGATTGCCTGTTGCAATTGTGGCGTCATGGACAGCTGCAAACCCTGCCGGAGATGTAAGGATTGTTTCATGACCTAATTTTTCTCAGTTATCCCGAATGTTATAGACTAAAACTTTTGCCTAAATAAACGTTTCGTACTTCTTCATTGGCGACAATCGCAGCTGCATTGCCTTCGGCAATCACCTTACCGTCGTTAAGTATATACGCACGGTCACAAATCCCTAAAGTTTCTCTGACATTATGCTCGGTAATCAAAACACCGATGCCTCTTGCTTTTAGGTGGGTGATAATTTTTTTTATATCTTCTACAGAGATAGGATCAACGCCTGCAAAAGGCTCATCCAATAAAATAAATTTAGGGTTGGTCGCTAATGCCCTAGCGATTTCCAATCGGCGACGCTCACCACCGGACAAACTTAACGCTTGCTGATTACGCAAGTGGTCGATATTGAATTCTTCCAAGAGTTCGTCAATCACCTGGTTCATTTGTGGGGTTGATAAATCCGTACCCACCTGCAACACCGCCCGCAGATTATCGGCAACAGTTAAGCGACGGAATACCGAAGCTTCTTGCGGCAAATAGCCTATGCCTTTTTGCGCCCGCAAGTGCATGGGATGATGGGTTAACACTTCAGAATCCAGACGGATCTCGCCAGCATCCACCTTAATAAGCCCCACCAGCATATAGAAACTGGTGGTTTTACCTGCCCCATTAGGGCCTAGCAAACCGACAATTTCACCCGTGCTAACATGCAAGGAAACGCCATTGACGACATTGCGTTTGTTATAGCCCTTAATCAGTTCGGTTGCCGACAGTGTTGCCATATTATTTGGCTTTCGGTTTTAAAATGACATGCACGCGCTTGGCATCGGATGATTTCTCACCCGCCTTCACTAACGAGCTTTTAATGTCATATTCAATATATTTACTGGAATACACGGCGTTACCTTGTTTGACGATGGCATTGTCGATCAGCACCAGCAAATTTTCCTTAGGAAAATATTCACCCGTTAAAGCTTCGCCATTAATATCTTCAGCACCTGCACTTGGGGTTTGCTTAAAATGTGCGGGCTTGCCGGTAAACACCAGCTTATCGGCCTCGCCATCTTTTAAGTAAACCACCAATTTGTCTGAATTGACGCGGATACTGCCTTGCAAGGAAATGACATTGCCAATATAGGTGCTGGTTGCTGACGCATCGTCATAAGTTGCGGTATTAGAATCGATGGTAATCGGTTGTTCTGCGTCACTTTCCAAGGCGTAAGCGGGGACTGCCCCAAACAACGCCAACAGCCATACGCAGTAGCAAAAACTTGCCTGCTTACTATTTTTTTTCATATTTCCCTTGGACATTAGCAAGCAATTCAAGCCGAATTGGTTGCTCAAAAACCAGTTTCATGCCTTTTCCTACAGTTATATTCGGTGGACTTAGCAATTCCGCCCGCTGAGTAGTTTCGGCAAAATTAATGTCTGGTTTCACATTTAAATTGGTTGTTATTATTTTTAAAGCTTTAGAATTTTGGCTTTTGGCACGTTCAATAAACACCTGCCCTTCCAAATACAAATCCTTGCCATCTGCACTCAAAACACCCTTTTCAGCGCTAATCAACCAAGGCGGCGTAGTTGTATTGGTGAAGCTAAGCCGAGGTTGTTGCAATTCGGTAACGCCATTATCTTTATAGTGCTGCATTTTATCAGCAACTAGCTGGCTTTTGGGCGTCCCAGCGGCATTCATTTCCAACTTAACATAATGGGTGCTAAATACATCGGTGCTGTGCACAGGCACTGGCTGGCGATTTTCATCGACGCCAGTCAAGGTCAGCAACCACCAACTGGCGATAGCCAATCCTATTAATAAGGCATAGGTGTATTTGCTGATGCGATCCATTATTGTAAGTAAGCGTTTAAAACTGCGTCAAAGTGGCCTTGTGCTTGCATTATCAGATCACAGACTTCACGCACCGCGCCTTGACCGCCACAACGGCTAGTCGTCCAATGCGCGTACTGTTTTACCGACGGATTGGCATCGTTAACGGCAACCGCCAAACCAACCCGTACCATAATCGGCAAATCGAGCAAATCGTCACCGACATGCGCCGCCTGCTCAGCTGTGATAGCCAATTTTACTAATAATTCCGCGAAGGCTTCACGCTTATCTTCAAAACCTTGATAAACATGGCTTATGCCCAAGTTTTGCATCCGTAACGCCACCGAAGCAGATTTGCGCCCGGAAATCACCGCAACCTCAACGCCGCTTTGCCGCAACAGCTTTATGCCATGACCATCTTGGGCATTGAAGCTTTTATATTCGTTACCCTGTTGATCGAAAAATAACCGACCATCGGTTAACACGCCATCAACATCCAAAATCAATAATTTCAGATTTTTGGCTTTTTCGACAATCTCGGTCATGGCAATATCGGACATCAAACAATCCCCGCCTGAATCAAATCGTGCATATTCAACGCGCCGATGGCACATTGCTGGTCATCAACGACAATCAAGGCGTTAATTTTTTTCTGCTCCATAATCTGCATGGCTTCTGCCGCCAGAATATCAGCGGTTATCACCGTACAATGCGGCGTCATCACTTCAGTAATGGAGGTGTTGCGGATGTCTAAGTTTTTGCTCAACATGCGCCGCAAATCACCGTCGGTAAAAATGCCAATCACCTTATTGTTGGCTTCCACAATCGCCGTCATCCCCAATTGCTTCTCAGTCATTTCCAAGAGCGCATGACTAATAACCGCCGATTCCGGCACGGAAGGCATCGCCGTACCAACGTGCATAATATCGCTGACCCGCAGCAACAGCCGCTTACCCAAACTACCACCGGGATGCGACAGGGCAAAATCGTCACGGGTAAAGCCTCGGACTTCAAGCAAGGAAATCGCTAAGGCATCGCCCATCACCAACGCTGCTGTTGTGCTTGAAGTTGGCGCTAAACCTAGCGGACAAGCTTCTTGCTGAACGGTGCACAATAAAGACACAGTGGCAAATTTTGCCAAGGTTGAACTGGCATTGCCAGTAATGGCGATTAATGGCACACCCAAGCGCTTGATGATTGGCAAAATGGTTAACACCTCATTGGTCTCGCCAGAATTTGACAAGGCAATCACCACATCTTGCTTGGTAATCATCCCCAAATCACCGTGGCTAGCTTCACCTGGGTGGACAAAAAATGCCGGAGTTCCCGTACTTGCCAAGGTGGAGGCGATTTTTCCGCCGATATGCCCAGATTTACCCATGCCAATAACAACAACGCGCCCGCTGCAATTGAATAACAGCTTACAGGCGCTGACAAAATTATGATCGATATGTTGCGCCAAACTGGCAATCGCTTCCGCTTCTGCCTGAATAACCGCCAACCCTAACTCACAAAGCTTCCCATCATTTAGTTTCATTTATGACTCCAAATCAAGCGGCTGCGCCTGAAAACAATCCATATCGACAATCTTACGAGCCAAACAAAAAGGCATTCACTAAAGAACGCGTTTTAAAAGCGGCGCGAGCGATTCCGCAGAAGCCGATCAAATCTGGCTGGCAGAAAAAACACACATCCTTGCCATCAAGCCAACCTGTAAAAATAGATCAACTGACACTGAAAATGCTATTTAAAAGTCAGTCATTATGCCACGCTTATGCAATTATGCTCTAGCCGCCAATAAAAAATGCCGACGCTTTGGCTTTCTTTTGGTGCATTGCCACGCACCACGGCTGCAAACAACGCCTCAGTTCATCGCTAAGTTACACAATACATTGACTTAATAAGGACTAGTCGTAGAGAATAACCTGCTTTAATTTGCAACAAACATCGCTAACGCATGGATAACCGTATCCACCAGCCTAACAACCTTGTTTCTATCAGGAACTTAACGTTCTCACGCGGCGACAAAAAAATATTTGACGATATTTCGTTGGATTTTGAGCGCGGCAAAATCACCGCCATCATGGGGCCAAGCGGCACCGGCAAAACCACCTTATTAAAATTGATCGGCGGGCAACTGTATCCAGAAACGGGCAGCATTACCGTGGACGGCAACAACGTCCATCAACTGCCCAGAAAACGCCTTTACGAATTGCGTAAACGCATCGGCATGTTGTTCCAAAGTGGCGCGTTATTGACCGACATGAGCGTTTACGACAATGTCGCCTTCCCCTTACGCGAACATACCCGCCTGCCAGAATCCATGATCCGCAGCTTGGTACTGATGAAACTGCAAGCCGTTGGCCTGCGTGGGGCAAAAAATTTATCGCCCAGCCAACTTTCTGGTGGCATGGCGCGGCGTGTGGCTTTGGCAAGGGCGATTGCTTTAGACCCGATGATGATTTTGTACGACGAGCCATTCACCGGACAAGACCCCATTTCCATGGGCGTCTTAGTGCATTTAATCAAATCGCTAAACGCCGCTTTAGGGCTGACTAGCATCATCGTTTCCCATGATGTCGAAGAAACCTCCGCCATTGCCGATTACATCTACGTTATCGCCGACGGCAAAGTGGTTGACCACGGCACACCAGACGCGATCAAAAACTCATCTTCCGCCTGGATACAACAATTCATGACTGGCGCGGCTGATGGCCCGGTACACTTCCACTATCCGGCAAAAGACTATATAGATGACTTATTGTCTACCGGTAAACGTTACTAAGGTTTGAATTTGTGATCGAATTTCTACAGCATTTGGGCAACGGCACACTGACCAGCTTTGGCAAACTGGGGCGCGGCAGCCGCTTCCTTATACAAATCCTATCGGGTTTGACAGACACCCTAGCGCGCCCGCGCTTGCTAGTTAACCAACTGTATTCCGTTGGTGTACTGTCATTTATGCTTATCAGCATTTCTGGATTATTTGTCGGCATGGTGCTGGGCTTGCAAGGCTATTACACCTTATCGGACTTCGGCGCTGAAGAAACCTTAGGCGTCATGGTCGCCGCCTCATTAGTGCGCGAACTGGGGCCAGTGGTGTCAGCATTATTGTTTGCAGGCCGCGCAGGCTCGGCATTAACCGCCGAAATTGGCCTAATGAAAGCCACCGAACAACTATCTGGCATGGAAATGATGGCGATAGACCCCATCAAACGCATCATTTCGCCACGGTTTTTAGCAGGCTGCATCGCCATGCCCTTGCTGGCTGGCTTGTTCAGCGCCATCGGCATTATCGGCGGCGAACTGATCGGCTCAGGCATGTTAGGGGTTGATGACGGCGCTTATTGGTCGCAAATGCAAGCCAAGCTCGATTTTCAAGACGACATCATCAACGGCGTTCTCAAAAGCATCGCCTTTGGCTTTGTCAGCTCCTGGATCGCCTTATTCGAAGGTTACGACGCCATCCCAACCTCTGAAGGCGTCAGCCGTGCCACCACCCGCACCGTCGTCAATTCCGCGTTCAGCATATTAGGACTCGATTTTATTCTTACTGCACTGATGTTTGGAGACAATTAACATGCAGCACAGCAACACCCAAGATACCCTGGTTGGCTTATTTGTCGCCGCTGGCATTGCCGGACTATTTTTTCTTGCCTTACAAGTCAGCAACTTAAGTTCGTTTTCCAACAAAGCCAGCTACACCATCAGCGCCAACTTCGCCAACTCCGGTGGCCTAAAAGTACGCTCTCCGGTGTCTGTTGCTGGCGTAAAAATAGGCCAAGTCAGCGCCATCAGCCTTGATCCTAAAAGCTACCAATCGGTGGTCACCATGAGCATCGATGCCGCTTACAACCAATTGCCCGATGACACCACCGCCAGCGTCTTTACCGCAGGCTTGCTAGGTGAGCAATACGTCAGCCTTGAGCCAGGTGGATCAGACACTTTCCTAAAAGATAACGGCAAAATCGACATCACCCAGCCTGCCATCATTTTAGAAAAAGCCATAGGCCAATTCCTCTTCAAAGCGGCAGAAGAAAAAAAGTGAATAAATTGCAAATTCTTGAACGAGAAAAAGGCGTATTTGTTATTGAGGGTGACCTGACTTTTGCGGCTATCGACAAAGACACCTTGAAATCATTGGATTTCTTAACCGCATCCAAAACCATCACCTTGGACTTAAGCCAAGTAGTGGTCACCGATAGCGCAGGCTTAGCCTTAATAATCGAATGGCTAAAATACGCCCGCAACAAACGCATACAAATCCGCGTTAAAAACATCCCTGAACAATTACGCAAAATTGCAAAACTTAGCGGCCTCGACAAAATAGGCGCTTTAGTTATCAATGCAGACAGCGACTCTAACCCAACTACGGCATAAGCAGCATGGACAAACTTATAATTAGCGGCGGCAAACAACTTTCTGGTGAACTCCGCATTTCCGGCGCAAAAAATGCCGCACTCCCGATTCTGGCAGCGACTTTATTGTCGGAACAACCTGTCACCATCGGCAACATCCCACATTTGCACGACATCACCACCACCATGGAATTGCTGGGACGCATGGGCGTGCGCCTGATGGTCGATGAAAAAATGAATGTTGAAGTCGATAGCAGCACTATCAACAGCTTCGATGCGCCGTACGAATTAGTCAAAACCATGCGCGCCTCCATCTTAGTGCTTGGCCCGCTGCTGGCCCGCTATGGCGAAGCCCATGTTTCCCTGCCTGGCGGTTGCGCCATCGGCACCCGTCCGGTCGACATCCATTTGACTGGCATGATAAAAATGGGCGCAGACATCGTGGTCGAAAACGGCTACATCCACGCCAAAGCCACCCGCCTAAAAGGCTGCCGCATGGTATTGCCACAAGTCACCGTCACTGGCACAGAAAACTTGCTGATGGCGGCGGTATTAGCGGAAGGCATCACTGTATTGGAAAATGCCGCTAAAGAACCAGAAGTTACCGACTTGGCAAATTTCCTCAACAAAATGGGCGCAAAAATCACTGGCATCGGCACCGACGTGCTGACTATTGAGGGCGTGGAAAAACTCGGTGAAACCAGCATCCACTACGACATCTTGCCAGACCGTATCGAAACCGGCACTTACTTGGTCGCGGCGGCAATCACTGGCGGCAAAGTCAAACTGAAAAAAACCCGCCCCGACATCCTAGATGCGGTATTGGACAAGCTCATCGAAGCTGGCGCAGAAATCACCACAGGCGAAGACTGGATACAACTGGACATGCACGGCAACAAACCCAAAGCCGTATCCTTGCGTACCGCCCCGTACCCAGCCTTCCCTACCGATATGCAAGCGCAATTCATCGCCATGAATACCGTTGCCGAAGGCGTGGGCATCATCACCGAAACCATTTTTGAAAACCGCTTCATGCACGTCCAAGAACTACACCGCATGGGCGCAGACATCAAGCTGGAATCCAACACCGCCATCTGCACAGGCGTAAAACGCTTAACAGGCGCACCCGTGATGGCAACCGACTTACGCGCCTCCGCCAGCTTAGTTATCGCTGGCCTAGTCGCCGAAGGTGACACCTTGGTAGACCGCATCTACCACATAGACCGTGGCTACGACCACATCGAAGAAAAACTGACCCAACTCGGCGCCACCATCCGCCGCGTACCACGCTGAGGTTCTCATGCTGACCATCGCCGTATCCAAAGGCCGGATTTATGAAGACGCCTTACCGCTATTAGCCGAAGCAGGCATCGTCCCAACCGACGACCCAAACACCTGCCGCAAACTGATTTTGCAAACCACCCGCCCAGACGTGCAACTGGTCATCATCCGCGCCACCGACGTACCCACCTTCGTCGAATACGGCGCGGCGGATTTAGGCATCGCGGGCAAAGACGTATTACTGGAACATGGCGCAGATGGTCTGTACGAACCGCTAGACCTAAACATCGCCTGCTGCCGCCTGATGACAGCCGCCCACAAAGACGCACCGCCCATCAGCGGACGCGTTCGTGTCGCCACCAAATACGTCAAAACCGCACAACAATATTTTGCAGGCTTAGGCATACAAGCCGAAATCATCAAACTGTATGGATCAATGGAACTCGCCCCGCTAGTCGGCCTGGCAGATTGCATCGTCGATTTGGTCGATACGGGCAACACGCTAAAAGCCAATGATTTAGAGCCTCGCGAATTGATTATGAACATCAGCTCAAGATTGGTAGTCAACAAAGCCGCGATGAAAATGAAGAATGCGGCGATTGCGGAGTTGATTCAGCAGTTTGAGCGGACGCTGGCGAAACGGTAAAAGAGAAATATTTCATTATTCTCAATGCTCTGTGAAGCAAAATTGGAATTCAAATGCTTAACTCATTACAAATCAAAAATTTCAGGTCGTTGGAAGATTTTAAAGTTTCCAAGCTGGGGCGCGTCAATTTGATTGTAGGAAAAAATAATTCGGGAAAAAGCAGCGTACTTGAGGCGTTGAGGATTTATGCGGGGAATGCCAATCAGCAGCTACTTGAAAATATTTCAGCTAGCCATAATGAAAAATTTCGTTTAAATAATGAAGATATTGGACAACGCAACATGTCCTTTCCCTTTGAAGATTTATTTATTGGCAGACAATATCCTATTGATGAGAACATGGAAATTGTAATTGGTGAGACTTTAATAGATAAAAAAGCTCTCTTTATTCGGCATGTGTTTTTTGTAGATAGAACGGATCATGAACCTAATTTTCAAGGTGCATCTATCAATCGCCCTCAAATTATTTCTAAAGCAGAAATTAAAAATTCAGATACTCCTTTTAAGCAAGCACTTTGGGTGCATAATCAAAATAATAATAATAATGAGTTGTCATTTTTGATCAGGTTTGAAAACAATCCTTTTACAAATCCACGTCTATCTACAATTAATCCCTATCCACAAGAAAGCTTTATCCCTACACAATTTATTTCAGTTGATGATTTAGCAAAAGAATGGGATCAGATTATTTTCACTGAGCATGAAGCAGTTATTAAGTCCGCTATGCGCATCATACTGCCAGATTTTGAAAATCTGGCTTTTGTTGGTGAACGAATCGATCGATTTGCTAAAGTTAAATTAGCTCATTCCACTCGTCCCGTTCCGCTCAAAAGCCTAGGCGACGGCATGATAAGAGTTTTGCAAATAGCCTTAAAATTAGTTTCAGCCAAAGGTAGCTTTTTACTAATCGACGAATTTGAAAATGGCTTGCATTACAGCACTCAGGAAAAAATCTGGGCATTATTATTTGAAATGTCAGAACGCTTAAACATTCAAATTTTTGCTACCACACATAGTTGGGATTGTATTGAAGCCTTCACCAAAGTTGCTATTGAAAACGAAACGACCGAAGGTGTGTTATTTCGTATGGGTAAAAGCGCGAAAAAAAGCAACCAAGGGCAAATTATTGCCACCGTTTTTGATAAGGAACGGCTTCATAACCTGACGCAAGCGGATATTGAGATACGCTAATGGCAAGAATAGCCAATACCGTCAATGCCAGCCATGTATTGTTAGTCGAAGGGGAAGCAGATAGAAGTTTTTTTGAGCAAATCTGCAAGTCCTTACGATTAAATCCACTAATAAAACCAGCCGCCCCGAAAGATTATCAAAACGATTATGTGCAATCATTACGCAATACGAAGCAAGGCGTTTTAAATTTGCTTGATAATCTGTTGGCAGAATTGTTGGATGAATCAGCCGTTACCAAATGTTTAGCGATTGTTATTGATGCCGATTATGAGAGTGTAAATGGCTTGGGTTATGAAAAAACTATTGAGCAAGTTTGCAAAATAGCCAAGCATCATGATTTTGCGTTAGCAGAAACTAATTCACATGGACTGTGTTTTAAACATGATGATGAAGCCGCAGAATTTGGTTTGTGGATTATGCCCTGCAATCGAGACGAGGGCATGCTAGAAGATTTTATTAAAGTATGCGTAAAAACTGATGAGCGGCTATTGTTTAACCATGCTAAAAATATTGTTCAAGCGATAGAAGCTAAAAAATTTGCTTCACATCATCATTCCAAAGCAGAAGTAGCGACATGGCTGGCTTGGCAGAAAAAACCGGGGCATGGGCTTTATGCTGTTGTCAGAGACGATTTGTTGGACGTTGACCATGCGTTATTTCAAGAATTGAAAAGCTGGTTGAAACAACTTTTTATTTAACACCCAATAAACAAACTGGTATGACCCTCTCAATTAAAAATCTAAACACCAACTCACTCATCTTTCAAGAACAACTCCAATCCCTCCTAGCCTGGGATGAAACCGACGACCTCGACATCCAGCAACGGGTGTTAGCTATTCTTGCCGATGTCCGCAGCAATGGCGATGCGGCGGTGATTAATTACACCAACCGTTTCGACCAACGCAGCATCAGCCATGCCAGCGAGTTGGAATTGCCGAAAGCGGCGCTGCAAGCGGCGTGGGAGAGTTTGCCCACCGCGCAGGCCGAAGCGTTGCAAACCGCCGCCGAGCGTATCCGCGCTTATGCCGAGCATCAAAAAATCCAGCCGTGGCAATATACCGAGGCCGATGGCACGGTGCTGGGGCAAAAAATAACGCCGCTGGATAGCGTCGGTTTGTATGTGCCGGGCGGCAAGGCGGCGTACCCGTCTTCAGTGTTGATGAACGCTATTCCAGCCAAAGTCGCTGGCGTTGCCGACTTAATCATGGTCGTGCCGACGCCCAATGGCGAGACCAACGCGTTGGTGTTGGCGGCGGCGTATATCGCTGGCGTGGATCGCGTGTTCACCATCGGCGGCGCACAAGCGGTGGCGGCTTTGGCCTATGGCACGGCAACTATTCCGGCGGTCGCGAAAATTGTCGGCCCCGGCAATATTTATGTGGCAACGGCGAAAAAGCTTGTGTTCGGCACGGTGGGCATTGATATGATCGCCGGCCCTTCGGAAATTTTGGTGATTTGCGACGGCAAAACCAACCCCGATTGGATTGCCATGGACTTATTCTCGCAAGCCGAACATGACGAAAACGCGCAGGCGATTTTAATCAGCGATGACAGCGATTTTCTTGCCGCTGTAGAAGCCAGCATCAACGCTTTATTACCGACCATGGAACGCGCCGACATTATCCGCGCCTCGCTCAGCGGTCGTGGGGCATTGATTAAAGTGCAAAACTTGGACGAAGCTGCCGAAGTCGCCAACACTATCGCGCCGGAGCATTTGGAGTTGTCGGTGGAAAATCCAGAAATTTTGTGCGAAAAAATCCGCCACGCGGGTGCTATTTTCATGGGTCGTTACACTGCTGAAGCCTTGGGCGATTACTGCGCCGGCCCAAATCATGTGTTGCCAACCTCCAGCACGGCGCGATTCTCTTCGCCTTTAGGTGTTTACGATTTCCAAAAACGTACCAGTTTGATTAATTGCTCGGCGGCAGGTGCAGATAGCTTGGGCAAAATTGCCTCGGTATTGGCGCGAGGTGAAAGCCTGACTGCCCATGCGCGTTCCGCCGAGTTTAGAATCAAAAACTAAATCTTTCCTTATTGTTGTATTGGTACGCATGGCGTACTTGGGACATCTACAGCCATGCCTGAAAAACTCATTAACGCTTTATTCCGTCCGCAAATTTTGGCGATGTCGGCCTATCACGTCGCCAATGCCGAAGGCTTCATTAAACTGGATGCTATGGAAAACCCTTACAGTTGGCCTGAAGAGCTAAAAACCCAATGGTTGGAGACACTTAGGGATTGCCCGCTTAACCGTTATCCAGACCCGGAAGCACGGCAATTGGCAAACAGTATCCGCAATCATGACGGCATTAGCGACGCGTCGGCGCTCATGCTCGGCAATGGTTCTGATGAAATTATCCAAATACTGTTGATGGCTTTGGCAAATACCGCCCAAGTGCTGGCACCTGCGCCAGGATTTGTGATGTACAAACAACTGAGTGATAGCTTGGGCTTGGGTTATCACGGCATTCCGCTATTGGCGGATAGCTTGGCTTTGGATTTGCCCGCTATGCTGCAAAGCATTAGCGAACAACAACCAGCGATCATTTTTATCGCCTACCCAAATAACCCAACTGGCAATTTATTTGCCGAACAAGACATTTTGGCAATCATCAACGCCGCGCCCGGTTTGGTGATAATTGACGAAGCCTATGCGCCGTTTGCCAAAGCCAGTTTTTTAACGCGTCTAGCGGATTTCCCACAATTATTGGTGATGCGTACCGTGTCCAAATTAGGTTTGGCTGGCTTGCGCTTGGGCTATATTGCCGGACACCCTGACATCATCGGGCAACTGAATAAAATCCGTCTGCCATACAATATCAATAGCTTAACGCAATTAAGTGCGGAATTTGCGCTCAACAACAAAGCCTTGTTCGATGAGCAAACCCAAGCCATCTGCGAACAACGCACACGGGTTTTTGCTGAGCTGGAACAATTGCCGGGCATTACCCCCTACCCTAGCGCCGCCAATTTCATTCTGTTTAAAACCCCAGCGCAACAAGCCGATGCGGTATTTGCCTCGTTAAAAGCACAAGGCGTGTTAATCAAAAACCTCAATCCCCAAGGTGGCCTGTTAGCCGATTGCTTGCGGGTTACCATCGGCACTCCCCATGAAAACAGCGCGTTTTTACAAGCGCTAAAAAATGCTTTACTGGCGATATAAGCCGCTTGCTTCTAAAGCTAATCGCCCAGCACCTTTAAAACAGCGTTTTTAATAGCAAAACATCAGCCAAAGCCTTCAAATACCCTAGCGTCTAGTGGTATATTGGCGGAGTACAATAAAAAAGTGCCTTTGAAGCACAATAAATCAGGAGAGCTCAGCAATGATTAATGAAGGCGTCGATAAATCCAAACGCCAATTTTTAACCTCGGCATTGACCGTGGTTGGCGCAGTAGGGACGGGTTATTTAGCCGTCCCTTTTCTTTCTCAAATGCAACCCAGTGTTAAAGCGATGGCGGCGGGGGCTCCTGTAACTGTAGACATTAGTAAAATGGAAACAGGCCAGTTATTACGCGTTGAATGGCGCGGTAAACCCGTTTGGATACTGAACCGCACACCCGAAGTGTTGGAAACTTTAAAAAGTTTGGATAGCCAGCTCAGAGATCCAAAATCTGAAGAATCCAGCCAACCTGAAGCCAGCAAAAATCCAGGGCGCTCAATTAAGCCGGAAGTTTTTGTTGCCGTGGGTTTATGTACCCATTTAGGTTGCTCACCGACGTTCCGTCCGGAAATCGCTCCGCATGATTTGGGCGAAAATTGGAAAGGTGGCTTTTTCTGCCCTTGCCATGGCTCATGGTTTGATTTGGCGGGCCGCGTTTATCAAGGCGTACCTGCACCAACTAATTTGGAAATCCCGCCCTATCGTTACATTAACGACACCCAAATCATTGTAGGCGAAGCGCCTGAGGAGAAAGGCGCATGAAAATCGGCCGCTTTGCCCAAACAGGCAACTGGATTTTAGCGCGCTTCCCACTCGCCAAAGTGTGGGAAGAGCATATGACGCATTATTACGCGCCAAAAAACTTCAACATTTGGTATTTTTTCGGTTCATTAGCGTTATTGGTGCTGGTTAACCAATTTGTGACTGGCATTTTATTGACCATGAATTACAAACCAGATGCCAAATTGGCGTTTGATTCGGTCGAATACATTATGCGGGACGTGCATTGGGGCTGGTTAATCCGCTACATGCACTCGACGGGCGCGTCGGCGTTTTTTATTGTGGTGTACTTACACATGTTCCGTGGTGTTATGTACGGCTCATTTAAAAAACCACGCGAGCTGATTTGGATTTTCGGCATGTTGATTTTCGTCTGCTTGATGGCAGAAGCCTTTATGGGCTATTTGCTACCTTGGGGACAAATGTCTTACTGGGGCGCGCAGGTAATTATCTCGCTGTTCAGTGCCATTCCTGTGATAGGCGAAGATTTGTCTTTGTGGGTTCGGGGCGATTATGTGGTATCAGATGCCACCTTAAACCGCTTCTTCGCTTTCCACGTCATTTCCGTACCATTGGTTTTGGTGATGCTGGTGTTCATGCACATTGTTGCATTGCATGAAGTTGGCTCCAACAACCCAGACGGCATCGAAATTAAAAAATACAAAGATGAGAACGGCATCCCGCTCGATGGCATTCCTTTCCATCCTTACTACACCGTAAAAGATATTGTGGGTGTGGCGGTATTTTTGCTGTTTTTTGCCACGGTGATTTTTTATATGCCGGAAATGGGCGGTTACTTTTTAGAACACGCCAATTTTATCCCTGCTGATCCAATGAAAACCCCTGAGCATATTGCGCCAGTTTGGTATTTCACCCCGTTTTACGCCATCTTACGGGCAATCCCCGATAAATTTGCCGGCGTTATCGGCATGGGCGGCGCTATCGTGGTACTGTTTTTACTGCCTTGGCTGGATCGTAATCCGGTCAAATCCATCCGTTACCGTAGCGGCTTTTATAAAAAAGCCCTGTTACTGTTCGTCATCAGCTTCTTTTGCTTAGGTTATTTGGGTACACAACCAGCGACACCAACAGCAACATTATTTGCACGGATTTTTACCGTCATCTATTTCGGCTTCTTTTTGTTAATGCCGCTATATACCCGCTGGGAAAAAACCAAACCTGTGCCACAACGGGTCACAGAGGAGCATGGTTTTGATGAGCAATTACCTGCTTTACTTGAAGAAATCACCGAATTAAAGCCCGCTACGGACTTAGAAATAGGCGATCCGGCATTCAGAAGCTCATTTTTTAATAGGCGCCCAAATCCTGATGGCATAGTCAAAGTCATCACTCGATTAGCAAAAAACCTAAAAGAGAGCCTAGATTGATATGAAAACACTAATTACTCTATTGCTGTTAGCCAGCTTGTCTTTCGGGGCCAATGCCGCAGAAGACATTCATTTACAAAAAGCCCGTATTGACATAAACGATAAAACCTCGCTTTTACGGGGCGCAAAACATTTTGTCACCTATTGTTTAGGCTGCCATTCTGCAAAATATATGCGTTATTTGCGGATTGCTTTAGATACTGGCGTCAATGAAAAAGTCGTATTGAAAGAAATCGCACCGGAAGGCGCGAGCATTTATGACCAATTGCATAGCGCCATGAACAAGCACGATGCTGAAAAGTGGTTTGGCACGCAACCGCCAGACTTATCATTAATTGCCCGCTCACGTGGTCAGGATTGGCTTTATAGCTATCTAAAAAGCTATTACACCGACACCAAGCGTCCTTTTGGCGTCAACAACCTCATTTTCCCAGATACCGCCATGCCTAACCCGCTTTGGCAATTACAAGGCGAACAACACGCCGAACAAAGAAAAACCATCTGGGGAGAACATGCTGAACTGGTATTGGCAGAAGAAGGCAGCTTATCTGAGAGAGAATTTGACGTGATGGTTAACGACCTAGTCAACTTCCTGGTTTATGTCGGCGAACCAATCAAAGTGGAACGGGAAAGCATGGGTAAATACGTGCTTCTGTTCTTCAGTATTTTCTTCATCCTTGCGTATCTTTTGAAAAAAGAATATTGGAAAGATATTCATTAATCCCCAAAAGGCCTGGGTATTGTTTCGGCAATATCTAGGCTTTTAAACCCTCTGCTTCCCATAGAACCGCGCCCTCGCAAAATCTTCCCCATTTTTTGTGCTACAATAGCCACTTTTTTATTCTTATAGTCGTCTAAAGAGGTTGTTATTTGTGGCAAATATTATTACCCGTAAATCTGTAATGACACTTTTTTCATCACCTACTTGTCCGATGAGCCACTGCGCCCGATTTGTATTGCACGAAAAGGGAATTACTGCCGACATTGAATATTACGATCCTAACGATCCACCAGAAGATTTATTGGAACTCAACCCGACTGGCACTTCACCAACACTCATTGAGCGTGATCTAGTCCTTTATGATTCGCGTATCATCATGGAATATCTTGATGAACGTTTTCCACACCCGCCTTTACATCAAATGGATCCGGTTTCACGGGCAACGGCACGCATGGTTATCAAGCGTATTGACCAAGATTGGTATCAATTATTGGATGAAATTTTGTACTCCGGCGAGAAAAAATCTGCCCGCGCCAAAAAACTGTTACGCGAAAGCCTGCTGTCATCAGCACCTATTTTTGCCGCCCGCCCGTTCTTTATGAATGACGAGTTTTCCTTAATTGATTGTGTCATTGGCCCATTGTTGTGGCGCTTGCCGAGCATAGGCATTGACGTCAGCACCCCAAATGAAGAAATCACCAGCTACGCACAACGTATCTTTAAACGCAGCGGCTTCAAACGCAGTTTAAGTGAAGCTGAAAAAGACATGGTAGAAATGCAAAAATGAACCCTTTGAAGCCTTACTTAATCCGCGCGGTTTATGAATGGATTATTGATTGTGATTTGACGCCATATTTGCAGGTCAATGCTGAATGGCCAAACACCATTATTCCCCAGCAATTTGTCGATAACGGCATCATTATTTTGAATATAAGGCCACAAGCGATACAAGGCTTGTCATTAGGTAATGAGCTGATTAGCTTTAGCGCCCGCTTTAGCGGCAAACCCATGCACATTTCCGTACCCATACAGGCTGTTTTGGCGATTTACGCCCAAGAGAACGGAAAGGGCATGGTTTTCGACCCCAGCAATGAAGAAACGCCCCCGCCGCCAGAAAATAAACCTACTGGCAAACCGACGTTACGGGTAGTGAAATAATTATCCACCTTACTACCTATAAAGCTGACGAGACCCACGCTAGCCACTGATCTTGGTAAAAAACAGGGCTAAACAATCCTAAATTGCCCTGCCAATCCCCATTATTTTTTCCGGATATAAAACACTTGGGCATGGTCAACGCGGTGAATTTCAAGCAACAGATGCCCTGTTTGGTCTACATAAACACCAATATCCAAATGTGCCGCCGGATCAGTCGCAATCACCTTTACCACCTCACCACTAGCCATCTTCACCAAGGCTTTTTTTAAGCGCAACAGCGGTAAAGGACATAACAAACCACTGGCATCAAGTTCTGTATCAAATTCCATCATATTGGTTTTATTTTTCTTTGCTTAGGTTGAAGTGCTTATAATACCACCCCCTGAAATCCAAATAGCAGCGTAACAATGGATTATTTCCCTGTTTTTGTAGAGCTTAAAAACCAACCTTGCCTCATTATTGGCGGCGGCGAAATTGCTGCCAGAAAAATCGGCTTACTGATTAAAGCCAACGCCAACATCACCGTCATCACTAAAACCGTTAGCCACCAGATTACTGAAATAAACCAGTACTACCCGCTAACCATCATCGAAAAACAGTTTGACGCCAGCGATGTTACCAGGCAGTTTCGTTTAATCATTTCCGCAACCAACGATCACACCACCAACCAGCAAGTTGCCGATGCCGCAAACGCCCAAGGGATTTTAGTGAATGTGGTTGATAGCCCGGATTTATGCAGCTTTATTTTTCCGGCGATTATTGACCGCTCACCGATTATTGCGGCGGTTTCATCCGGCGGTGCTGCGCCAGTTTTGGCACGGTTGTTAAGGGCGAAAATAGAAACCGTCATTCCGCCTTATTACGGTCGTTTGGCGCAATTAGCAGAACGCTTCCGGGATAAAGTAAAAGCGCAATTTTCCGAAGGCAATCAGCGGCGAATTTTTTGGGAAAATTGTTTTCAGGGCGCGGTTGCCGAACAAGTATTTGCAGGCAATGATTTAAAAGCCGAACAACTATTGCTGGCAGCATTGGAAGACGAACAGCAAGACAATAGCGGAGAAGTCTATTTAATTGGTGCTGGCCCTGGTGCGGCGGATTTATTGACCTTCCGCGCCTTACGGTTAATGCAGCAGGCTGACGTGGTCGTGTATGACCATTTGGTATCGCCAGACATCATCGAATTGGCTAGACGCGATTCTGAAAAAATTTATGTTGGCAAGCAACGCCAAAACCATACCTTACCGCAGGAATCCATCAACCAATTGCTGGCGGATTTGGCAAAAGCAGGCAAACGGGTAGCGCGGCTGAAAGGTGGTGACCCGTTTATTTTCGGACGTGGCGGTGAAGAAATCGAAACCCTGATGCAAGAAGGCGTCCGCTTTCAAGTTGTACCTGGCATCACCGCCGCTTCTGGCTGCGCTACTTATGCAGGCATTCCACTTACCCACCGTGACCACGCGCAATCCTGTACCTTTGTCACCGGGCATTTAAAAGACGATTCTATCAATCTCAATTGGACACAATTAGCCGCCCCCAACCAAACCATTGTGGTCTATATGGGGCTGGTTGGTCTGGAAAAAATCTGCCAATCACTAATAGCACACGGCAGCCCAAAAGACTTGCCTGCCGCTATGATCCAACAAGGCACCACCAACAATCAGCGGGTTGTGACTGGCACATTAAGCACTTTACCCGCCCAAGTCACCCAATTAGCCATAAGCCCGCCAACGCTGGTCATTATTGGCACCGTGGTATCATTACATGAAAAACTGAAGTGGTTTAAGCAGCTATAAGCACCTTATTAGCCCAAAAATAATAAATAAATTAATTGAATTTTACGGCTAAATTCCCTATCCTTTTGGAGTTTAACTTTTAACCGGACTGTATGTAAAAACCACAGTCTTTTTTAACACTAGAAGAGGTCTCATTATGAAAAAATTATTAATCGCAGCAGCTAGCGTTGCTTTAATTGCATTAAGCGCACAAGCATCAGCTGATGAGCAAATCGAAATCGGTAAAAAAATCTATGAACGCGCTTTTGGTCGCGGTTGCGGCACTTGCCATGACATCGCTTCAAACCCACAATTAACTTCTTTGATTAAAGCTGGCCAATTGGACAGAGGTAAATTTGAACAAGTTTTGAAAGAAGGCAAAGGCGGCATGCCAAAAGCCATTGAAGAAATCATGAAAAACAAAGCAGTTGAAAAAGCGGGTTACGGCGAAGACCAAGCTGTTGACGCTTTATATAAATATTTGGAAACAAAATAATCGTTTACCAAACTGCACCAACAAAAAAGCCGCCAAAATCAGTAACTTTGGCGGCTTTTTTTATGCGTTAAATTTTTTTATTGCTTATTTAAATAACGGACAAGCATTTCTTTGTAAGGCAGTTTACGGACGTTTTTAAACCAAATGCTCGCCAGTGCTGCCAACATCAAACCACAAGACGCAAAACTCAGATAGATCAAGCGTTTTAAGTGCGACATTTCTTGAATCAATTGCTCGTTAACAGAACCATCTGTGGTCGTAGCTTGTTTTTTTACTGGCTCAGAATAACTGCGTAAAACTTTGACATCATTCTTTAAAGCCTCAATAGTGCCTAAAGAACTGTTCAGCGTACCTGCACGCAGATTTTCTTCTAATGAGCTTAATTTGCTTTCAATTGAGCCACTCAGCAAACCCACCAACTGCCCTTTTAAAGCATCCACTTCCGCTGTCAAACGCGGGCTATCAGCCGTGGCATAAAGGTCGTCGGCGGTGATTTTTTTGTATTGCCCCAAAAAATCATTTTTAGGTAAGGCCAAGTAACCGCCAACAAAAATAACCGTCATCAAAAACACCACACCACGGACTAGCCATCGGTTGCTTTTCATCAACGCCTGATGCGAAGGGATCCTTTGCAGAACGATGATCTCTGTTTTGGTCTTATCGTTATCGCTCATGTTTGCTTCCTCTTAAACCAGATGGGGCAAGTGTCTGGCGTGGGGCCTTAAATTATTATAATTATGGGTTTGCTGATGGTTACTTTACCAGCCAGATTTTGTTATTTACGCTGCTTGGCGGCGGCAATCCGCATTCTTAAGGCATTTAATTTGATAAAGCCTTCGGCATCTTTTTGGTTATAAGCACCGCCATCATCTTCAAAAGTAGCGATACTTTCATCAAACAAGCTATCCGTTGCGGAGGCACGACCTACCACGGTGACATTGCCTTTATACAATTTCAAACGGACTTTACCATTAACAGACACTTGCGATGCGTCAATCATGGTTTGCAGCATTTTCCGCTCAGGACTCCACCAGTAGCCGTTATAGATTAACGACGCATAACGTGGCATCAACTCGTCTTTCAAATGCGCGACTTCGCGATCCAAGGTCAGCGACTCAATAGCGCGATGCGCTTTTAACATCACCGTACCACCTGGGGTTTCGTAGCAACCGCGTGATTTCATACCAACGTAGCGGTTTTCAACAATATCTAAACGGCCTATGCCATTTGCGCCAGCTATTTTATTCAGCGCAGCCATGACTTCCGCCGGGCTGTGTGGCTCATCGTTAATAGCGACAATATCACCTTGGGCGAAAGTCAGCTCAATGTAAGTAGCTTGGTCTGGCGCTGCTTCTGGTGAAACCGACCAACGCCACATATCTTCTTCCGGCTCTGCCCAAGGGTCTTCCAAGACGCGGCCTTCATAAGAAATATGCAATAAATTGGCATCCATAGAATAAGGCGAGGTTTTGCCTTTTTTCATTTCTACAGGAATGCCGTGTTTTTCGGCATAGTTCAATAGCGTTTGCCGGGACGTCAGATCCCATTCGCGCCAAGGGGCGATGACTTTAATATCTGGACGTAACGCATAAGCGCCTAATTCAAAGCGGACTTGATCGTTACCTTTGCCAGTCGCGCCATGGGAAATGGCATCAGCGCCAGTTTCGTTGGCAATATCGATCAGCCTTTTGGCAATCAGGGGACGGGCAATTGAAGTACCGAGCAAATATTCGCCTTCATAAATAGCGTTTGCGCGGAACATGGGGAATACGAAATCGCGGGCAAATTCTTCGCGTAAATCGTCAATGTAAATTTCTTTGATGCCCATTGCTTGGGCTTTGCTGCGGGCTGGTTCGACTTCTTCACCTTGGCCTAAATCGGCGGTGAAAGTGACCACTTCACATGCGTAAACATCCTGTAACCATTTGAGAATAACAGAGGTATCCAAACCACCCGAATAAGCCAAAACGACTTTGTTAACGTCTGACATTGCTATTAACACCTAGAGTTGAAAAATGTCTGGGATTATACCGGAAAATTTCGTATCGCTTGGTTTTTTCCCTATACCAACAGCAACAGGGCTATTCAACAACGGTGATGATGTTTTTTTCAGCTAAGCCTTTCAGGATTTGCAAACCGCCATCAATAATCAATTGCGGTTGCGGGTGTTGCATTTCGGCAATGATTTGCGCCAATACTTCAGAAGCGACGGCAGTTGGTTGTTCTTGAATAATCGCCAATAAACGATAAGTCATCGGGGTAATTTCCAAAAAAACCACTTCGTCATACAAATCGCGGTAAACAATCAAAAAAGTGGCGGATTCTGGTGGCGTTAGCGGCAAAAAATTAGGGGCGATTTTGTGTACCGGATATTGATAAGCCAAAGGCCAAGCTAAAGGCGACACCTGCAACGATTTTGTCGATAAATTCGCAATGGGAAGCGGATTAATCACAAGCTCTTCTTTGGCTATCGACAACGCCATTTCTACCCATTCATAATGCGCCAATTCCACCAAAAACGGGAAATCATCAGGATGGCTGCGTTCTTGCTGCAAAAAGCCAATAAACTCTTCGGGGATTTCAGAAAAATACGGCGATTCACAGGTGTGATTAGCAAAAAAATCTTGCGCCAACGCCAGCCATTGCTGGTCGTCCAATAATTTTCGGATTACCGGAAAATTGCTGGATAAAAAATTCTCGATATTATTAAAAAACAACTCCCGGTACATCGCCATACGTTGTTCGGCGACATCGGCAGGTGCGGGATTAGCTTCTGGGTTTCTGATATAAGCAGCAAATTCGCGTTGTTTAGCGTTGAAATCGACTTTCATTTCAGGCGGATTGCTGAGCGTGTTGTTGTTGCCACGCGGCTTGGATGAGTTTGATGGTATCAACTTCTTGCTGCAAACCTGCGATAGCGGGGATGTTGAAATCGCGTTCTAATAAAGTAGGAAAAACGCCATATAGTTCATAAGCTTTGGCTAACAACTTCCAGACCGGATCGATAATATCCGCGCCATGAGTGTCCACCAAAAAATCTTCGGCTTCTACATAATGCCCGGCGATATGGGCATAACTGATACGGCTTGCAGGAATAGCCCGCAAAAAGGCTTCGGCATCGTAACCGTGGTTAATGCTGTTGACGTAGATATTGTTCAAATCCAGCAAAACATCACAATCGGCTTCTGCAACCACCGCATTAAAAAAATCGGCTTCGGCCATTTCTTGGCCTGGAGCGGCGTAATAGGAAACATTTTCGATAGCAATCCGCTGTTCCAAAATATCCTGTACGCGTTTGATTCGGCTAGCCACGTGGGTGACTGCTTCGGCAGTAAAAGGTATCGGCATCAAATCATATAAATGCCCGTCTTTACTGCAATAGCTTAAATGTTCGCTATAAAACTTAATTTGGTGTTCGCGCATGAACTGCTTTACTGCCAGCACAAAATCTTCATCCAGCGGATCGGTACTGCCCAGCGATAAGGACAAGCCATGACAAACAAAATCAAAGCGTTCGGTCATTGCGCGGAATTGTTTACCGTATTTGCCGCCAATAGTAATCCAGTTTTCCGGTGCGACTTCGTAAAAATCAACCGCTGGCGGCGTTTCTACAACTTCAGATAAAAAACTGCGCCGCAAGCCTAAACCGGCACCGTTAACAACATAAGGTTTACTGTTCATAAAGACATCTGCGCTGGTAAAAAAGACAAGGGGCATGTCGCCATACCCCTTAATTCACACTAACTAATTAATTAGTGCTTAGTAGCAGCGCAAGCGCCTTCTTTGCCTTTCATCATTTCGCCACAACCTTGCATGCCTTCACCACAGCCTTTCATCGCTGCGCCACAAGCGCCTTCTTTGGTTTTGGCATCAGCACAAGCTTTCATTTGTTCGCCACATTGTGAACCACATTTGCCTTCTGCTGCTTTGTCCATTGCGCCACAAGCGCCTTCTTTGCCTTTCATCATCGCGCCGCAAGTTGATTCCATACCGGCTTTCATTTTGCCGTCTTTCATCATCGCGCCACATTTGGCTTCGCCGCATTTCGCTTCGCCAGCTTTTGGCGTAACTGCGCCAGCACATGCGCCTTCAGCTGACTTGTTGTTGATTGGTTTATTCATGTTCATCGATGCGCCACAAGCCATCTCAGCAGCTTTACCAGCTTCTGCCACTTGCATGTAACCGTTGGACAATTCAGTCATGGCGAACGGGTTAACTTCAGCATTAGCAGGGCTTACCGCAAATGCAGAAACAATGGCTACGCCCATGGCGGCGGCTAACGGAGTTTTATTAATTTTCATAGTGACTTCCTAATTTATTTTTGGTGAACCAATACATATAAAGGTATCGGGTAAAAACGAGCGGGGGTTTGGTACAACGGGACAAATATACTTCTGTTAAGAAAAAATACAACCTTTACGACTTTTACCTAATACAAAAGTTCTTGATGGGTTATAGGTAGTGAGCGGTGAATGGCGACCAACTACATCACTTGCGTCAGCCTATCTACAAGCTACAAATACCATTAACTTTATTCAGCTGTTATAAGCTTTTCTTTATACTCACATAAATCGGCAATTAAACAGTTTGTACACAACGGCTTTCGTGCCACACAGGTATAACGCCCATGCAAAATCAGCAAATGGTGGGCGTTTTTTTTATGCTGTTTCGGCACCCATTTTTCCAAGTTTTGCTCCACAACCAAGACATTTTTTCCGGGGGCGATATGGGTACGGTTTGCCACTCTAAAAATATGGGTATCAACCGCAATGGTTTCCTGACCAAACGCGGTATTTAAAATTACATTGGCGGTTTTTCTGCCCACACCTGCTAAGGCCTCCAACTCTGGTCGGGTTTGCGGCACTTGTCCTTGATGCTTATCTAATAGTTGTTGGCATAAGGTCATAATATTGGCGGCTTTACTATTAAACAGCCCGATAGTTTTTATATAATTTTTTAAGCCATCTAAACCCAAATTTAAGATAGCCGATGGCGTGTTAGCGACAGGAAACAACTTAGCCGTCGCTTTATTAACGCCTTTATCGGTAGCTTGGGCAGATAACACCACCGCGATCAACAACTCAAAGTCACTATCATAATTCAGCTCAGTGGTGGGTTCGGGCATAGCCGCCGCCAGTCGATCAAAAATAGCCAAGCGTTTTTGTTTATTCATTGAAACTAATCGGAGTTAATTGCTAAATAAAGTTGCCGTTGATGTTATTGGCTACTCTAACGTAGATGAGGATGATAAAAAACAAAACACCGTGCTTATTTATCCCTGTTAGAATAATTCCATTTTAATTTTTAAGAATAACGCATCACCACATGGACAAAACTTACGCCCCGCACGCAATCGAACAACGCTGGTATCAAATTTGGGAAGAACAGGGATACTTTATCGCCAGGGATGGTGTGTATGCCGGAAATCCGCCGGGAGCGGATTCGGTATCAGCAAACGCCGAGGCCGAAGAGGCTTATTGCATCATGATCCCGCCGCCCAACGTCACGGGAAGTTTACACATGGGCCACGCTTTCCAAGACACCATCATGGATGCGCTGACCCGTTACCACCGCATGAAAGGCCACAGTACATTGTGGCAAGCGGGCACTGACCACGCCGGTATCGCCACGCAAATGGTGGTCGAACGTTTATGCAACGCCGAAGGTAAAACCCGCCACGATTACGGACGCGAAGAATTCATCAAAAAAGTCTGGCAGTGGAAAGAAGAATCAGGTGGCACGATTACCCGCCAATTACGGCGCATGGGCGCGTCTTTGGACTGGTCGCGCGAACGTTTCACCATGGACGATGGCATGTCCGATGCGGTGCAGGAAGTGTTCATCCGCTTGTATGAAGAAGGTTTGATTTATCGCGGCAAACGCTTGGTGAACTGGGATCCAGTTTTGCACACCGCCGTATCAGATTTGGAAGTATTGTCCGAAGAAGAAAATGGTTCGATGTGGCATATCCGCTATCCGTTATCGAACGGCAAAGGCCATTTGATAGTCGCCACCACCCGCCCTGAAACGTTGCTGGGCGATGCCGCAGTCGCTATCCATCCTGAAGACGAACGTTACAAACATTTGCTGGGCGAGTTTGTGGAATTGCCGCTGACAGGCCGCCGCATCCCGATTATCGCTGACGACTATGTTGACCCTGAATTCGGTACAGGCTGCGTAAAAATCACCCCCGCCCACGATTTCAACGACTACGAAGTCTGGACACGCCACCGCCACACCTCGGTGTTGATGGATGCACCGCACGGCGGTTTGTTCAACATCCTCACCGTTGATGCCAGCATCCGCGCTGATGAACTTATCCCTGGGCAATACCACGGCTTAGACCGTTTCGCAGCCCGTAAACAAATTGTCGCCGATCTGGAAGCGCAAGGTTTGCTGGAAAAAATCGCTGACCATAAATTAATGGTGCCACGCGGCGACCGCACAAACGCCGTCATCGAACCGCTGTTGACGGATCAATGGTATGTGAAAATCGCGCCATTGGCCGAGCCTGCGATTGCCGCCGTGGAAAATGGCGACATTAAATTCGTGCCGGACAACTGGAAAAACACGTATTTTGAATGGATGCGCAATATCCAAGATTGGTGCATTTCGCGGCAAATTTGGTGGGGACACCGGATTCCGGCGTGGTACGACGACTTGGGCAATGTTTACGTGGGCGAATCTGAACAAGCCATCCGCGAAAAACACGGCTTGGCGGCAGATTATGCCTTGAAGCAAGACGAAGACGTTTTGGATACCTGGTTTTCATCCGCTTTATGGCCTTTTTCAACATTAGGTTGGCCTGAGCAAACACCGGAACTGGCAAAATTTTATCCAACCAGCGTTTTAGTCACAGGCTTTGACATTATTTTCTTCTGGGTCGCCAGAATGATAATGATGGGCTTGAAATTCCAAGGCCAAGTGCCGTTTAAGGAAGTGTACATCCACGGTTTGGTGCGCGATGCCGAAGGCCAGAAAATGTCCAAATCCAAAGGCAACGTCTTAGATCCTATCGACATCATTGATGGCATTGATTTGGAAGCCTTGGTCGCCAAACGCACGGCAGGCATGATGCAGCCGCATTTGATGAAGAAAATCGAGCAGGCAACACGTAAGGATTTTCCTGACGGGATCAGCTCTTATGGTACGGATGCCTTGCGTTTCACCTTTGCTTCACTGGCATCAACAGGCCGCGACATCCGTTTCGATTTGCAACGTACCGAAGGCTACCGTAATTTCTGTAACAAGCTATGGAATGCGGCACGCTATGTGCTTATGAATACCGAAGAACAGGATTGCGGCTTGGGCGACGCGCCGAACGAATTCACGCAAGTTGATCGCTGGATTATTTCCCGTTTGCACCAAACCATCGAAACCACCACCCACGCCATCGACCATTACCGTTTCGATTTGGCGGCGCAAGCCATTTACGAATTCACTTGGAATGAGTATTGCGATTGGTATTTGGAATTGGCGAAAATTTCGTTGCAGTCCGAAGATGAAAGCCTGCAACGCGGTACACGTAAAACATTGTTGACGGTTTTGGAAACGGTTTTACGTTTGGCACATCCGATTATGCCGTTCATCACCGAAGAAATCTGGCAACGGGTTGCGCCTTTGCTGGGGATTTCTGGTGAAACAATCATGTTGCAAGCCTATCCTACTGCCGATGCCACGCAAATCGACAACGCCGCTGTTGCCGAAACCGATTGGTTGATGGCTGTTATCTTAGGCGTAAGAAGGATTCGCGGCGAAATGAACATCGCGCCAGGCAAACCTTTACCTGTGTTATTGCAAAATGGTACACAAGCAGATAAAACCTACGTCAGCAACAACTTGGTTTATCTGCAAAAATTGGCACGGTTAGAATCTGTAACTTGGTTGGCGGCGGACGAAACAGCCCCTGAATCTGCCATTGCAATGGTCGGCGAGATGCAAATCTTGATCCCAATGGCGGGTTTGATTGACAAAACTGCGGAGTTGGCGCGTTTGGATAAAGAAATCCAACGTATCAAAAACGATTTGCCGCGCGTGGAAGGCAAACTGAACAATCCGGCGTTTGTGGATAAAGCCCCAGCGGAAGTCATTGAGAAAGAAAAGGCGAAATTGGCGGAAATGCGCTCGATGCTATCCAATCTTGAACAGCAACAGGAAAAAATAAAAGCATTATAAAACCGAAGCATACTGCTTTATTTTCTTGGACATATCGCCAGTTTGATTTATCTTTTAACCCATCTGACTTAATGAAACCTTTAAATGGCTACTGTCCAATCTGAATTAAAACTTAGCGGCCTTGCCAATATCCTCATGCAAGAGGCGGCGCTTAACGAAAGCGAAATCCGTCTCCACATTAAAGAGGCTAGGACGAACAAAACGTCGTTGCTTACCCAGCTTGTGGAAAACAAGTTGGTCAATAGCTTAGACATCGCCATTAAAGCATCCAACGAATTTGGTTTGCCTTATTTTGACCTTGATGCCATTGATTGGCGTAGTCTGCCAATCAATGCAGTTAATGATAAATTAATCCAAAAACACCACTTTTTGCCATTATTTGTCCGTGGCAAAACTTTATTTATCGGCATGTCTGACCCGACTAACCATCAAGCGGTCGAAGACATCAAATTTCAGAGCTTAATGCGCCCTGATATTGTTGTGGTTGAAGAAAACAAGCTCGCTAAAGTCATAGAATTGGCTTTAGAGGCGCCCGACACCACGATGACCGACCTGCTCGATGAGGATCTGGAAAACCTTAATATTGGCGGTGGCGAAGACAATATGGCAACCGATGTCCAATCGGATGCCGACGAAGCCCCAGTAGTGCGTTTTGTAAATAAAATCTTGTTGGATGCTATCAAAAAAGGCGTGTCTGACATTCACATGGAGCCGTATGAAAAAAACTTCCGCATACGTTATCGCCAAGACGGGATGTTATATTCGGTCGCCAGCCCGCCAGCGAATATAGCTACGCGAATTATTTCCCGCGTTAAAGTTATGTCACGAATGGATATTGCCGAACGGCGCGTACCGCAAGATGGGCGTATCAAGATGATCCTATCTAAAACCCGTGCCATTGATTTTCGGGTCAACACCTGTCCTACGCTGTTTGGTGAAAAAGTGGTGTTGCGGATTTTAGACCCGACCGTCGCGCAAATGGGTATTGATAAATTAGGCTTTGAACCCGATCAACGCGAACTGTTTCTTAAAGCCATCCACAAACCTTATGGATTAGTTTTAGTAACGGGCCCTACAGGTAGCGGTAAAACCGTCTCCCTTTATACAGGCCTGAATATTCTTAACAGTATTGAGCGCAATATTTCCACCGCCGAAGACCCAGTGGAAATTACCGTTGAAGGTATTAATCAGGTTAACGTTAATAATAAAGCTGGCTTAACATTTGCCAATGCTTTGCGGGCATTTTTACGGCAAGATCCGGACATCATCATGGTCGGGGAGATACGGGATTTAGAAACCGCCGATATTGCCGTAAAGGCCGCGCAAACAGGCCATTTGGTTTTATCTACCCTGCATACCAATGATGCACCGCAAACGCTCAACCGTTTAATGCAAATGGGCGTTGCGCCATTTAACATTGTTTCCGCAGTGAATCTCATCATGGCACAAAGGTTAGGACGGCGACTCTGCGAAGCGTGCAAAGTACCCGCCAACTTACCCGACAATGTCTTACTGAGCGCAGGATTTACCCAAGAAGAGCTGCCAGACCTTACCGTTTACAAAGCCGTTGGTTGTGAAAAATGTACTAATGGCTATAAGGGCCGGGTTGGTATCTATCAGGTAATGGCTCTTAGTGAAAAAATGTGTTCAATGATTTTGAATGGCGGCAACGCCTTACAATTGACCCAGCTTAGTAAAGAAGAAGGCATTAATGATTTACGCGCTTCAGGCTTAAATAAAGTCCGTCAAGGCATCACGAGTCTGGAAGAAATCGACAGGGTAACGAAGGAATAATTATGGCTACCAAAACCAAATCCAATACCAAAACTGAACAAATCGATTTCATTTGGGTAGGCGTTGATAAAAGCCGAAAAAAAATAAAAGGTGAAATCACCGCCAGCAGTCAATTGGTTGCCAAAGTCGACCTTAAACAGCAAGGTTATCGGGTCACCAATATCAAACCCAAACCCAAACCCTTATTTGTTGCCAAAGCTAAAAAAATCACCGCTGGCGATATTGCCATATTTGCTAGGCAGCTAGCTACCATGCTGGAATCCGGCATACCTTTGGTACAGGCATTGGATATTGTTGGTAGAGGCCATATCAATCCCAGTATGCAAAAACTGTTGCTATCGATAAAAACAGACCTTGAAGGCGGCAGTACTTTATCGGAAGGCTTAAGCAAACATCCGATTTATTTTGATGACTTGTTCTGTAATTTGGTGGAAGCCGGCGAACACGCTGGGGTGTTGGAATCGTTATTAGATAAGATAGCGACCTACAAAGAAAAAACCGAGTCCATGAAAAAGAAAATCAAAAAGGCACTGACTTACCCGATTGCCGTACTGGTAGTTGCTTTTGTGGTTACTGCCATTTTGCTGCTGTTTGTGGTGCCAATATTTGAAGAATTGTTTAAAGGTTTTGGCGCCGATTTGCCCGCGTTTACCCAGATGGTGATAAACATGTCGAAATGGCTGCAAGATTGTTGGTGGATAGTCTTATCCGCTATTGTCGTCACCAGTATGGTTTTTAACTACTTTAAAAAACGCTCTAAAGCCTTCAATCACTTTCTCGATAAAACCTTGTTGCGCTTACCCATTATTGGCCAAATTATCAACAAATCCGCCATTGCCCGATTTGCCAGAACCTTATCAACCATGTCAGCAGCTGGTGTGCCCCTAGTTGAAGCCTTGCGCTCTGTTGCAGGGGCTTGTGGCAATATCATCTATTACGAAGCCGTAATGAATATGCGGGAAAATGTCGCCAACGGTCAACGGCTAAAATTTGCCATGCAGCAAGTCAAGTTATGGCCGCACATGGTAGAACAAATGGTCGCTATTGGCGAAGAGGCTGGTTCTATGGACAAAATGTTGAGTAGAGTTGCCGATTTCTACGAAGAGGAAGTTGATAACTTGGTGGACAACTTAAGTAGCTTGATGGAACCATTCATTATGGTGGTTCTAGGCACCTTGGTTGGCGGCTTGGTTGTTGCCATGTACTTACCTATCTTTAAACTGGGTTCAGTTATTTAAGCGAACTTCTACAAAAGGCAATAATCATCATGGAATTGTTTGAACTCTTGGCAAATGCCCCTAGCCTTTGCACCATCTTGGCGGGTGTTGTCGGATTGCTGGTTGGCAGCTTTTTAAATGTAGTCATTTACCGCCTGCCGATTATGATGCAACGGGGTTGGCGTAAGGACTGCATTGAGTATTTGCAGCTAGATGCCGCCAATTTCCCTGATGACGGACAAGAGCCGGTGTTTAATTTAGTCGTTCCGCTATCCCGTTGCCCCAATTGCCATACTGCCATCAAACCCTACCAAAATATCCCCGTCATCAGTTATGTTTGGCTAAAAGGCAAATGTGCCGCTTGTAGCCATCGCATATCCCCGCGCTACCCCATTATTGAAGCCATTACTGGCGCGTTATCGGTAGCGATTGCTTGGCATTTTGGCTATAGCGAACAAACGCTATTGGCGTTACTACTGACCTGGGCCTTAGTTGCCTTAAGCTTTATTGATATAGACCATCATTTATTGCCGGACAACATCACCCTGCCCTTGGTCTGGTTAGGACTGATTTTAAGTTTGCCCGGTTATTTTACCGATACCCATAGCAGCATTATCGGCGCAGTAGCGGGTTACTTATCGTTATGGAGCGTGTTCCACCTGTTTAAGTTATTAACAGGCAAAGAAGGCATGGGTTATGGCGATTTCAAACTATTGGCGCTATTTGGTGCCTGGCTAGGCTGGCAATACCTGCCGTTGATAATCTTACTGTCCACCTTAGTCGGTGCAGTCATTGGCGTAGCCATGATTGTGCTTGGCAAACAAGAGCGCAGCAAACCCATCCCATTTGGCCCTTACTTAGCCATCGCTGGCTGGATTGCCTTACTTTGGGGTAAAGAAATCAACCAACTCTACTTACACTCAGCAGGTTTATAGCACTATGTTAAAAATTGGTTTAACTGGCGGCATAGGCTGCGGCAAAAGTACCGTTTCCACACTCTTTAGCAGTTTCGGCATAGCCATTATTGATGCAGACGACATTAGCCGTGATTTAGTCCAACCCCAACAACCTGCGCTTGAAAAAATACAACAACTGTTTAGTCAAGACATCGTTGCCAAAGACGGCGCTTTAGACAGGCACAAACTAAGGGATATTATCTTTTCTGACCGACACGCCAAAAAACAACTGGAAGCCTTGCTGCACCCCATGATTGCCGATGCCATCCAAACCAAAGCAGCTAGCTTGGAAGGCGCGTACTGCATCATCAGCATCCCGTTATTATTAGAAGCCAATATGACCAATCTGGTTGACCGGATTTTAGTCATCGACTGCCCTGTTGACATACAAATAGAACGTACCAAAAAACGTGACAACTTAGCCACCGACAAAATCCTCGCCATTATCAACAGCCAAGCATCGCGCGCCGCCAAACTATTACAAGCCGACGATTTCATCGATAATTCCGAATCTGCGGGCAAACTTGCAGAACAAGTCAAAAAACTGCACAATTTGTACATTTCCATAAGCCAATAACAGGATCAACTTGTCTGTGACCACCGCCATAACCTATGAATTTCCACTCAACGAACGCATCAGGGTTTTCATTAGGCTAGAACAACTATTCCAACAATTCAGCCATTTCTCCCAAGGCAGCACGGTTGCTGACAAACGCGCGGCAATCATGGTGCTTTTGGACATCATGTCCATTTTTAGACGCAACGATTTAAAATCCGAAATCCTCAAAGAGCTGGATCGTAACGCCAAAACCTTAAACAAAATTGCCAACAGCCAAGGTGTCGATGCCGATAAACTGCAAGACATCCTCGATGAACTCGCCTTAATCAGCAAAAAACTTTATGCCATCACCGGAAAAGTCGGCATAAATGTCATGGAAAGCGATTTATTCCAAAGCATCACCCAACGCAGCTCCATCCCCGGCGGCACTTGCTCGTTTGATTTGCCCGAATACCATTACTGGCTAGAACAAGACGAAGAAATCCGCGTTAAAGACCTACAAATTTGGGGTAGCCCGTTTGATGACATCCGAGTGGCTATCGACCTCATCCTCAACTTTATCCGCAACAGCAATGCCTCCACAACAGAGGTTGCCCAAGCAGGTTTTTACCAATTTTCTTTAGACCGCATCCAACCTTACCAATTGATAAAAATCAGCATCGACAAATCCATCCCCTGCTTTGCTGAAATCAGCGGCGGCAAACACCGCTGCACCATCCGCTTTATGACCCCCGCCAGTGAAGGCCAACGTTCAGCACAAAGCCCAGATGACATCCCTTTTGAATTAACCTGCTGTATTTTCTAATGTCCGCTTCCAGCAAAGTCCCACAAGTTAAATGCCCAACTTGCCAACAACCCGTACTGTGGTTGCCAGAACAGCTATTCAAACCATTTTGCTCAGAACGCTGCAAAATGGTTGATTTGGGCGAATGGGTGATGGAAGCCAAACGCATCCCTGGCGAAGCGGTTATCGATTTAGATGAAGATAACCCGGCATTTTGGCAATAGCCCTACCCCAAACAACCGTTTTGCCCAGATTTGGCGGCGCAACTGCCGGAATGCATCCCTTCTTCGACTGTCCACCACATCATCGACACGACCCGTATCCTCTGGTACAAGAGCCATTGAACCAGTGAACAAAAATCACCAAGAAATGGGGGATGCTCTTGCGCGGTAGGAAAGCCAGTATCATTTAAATGGCTCTATACGGGCATTCATCGGAAAACATGACAATGGACAACAAATCCGAAAACATCGCACTAAGCGCAACACAAATCCACATCCTGCAAAATCAAGCCTTTACTGACAACTCTCCTGGCGCCATAGTCAAAGACTTCAATAGCCTATTGGACTTTATCGGCGCACAAGGGATTATCGTTTCTGAAAAAACCCAGCAATTCACTTTGAATGTGTTGGCGGCGTTAAACCAACAAATGCACCGACCTTTGGATATGAAGCTAAAGCGTCCACTACAAAAATCTTATCCGCATATCAATGGCTTGTATTTGCTGCTCCGCTGTTCCGGTTTAAGTTATTTACAGCAGGACGGCAAAAAAATCAGATTGATGCTTAGCGAGCAACTGCTTACCGATTGGTACGCTTTAAACCCAACCGAACGCTATTTTTCCCTGCTGCAAGCGTTTTGTTACCGGGCGGATGCGGAAATTATCAGCGAATGCGTGAGTTACGGGCAGCCCAGCTGCTTTTTTTATTGTTTGGCGTTTTTCCAGGGGCATTTGGGCACTGAGATTGATGTGGCAAATAGTCGCTATGGGCTAAGCCATTTGCGTTATATTCCAGGCTATTACAATTTAGCTTTAATGGAATTGTTTGGTTTTATTGAGGTTGAATGCGCTATAGCCACTGAAAAGGAAACGTGGCCTTTAAGCAAAATTAAGGCGACAACGTGGGCGCAGGCGTTACTGGGCTATTTTTCCCAGTATTTTGGGAAGGTGGGTGTTTTTACAAACCCCATTGACAAACCTATTGATGGCTGGGAAACCGAATTTAAAAAATACCTTCCGGCTTGGCAACAAGGCTTAAGTTTAGTTTTGCCAAAAACCAATACCGAAGGCACGTTAGTTTTTTCAGTAAATCTGGGCAAAGCAATTTGCAGACTGGCAGTACCCGCCGACATCACATTGGATCAATTGGCGTCTGGCATTTTGTCTGCTTTTGCTTTCAACAACGACCATCTCTATGAATTCGTTTACATAAACCAATACGGTATAGAAGAAAGCATAATTCACCCCTATTTGGACGATGGCGGCGACCATTTCACAACAGACACACACGCCGTCGGTTCTTTGCCGTTATATCAAGGTATGGGTTTTATTTTCCATTTTGATTTTGGCGATGATTGGGAATTTATGGTGAATGTTGAATCCATGCCGACACCAAAATTAGCGTTTACTGAACTGACGGTACTGGAAAAACGCGGAAAACCACCGAAACAGTATCCTGATTACGGGGATTTGGATTAACGGCGGCGTGTTAAATCTGGTAATTGGCGTACAAGACTGGCACTTAGGTATTCTGGTTTTGCCGGGTTAGCTGTTTGATGGATAACAAGACCTGTCAGGTTTTAAAAACCTGACAGGTCTATTTACTCGTCTTGGCAAACTATCCCAACAACGACCGGATAGCAGCAATCCCCTGCCCCCCTACCGAACACGCCTTATCCACATCCGCCAAACCCATCCCGCCCAAAGCATAAACAGGCATATTCACCTGTGCCACCAAGTCAGTAAATACATCCCAGCCCATGCCTTGACGTTCCGGATGGGTTGGCGTTGCCAAAACTGGCGCCAGCACCGCGAAATCCACACCGATACGCTGGGCATGTTGTAGTTCTTGTAGATTATGGCAAGAAGCGGCTAGCCATCGGCAGGCGGCGGGACGGGCGGACAAGGCCAACAAATCATGGCTGGTGAGGTGAACACCGTCTGTTATTAACGGCAAGCCAGCCGTTACTGCCGAATTCATCAGCAATAAGGCCTGATGTTGTTGGCATAACGGATAAGCCTTAGCAATAAATGCCTCTAATTCGCTCGCCGACAGCCGTTTCAAACGCGCTTGGATCAGTTTTACACCCTTGGCAAGCAGGATTTGCAGATTGCCCCATAAGGCATCGGGCTGGCTATCATCGAGAATGGCATAAGTGGCAGGCAATTGCGCGGCGATGATGATGGGTTTATTTGCCGCAGGAAAAGCAAAATCAGTTAACGCCGACGGTGACACCCACGCAATCGGCTGGCCTTCCGCGCTTTTGGCGACACCGGAAAAATCCTCCACCAAAAACACTTGTAACTGCACAGCAATTTTCGGATATTGGTGTCTGATAGTAATCAGCGGCGTAGCGCTATTGACATCAATATCCAGCTCTTCCTTCAACTCCCGCACCAAAGCCTGAAACGCACTTTCGCCCGTTTCTAGCTTGCCGCCAGGAAACTCCCACAAACCGCCTTGATGTAAAGTCGGATTCCTAAGCGCTATCAAGATTTGCCCAGCGGCATTTTTTATTACGCCAACGGCGACAGGTAGCAGGTTTTGTTTATGCAATGCTAAGACCGGAAAGTAGTGGTTGTTAAAAGGTAGTTAACGTAGGTGATACTGAACAAATGGATTTAGGAATCCAAAACCTGTTTTGGACTCCTAATAAAGCTAAATAACGTGACAAATTTAAGTCCGATATTCCGCATTAATCTTCACATAATCATAAGAGAAATCGCAGGTCAGCACTTCTTGGCAAGCCGCACCGCGTCCTAGTTTTACGGTGATGGTTATCTCTTCCTTGTCCATCACTTGCTGCCCGGCGGCCTCGGTGTAATCGGCGGCGCGTCCGCCGTTATTGACGATGCAGACTTCATCCAGAAAAATCTGCACATCGTCCAACACCATATTTTCCACACCCGCCCGGCCTACTGCCGCCAAAATACGTCCCCAATTAGGGTCGCTGGCAAAAAACGCGGTTTTCACTAAGGGCGAATGGGCAATGGTTTTCCCCACCCGCACCGCTTCTTCATCGGTTAAAGCCTCGCTGACCACAATCCGCATCAGTTTGGTTGCGCCTTCGCCGTCACGGACAATCAATTCCGCCAACTGCTTGCAAACCGCCAACAACGCCTCGGCAAACAAGGGATAAGCATCGCTGTCTGCGGTAATTTCTGGCACTAAAGAACAACCGCTAGCCATTACTATACAGGCATCGTTGGTTGAGGTATCGCCATCAACGGTAATGCGGTTAAACGATTGCTCCGCCGCCACCGACAAACAGGCTTGCAACAAGGCTTGACTAATGCGCGCATCAGTAGCGATAAAACCCAGCATGGTTGCCATGTTCGGCTGAATCATGCCCGCACCTTTGGAAATACCATTAAAACTGATGGTTTGCCCCGCGATGCTAATGGTTTTGCTGACGCCTTTTGGGAAAGTATCGGTCGTCATAATGGCGTGTGCGGCTTTAGACCAATGCGTTGCCGACAAATCCGCAACCGCAGCAGGTAACGCCGCAACCACTTTGGCAACTGGCAAACTTTGCCCGATCACCCCAGTAGAAAACGGCAACACTTGCTCGCCCACGCCACCGACCTTATCTGCCAAGGCCTGACAGCAATCTAAAGCCGCCTGCATACCTTCCGCGCCCGTGCCAGCATTGGCATTGCCGGAATTAATCAACAACCAACGCGGCGCGTGTGCCAAATTGGCTTTGGCGACATGCACGGGTGCCGCGCAAAAAGCGTTTTGGGTAAAAACCCCAGCGCAGCTGGCATTTTCAGGCAGGGCGATAACCAAAATATCATCCCTGATTGTTTGTTTGATACCAGCACAAGCCGTGCCTAAAGTAATGCCGTCAATCGCTGGCATGGTGGGGAAAGCGCAGTTGCCTACTGCCATAATCGTTAAACCTCGTTAGTAATAAAAAACAGCCAAATATCATCAATACGCGAAACTTCGGTTTTTAACATTTGGCATTGTTGTTTGAATAACGCCAGTTGCTCGCCGGATTGGCTAAAAGCAAACGGCAATAAAATTTCCAACTCCAATTTGCCATCCAAATAATGGATGCGGAAATCCTCAATATGGCTGTTGTTATCGGCAAAATACACCGCCAACAAACCGTGGACTTTTTGGCGCGACAACGGCATTGGCGCACCCGGCAAATCTTCATCATCTTCAGGATCGACATGCACCAACACGTCGATAATATCGTCGAAACGGTTAATCAAGGCATCGCGCACCGCATCACCAATGCAATGGCCTTCGGAGACACTAATGCGCGAATCCACCACGATATGCGCATCAATATAAGCGTCTTCGCCCATTTGCCGCGTCCGCAGTAAATGAATGCCTTTTACCCCGTCCACCAACATAATCGCTGCACGGATTTCTGCCACCAAAGCCGATGGCAAGGCGGTGTCAACCAACTCTTTTATGCTGTCGCCAATCAAGCCCAGCCCCATTTTTCCTACCATTAACGCCACCACACTGGCAGCGATAATATCGGCATAAGGGTAACCCAACAGCACCCCGCAAACCCCGAACAACACCACCAAAGATGACAGCGCGTCGCTGCGTTGATGCCAAGCATTCGCCAATAACAGCTTGGAGCGGGTTTTTTTGGCAATGGCTTTGGTGTAGTGGAACAGCCATTCATTAATGGCAATCGACAGCACGGAAATGCCAAGCACCAGCGGATCAGGCACGGGCAAGGTTTCTGGCTGGTTAATATGCCCCATGACATGCCAGACAATCAACGTACTAATCGCCAGCAAACTCATGCCTAAGATGACCGTGGCAATGGTCTCAAAACGGCGATGCCCGTAGGGATGGTCGCCATCGGCCTCGCGGCTGCCAAAGCGCACCGCCACAATCACTAGCAAATCGCTCAGCAAATCCGATAAGGAATGGATGCCATCCGCCAACAACGCCGCCGAATGCCCTAAAATGCCAAAGGTGATTTTTATCGCGGTCTGCAAAACATTAACCGCACCACCAACATAACTGGCGCGGGCTTTTAACTTGCCCAGTTTAGAAGCCTCCAGCACCGTCGCCGTTTCTGTCATGGTTCACCTACCGCCAAAATAATGGTGTATTCATAATCGCCGGATTTGGTCTCTAAGACTTGATGACCATTAATCCGACACCAAGCCGGAATGTCTTGCATAATGCCTGGGTCTGTACCGACAACTTCCAAAATATCACCCGGTTGCAATTGTTTAACTTTATCTTGGGTACGGATAACCGGCAAAGGGCATAACAATCGGCGGGCGTTTAAGGTTTCTGTAGCCATAATTATTTTGTTAGTCAACACGCTATTTAAAGTGGGCTATTGTAATGGAGTTCGACCTAGAAGGGGCGATCGGTTAAGGATTCGCTGAACAAAGCCTTCGACAGGCTCAGGCCGAACGGTAACTAATTGATTCCGTTCGTGCTCGACTGCAAGGATGCAGGAGGTAGAGCAACGCAGGAGCAGTTGCCGAGAGCTTGTCGAAGCATGAATGGAATCAATTAGTTCAGCGATTTCTTAACTTACTCCAAAGCCCCTCTGTAATACGCATCAACATGGCTTTTTCCACAGCACCAAGCCGCCTTTCGCCATTTATCAGCAAACCTACTTAAAATTGCTGAAATAATCAATTTTTGAACTAAACTTAAACCACCAAATTGATTTGGCATCATGTAATTACACGATGATAATAACGACGCAAATAGACAGATTTTTACGCATTTTAAGGTGGCAATTATGAAAGGCATGGTGTTTACGGAATTTTTGGAAATGGTGGAAACCACGTTTTCAGTCGATATGGTTGAAGACATTCTTGATGATGCCAAACCCGCATCCGGTGGCGCGTATACCGCTGTCGGCACCTATGACCATGAAGAATTAGTGGCGATGGTGGTTGCCCTATCCCAACGTACCGATATTGCCGTGCCTGATTTGGTAAAAGCCTTCGGCAAACACTTATTTTCAGTATTCTCCACCAATTACCACCAGTTTTTTGAACATGTCCCCGATGCTTTTGCTTTTTTGGAAGGCATTGAAGATGTTATCCATGCACAAGTCCTGAAACTGTACCCTGATGCCGACTTGCCTAAATTTGATTGCTTACGCGAAGGCAATGTTTTGCACATGACTTACCACTCATTGCGGCATTTTGCCGATTTGGCGGAAGGTTTAATTTTAGGATGCGGTGCCTATTTTGGCGAAACCTTAACATTGGAGCGGGAAGAACTGGATGCCAACACCACCCGCTTTACCGTTACTAAACAATAAATCCCAATGAACGCGCAAATTGCTGATGACTTAGCGGCGATTGAAGCACGGTGGCAACGCCGCTTTGAGCGCGAACGCGAGGCACGAAAAGCTGCCGAACATTTGTTGGAGCAAAAAAGCCTAGAGCTTTATAACAGCAACCTGCAATTACGGGCTTTAGCCGACAATTTGGAAATTCTGGTTTCGCAACGCACCCAAGAATTAGCCGTGGCTTTACAACAAGCGCAACGCGCCACCGCTGCCAAAAGCGAATTTCTTGCCACCATGAGCCATGAAATCCGCACGCCAATGAGTGGGGTTTTAGGGATGACCGACATCCTTTTAGACACCACCTTAAATGAAGAGCAACTGTATTACACGCAAGTGATAAAAAGTTGCAGCCAAACCTTGCTGACCATCATCAACGACATCCTCGACTTTTCCAAAATTGAAGCAGGCAAGCTGGCGTTGGAAAGCATCGCCTTTAATCCCAGAAACATGCTGGCGGAATTATTGGAAATTTTCCGTCCACAAATCAACGATAAAGGCCTGCAACTGCTGATTGAAATCGACCCTAAATTGCCGGAAAACTTACTGGGCGACCCGACCCGTTTACGGCAGATTTTTTTCAACTTGCTTTCTAACGCCATTAAATTCACTCACCAAGGCCATATCAGCGTAAACTTAAAAACCACTGAGACCCCAAATCTGATTTCGGCAACCATTAAGGATACTGGTATCGGCATTGCTAAACAGGTACAAGAAAAGCTCTTTGCTGCCTTTAGCCAAGGTGACATATCAACCACCCGCCAATATGGCGGCACAGGTTTAGGTTTGGTTATCTGCGACCGCTTAACAAAAATCATGGGCGGGCGAATTTGGGTCGATAGTGAATCCGGACAGGGCTCTAGCTTCTCGTTTACCTTCATTGCCCCGCAAAGTACGGTCACCCAACAAGCGGTAACGCCTACGCAAGCAGCAACCTCACTGGCGCACTTACGGATACTATTAGTAGAAGACAATGCCATCAACCGGACTATCGCCTGCAAAATCATCGAGAAACTTGGCATTAAACCGGATACTGCCATTGACGGACTAGAAGCCTTGGAACAAGTCCGCCAACACCGCTACGACATCATTCTTATGGACATGCAAATGCCCAATATGGACGGCATAACCGCCACCCAGCATATCCGCGCCATGGACATTACCCAACCGTACATCATTGCCCTGACCGCCAACGCCTTCAACGAAGACGCGCAAGCTTGCCTTGCAGCGGGGATGAACGATTTTTTAAGCAAGCCGATTAATTTGGACAAAATCGTCAGCACCTTAGCGCTGTACAAACCATCGTCTTCATAGCGGCAACCATGGCAAAGCCGCCAAACCACGCCATTAATACCCGTCATAATTAACCAGGTTGATCTATGAACAAACAGCGCAGCTCCCTATCACCATTGAACAAACGTTTTTTGCTGTCATTAGTGGTCATCAGCGCAACCATTTGTTTGATTGAAGTGGTCGTGATGTTGGTTTTAGATTTTTATAAAAACCAAATCGGCGATCTATCAACCTACCAAGAAGCAGGCATAGATGCGCTGTTAATGGCGTTGCTGAGCGCACCTTTATTATGGTTTTTTGTACTCCGCAAATTAGTGGTACAGATTGAACACGAACACGACGCCGTCAATAAACACGCCCGGCAAAACGCAGAACTGCGTAATGCCTTGGATTTGCATTCTTTAGTCAGCATCACTGATACCGACGGCAGCATTATTTACGCCAACCAAAAATTCTGTGACACATCCGGCTACACCTTGGCAGAACTGCTAGGCAAAGACCACCGCATCATCAACTCCGGCTACCACGACAAAGATTACATCCGCACCATGTGGCAAACCATCCGCCAAGGTAAAACGTGGCACGGGGTATTGTGCAACCGCAAAAAAACAGGCGAACTCTATTGGGTGGACAGCACCATCACCGCCTTAAAGGATGAACAAGGGGAAATCTACCAGTACATTTCCATCCGCCAAGACATCACCCCGCAAAAACACGCCAACGAACAACGCATCATGCTGGAACGGGCAGTGAATTCCAGTGCCGACATGATCCTGCTTACCGATGACTGCGGCAGCATCGAATTCGTCAACCCCGCGTTATGCCGCAACACGGGGTGGACAGAAGCGGAATTGATCGGCAAAAGCCCGGATATTCTCGACAGCCCTAATTGTGACCAAACCGCCACTGCCAGTATGCAAAATGCCTTAGTAAACGGCGAAAGCTGGTCTGGCAGATTATTGCTGCAACGCAAACCCGGCCTATCCGAACCAATCCCGTCAGCCAAATCACTGGAGTTTTGGGTAGAACTTAATATTAGCCCGGTACGCAATTTCGATGGCAGCTTGGCAGGTTATGTACAAATCCAACGCGACATTAGCGAACAAGTCCAAGATGAACTGGCAAAACAATTAGAAGCCAGCGATACCGCCACCCGCCTCGCCATCGCCAGCGTTTTGCAACAAGCACAACCACTGGCAAACCGTTTTGCCCAAGTATTAGATATTCTCTTTGTCTTGGAAAACTTTAACTTACAGCAAAAAGGCGGCATTTTACTGCGCTCGCAAACCGATGATTACTTGGAAACCTTGGTATTGCGCGGTGAATTCAGCGATGAATTTACCCACACAGAACACCATATCGCCTTAGATAACCCCCTGTACTGGCAAGTGGCGCAATCTGGCGAGCTGGTGATTAGCGATGACTGCGTTAACCTTCTATGCAAAGACCATCACGTCGACGGCAGCAACAGCCACGGGCATTACATTATCCCCATCGTCGCTACCGGAGAAATCTTAGGCGTGGCCTTTTTATACACCACACCTTACCCTGCCCACGCCGCCAAACGTATCAACATACTCAAAGAAGTCGGCGAAATGTTGGGGATTGCGGTATTGCAAGACCGCGCCAGAGCCTCCTTAGAAAACGCCCGCGACATCGCCATGCAAACTGCGTTATCAAAAAGCGAATTTTTAGCCAATATGAGCCACGAAATCCGCACACCGATGAATGGCGTTCTGGGCATGTTGGATTTGCTACGCGACACCGATATGTCCAGCAACCAATGGAACTTGGTAGAAATAGCCTACGATTCCGCCGAAGCGCTTTTGGCTATCCTCAACGACATTTTGGATTTTTCCAAACTGGAAGCAGGCAAGGTTGAGCTGGAACACATTGACTTCAACTTGCCCACCTTAGTCGAAGATGTTTGCGCCTTATTCGCCAGCCATGCCCATGCCAAAAACCTGGAACTAAACTGTTTTATCGCCAGCGACATGCCCAATTTTTGGCAAGGCGATCCAGGGCGTATCCGACAAGTCCTCACCAACCTAATCGGCAACGCCATTAAATTCACCGAGCATGGTGAAGTATCCGTTACCGCAAGCTATTTACCCATTGCCGACAGCCACAACCAAGTCCATTTTGAAGTGCAAGATACTGGCATAGGCATTTCCGAAAACGCCCAACTGCAACTATTCCAAGCGTTCACACAAGCCGAAAGCAGCACCTCCCGACGCTTTGGCGGCACGGGTTTAGGGCTTTCGATTTGTAAAAAAATGGTCGAACTCATGGACGGGACGATTGACGTGCAAAGCACCCTAAATCAAGGCACTTGCTTTAAGGTTGATTTGCCACTGACCTTGGGACAGGCTCTGGAAACCTTCAACCCCTCCGTGGATATTGTTGGCAAACGGGTATTAATTGTCGATGACAACAGCACTAACCGTACCATTTTGCAGCACTATTTATCTCACTGGGGATTTGATGCCACTGAAATGGGCGACAGCACCCAGGTTTTAGAAGCCTTGCAACAAGCACATGCCGACGGCTTCGCCTACGACCTCATCCTCTTGGATATGCACATGCCACAAATGGATGGCCTCTCGCTAGCCCACGCCATTATGGAAACGCCAAGCTTAAGTGACTTGCCGCGCATTATGTTGACTTCGGGTAGTTTGCTGAGCGATAGCGAACGCCGCCATTTAGGCATTGCACAAAGTTTGCTGAAACCCGTCAAACAAACCCAATTGTACGATGCCATCGTTAACGCCTTAAAACATATAGAAGAACCGAATGCGGTAAGAAGCCGACATAGCTTGCCTACCATCAGCTATCAAGGCAAAAAAGTTTTGGTGGTTGAAGATAACAAGGTTAACCAAAAAGTCATCATCGGTATGCTCGCCAAATTTAATCTCGTCCCAGAAATTGCCGCCAACGGCAAATTGGCTTTCGAGTTATTAATTAAGGACTCTTACGACCTTATCCTGATGGATTGCCAAATGCCGATTATGGATGGCTATCAAACCACGCGGGAATTACGCTTAATGGAAAAAAGTATGCGCTTTAAGCATCAAACCGTGATAGCCCTGACCGCTAACGTCAACCGAGGTGAGCGGGAAAAATGTTTGGCGGCAGGCATGGACGATTATTTGGCAAAGCCCTTCAACCAAGAACAATTGGCAAACAAGCTGGAACGTTGGCTTAACTCACCTGCGACCGAAACCATCGTTAATAGCCAAGCCACAGAAACTACACTGCCAGCAATGGCAACCAACCCGCAAAACCTCTGGGACAAAGCCGCCACTCTAGAAAATCTGGCGGATGACGAAGAATTACTGCTGGCATTACTGGGCGCGTTTCTGGAAGAAGCCCCGCGCCAACTAGCCGATGTGCAAGCGGCAATACTCACAGGCAACTTACCTGAGCTGGCAAAAGCCGCCCATAGCTTAAAAGGCTCATTAAGCTACTTAGGCGCACCAAGCCCTAGATCATGGGCAGCAAAAATAGAAAACCACGCCCGCAACCAAGAAACCGCCGACTACCTACAATTAGGCGAAAACCTCATTAATGAAATCACCCAGTTAATGGAAATCTTCCAACAGTTCTTAGCGGCGGCTGAAAATTAGGATTGATTTTTTTGTCCACGAACGGCACGAAAAGACACGAAAATTAATGGGGAAACTTGGTTTAGTTCGCCACAGGCATTGCGTTAGGCTATCGAAGTTATGAAAGCATTATCAGATTCGGAGTAAAAAACATGTTTTTTACCCCATATCCATATAAAAACAAAAGCCTTACAAAACCTTATTCGGGGGGGGGGGTTGAATGTTTTTTCAGCCTCTATCGCTAACCCAGCCTACACCAAAGATCACCAAGCTATCTTAGGCAGCCTATTTTTCGTGTCCTTTCGTGTTTTTCGTGGGCAAATACAATTAACCAATATAACGATTAGCAATGGCAAAAAAACCCATATTTACATACAATATGCGGTTAAAATTTTTCTTTTCCCCTACCCGTACGCACTTCCTACCCGGTTCGCGCGTTGGGAACTCAGCTGGTACAAAACACACTATGCAAGCAAATGATTTTACCTTAGGTATTGCCGATTTTACTTACGCCGACTTATACCAGCCGGCACGTCTTAACGATTTGCTGGGCGTATTTGATGCTTCTGTAAAACAGCATGATTCGGCAGTATTTGAGCAATATGCCGCGTTCCGTGAAGCCCAGGGTGAAGGTTACACGCCGGAGCAACTTTCTGAAATATTAGTGACCATGGGGCCGTATGTCGGCAAATTTGTCGCACAATTGTTCAATGTCAGCGAACAACATCAAGCCCAAGCCGAGCATATCACTTCCGAAATCGACACCATTTTTACTTACAAAAATGAAGTCGTCGCTAAGCTCAACGTATTTTTCAAAGACCAAACACTGGCTGACTTTGACATTGCCGGCATCCAAAACCGTTTTTCTTTACTGGTCGCGGCAGCATTCCCTGAAGCCGACCAAGACCAAGACAGTGAACGCCGGGTAGCGCGGGTAGGCGCAACCATTGGCTTGCTGTCCGCACACTACAAACTGATCGCCAAAGGCAAAGATAGCAGCTACGAAAATGCCGATGCTGTCGCCGAACAAATTCGCAACAAACTGAACGCCCATCCACAAGCGGCGGTCGCTTTTGCGCCAATCACCGCGCTAAAACCTGCCGAAGATTTCATCAACGCCTTAATGGATTTAGTGCAACGCTGGAGCTTTATCGCACTGCATGATGAAGCCATCGCCAGCACCTGGTTGAGCTTTAAATTCCCTGAAAAACGCGATTTCGATAACTTAGTCGCCCACGACACCATCGATCACGGCGACTTTACCGTGTGGATGGGCGAATTGGCGCATCGCCGCCGCCGCGATGGCTTCAAGCTCACCGACCCGCGCTACAGCCAACGCGAAGTGTTGTCAGAAGTAAACCATTGCATCTATTGCCATGAGCGCGACACCGATTCTTGCTCCAAAGGCATGAGGAACAAAAAAACCAACACCTTTAAAGTTGATCCGCTGGGCGTCACCACCACGGGCTGTCCTTTGGATGAAAAAATCTCGGAAATGCACTTGGTAAAACGCGGCGGCGACAATATCGGCGCGTTGGCTATCATCATTGTCGACAACCCGATGTGTCCTGGCACAGGCCACCGGATTTGCAACGAGTGCATGAAGGGCTGTATTTACCAAAAAACCGATCCAGTCAACATCCCGCAAATCGAAACCAATGTGCTTACCGATGTGCTGTTTATGCCTTACGGTTTTGAAATTTACAGCTTGCTGACCCGTTGGAATCCATTGAACGTGAAGCGTCCGGTGATGCAAGCCTACAACGGCAAAAATGCCCTCGTGGTTGGCTTAGGCCCTGCGGGTTACACCATGAGCCATTATTTGCTCAATGAAGGCTTTGCTGTTGCGGGTATCGACGGCCTTAAAATTGAGCCATTGCCACTAGCATTAACAGGCGATGCCAACACCTTGCCGCAAGCGATTGTTGATTTCAATGAACTTTACGAAGAACTAGACCAACGAATTTTGGCTGGTTTTGGCGGCGTTGCCGAATACGGCATTACCGTACGTTGGGATAAAAACTTCTTAAAAGTCATTTACCTGACCCTCGCCCGCCGTAACGCTTTCCGCGCTTATGGCGGTGTGCGTTTTGGCGGCACTATCACTATTGATGATGCCTGGGATATGGGCTTTGACCATATCTGTATCGCTTCCGGTGCAGGTAAACCGACCATCATCAACCTGAAAAACAACTTGGTACGCGGAATCCGTAAAGCCTCGGATTTCTTGATGTCCCTGCAATTGACAGGCGCGGCGAAAGCATCGTCCTTAGCAAACTTACAAGTGCGTTTGCCTGCGGGCGTTATCGGCGGCGGTTTGACCGCTATCGATACCGCCACCGAATTAATGGCGTATTACCCGGTGCAGGTGGAAAAAATCTTACTCCGTTATGAAAAACTGTCAGCGCGTTATGGCGAAGACAAAGTCCGCGCCCGCTACGACCAAGAAGAAAACATCATTCTTGATGAATTTTTAGCACATGGCGCAGCTATCCGCGCCGAACGCCAACGTGCCGCCGAAGCGGGCGAATTGCCAGACTTCCAGCCCTTAGTGGAAAGCTGGGGCGGGGTTACTTTGTTCTACCGCAAAGGTATGCACGATGCCCCTGCCTATCGGCAAAACCACGAAGAAATCGCCGAAGCTTTGGAAGAAGGCATTGCACTGGCAGAAGGCATGAGCCCCTTGGCAGCAATCTCCGATGATTACGGGCATTTGCAAGCGGTGGAATTTGACAAACTGGTGTTGGACGCAGGCCGCTGGAACAGCGCAGGCCAAGTCACCGTGCCGCTGCGTAATTTGTACATTGCCGCAGGTACTTCACCCAACACCATTTACCAAAGTGAATTCCCTGATACCTTTGAAATGGACAAACAATTTTTCCAACGCTATCAACCCGAATGGACTGATGGCGAATTGGAATTAGTGGCAATGCACGATGAAGCCGCACCAAAACTGGGTAAACCCGCACCACTGACTTCGTACCAAAAAGACGGCAAGTTCATCAGCTTCTACGGCGACAACCATCCTGTCTACGCAGGCAATGTGGTAAAAGCCATGGCTAGCGCGAAAAATGGCTATCCCTATATCGTCAAACTGTTCGAACAACAATTGGCGGCGTTAAACCCAGCAGAGCAAAGCCAACGCGATGCCGCTTTAAATGCCTTGTTCGCGCGTTTAGATGAAGCCTTTACCGCCACTATTGTGGCAATCAACCGCCTGACACCAACGATTATTGAAGTTATCGTAAAATCGCCGATGGCGGCAGCAAAATTCCAACCAGGCCAGTTCTACCGGGTACAAAATTTTGAAGCCATTGCCCCTGTGGTTGAAAACACCGTGTTGGCGGCAGAAGGTTTGGCGTTAACAGGTGCGGAAGTCAATCAAGAAGCAGGCACGATTTCCTTGATTGCTTTAGAAATGGGTTCATCTTCGCGCTTATGCGCCACTTGGAACATCGGCGATCCAGTAGTGTTAATGGGCGTAACAGGCACGCCGACAGAAATCCCAACGGGCGAAACCGTGCTGTTAATCGGCGGCGGTTTAGGCAACGCGGTACTGTTTTCCATCGGCAAAGCCTTACGCGCAGCAGGCAATAAAGTCATTTATTTTGCTGGCTATAAATACAACCAAGACGTTTTCAAAGTGGAAGATATTGAAGCCGCGTCCGACCTTATCGTTTGGGCGGTGGACAACACGCCAGGCGCGGTGGCAATTACCCCGACCCGCCCGCAAGACAAGAGCTTTGTCGGCAATATCTTAGAATGTATGCTGGCTTACGCTACGGGCGAATTGGGCGAACAACCCATTTCCCTAGCGGACGCGGAACATTTGATTGTTATCGGTTCCGATCGGATGATGGCGGCGGTGAAAGAAGCGCGTTTCAACGTACTGAAACCGTATTTAGGCAAAGTACAACACGCCATCGGCTCAATCAACTCGCCAATGCAATGTATGATGAAAGGCATTTGCGCCCAATGTTTATGCAAACACGTTGATGCCAACGGCGAGGAATATTTTGTCTATTCTTGCTATAACCAAGATCAGGATTTAGATAAGGTGGATTTCCCGCATTTGAACGCGCGGTTACGGCAAAATACCGTGCAGGAAAAATTATCTAACTTGTGGTTGGATTATTTGTTCGAAAAATCTTAAGCGGGGTAATGGCGCTGGCTGCGGCCTAGGTTGGGTTACTCTGCCTAGGCTGTGAAAGCGTTGTCGATTGCGGAGTAAAAAACATGTTTTTTACTCCGTCATTTTTATAGTTCCCGCGCTCCGGCGTGAGAATTCATCGTCCAACGCTCCAGCGTTGTTTGGCGGTGAAACGCAACGCTGGAGCGTTAGCTGCACCGTTACCACGCCGGAGCGTCACTGCCATTAAGTTAAGGGAAAAAGCATTAATATTCATAATATTAGATTGACGCTCGTTCCCAAGCTCCGGCTTGGGAATGCCGTTTCGGAAGCTCTAGCTTCCCGTATTATCGAAGCTAGAGCTTCTCGGACTTGAATTCCCAAGCCGGAGCTTGGGAACGAGCGCAAGTCTCTGCTCACGGATTTTTCCGCTCATCCTTCGACAAGCTCAGGACGAACGGAAAAATCCTGCTACGCCCAACCTATCCCATTGATAGATAATATTAATTCTTAACTTAATGGCAGTGACCCCAGGGCGTGGGAACGATAGCCAAAAAACTCATACAGAGATTCGGTGTCGGTGCGGATTTATCCACACCGACAATTGCCGAATTTATTTCATACCTGTTCCTTCATTGCCGCTACCGTATCGTGGCAGTGATAGCGAACAATCCATTATTCAACAACCACGCCCTGCGCTTGCAAATCCGCATGATACGATGACCGCACCATCGGCGCACTGGCGACTTGTTTAAAGCCCAAGTCTTTAGCAATCACCGCGTAATTATCAAACTCTTCCGGGGTAACGTAACGCTGCACAGGCAAATGCGCTTTGCTCGGTTGCAGGTATTGCCCTAAAGTCAGCATGGATGCACCATGCGCCCGCAAGTCTTTCAACACTTCAATCACTTCTTCGGTTTCTTCACCCAAACCCAGCATTAAGCCCGATTTGGTCGGCACTTGTGGCAATGCCTGATGGTAACGGCGTAATAAATCCAACGAACCCAAATAATCCGAACCGGGACGCGCTTGCTTATAAAGCCGTGGCACGGTTTCTAAATTGTGGTTAAACACATCACAAGGTTGCGCCGTTAAAATGTTGATGGCTTTATCAACGCGCCCACGAAAATCCGGCACTAAAATTTCAATTTTTGTACTTGGCGTTAACGCGCGAATATTGGCGATACATTCGGCAAAATGCCCTGCGCCGCCGTCACGGAGATCGTCACGGTCTACCGAGGTGATGACCACATATTTCAAAGCCATCGCCTGGATGGCGGTCGCCAATTGTTTGGGTTCATTGCTGTCCAGCGGCAAGGGTTTGCCGTGGGCGACATCACAAAACGGGCAACGGCGGGTGCATAAATCGCCCATAATCATGAACGTGGCGGTGCCGTGTTGGAAGCATTCACCCAGATTCGGGCAAGCGGCTTCTTCACAAACACTATGCAGTTGATGCTCGCGCAATACTTGTTTGATGCGGGTGACTTCTTCGTTACTGCCTAATTTGGCGCGTATCCAATCGGGTTTGCGTAAAACCGTTTCTGGCTGTTCGACTTTAATAGGGATGCGCGACAGTTTTTCACTGTTGCGTTGATGTGATTCTGGCGTGGCACGCGAAGGGGCTTGATAATTCATGCTTGTTGTCTAGTTATGGCGTGAACCAGCCGCTTAGCCAGTTCCGATTGGTTGACGGTAACGCCTAGATCGGCGAGTTGGGTGACTTTTAAGCCTGAATAACCGCAAGGGTTAATGGCATCGAAGGGGCTTAAGTCCATGTTGTTGTTTAAGCTCAAGCCATGATAACTGCAATGGTTTTTGATGCGTAAACCGATTGAGCCAATTTTTTTGCCATCGACATAAACGCCCGGCGCATCGGCACGGGCAATAGCGGTAATGCCGTAATCCGCCAAGGTGGTTATCATCGCCGTTTCCAACGAGGTGACCAGTTGGCGGATGTTGATATTCAAGCGTTTTATATCCAATAAGGTATAAACCACGACTTGCCCAGGGCCATGATAAGTCACTTGCCCACCACGGTCAGATTGGATGACGGGGATGTTTTCAGCAATGTTTAACAAGTGTTCGCGCTTGCCATTCATGCCCAAGGTGTAGACGGGCGGATGTTCGACTAGCCAAAGCTGGTCGGCGGTTTGGGCTTGGCGGTTTTGGGTGTAGGTTAGCATTGACTGCCAAGTGGCTTGATAGTCTTGAAAACCAAGATCAACTATCTGGCAGTCATCCATAGTTTTTTGTAAATCAGCGTGTTTTCGGAGAGATGAATCGATTAGTCGGCAGCTTGCCCATCAGCGAAACCACCTGACCTTACAACGCCACCAACACCAACGGATGGTCTGTCAAATCTTGATAAATGGCATCCAGTTGTTTTTTGCTGGTGGCTTCGATGGTGACGGTGACTGCCAAATAATTGCCATCTTTGCTGGGACGGGTTTTTACGGCTTTGTGGTCTAGGTCTGGCGCATGGCGACGGACGATTTCAATCACTAACAGATCAAGTTCAATATCAACTTTGCCCATTGCCTTAATAGGAAATTGGCAGGGAAATTCGAGTAAGGTTTCTTCGCTCATAATAAGGATTGTTTGTACGCTTGAAAAAGTTGCTCCATCGCTTGCCACACCGGGCCACATTTGCCTTCACCGACGGCGAGACCGTCCAATTCAACCACAGGTAAGATTTCCCGCGTTGAACTGGTTACCCAAATTTCTTCGGCTGACTTAAGCTCCGCCAAAGAAATGACGTCTTCGCAATAGACCATATCGTTTTTGGCGGCAAGTTCTAAAATCACGTCACGGGTGATGCCCGACAAAATGGCATTGGATTTTGGCGGCGTGAGCAATACGCCTTTTATCACCACAAACACGTTGCTGGCAGCGCCTTCGGTGACATACCCATTTTTGATGAGAATCGCTTCCATACTGTCTTGGTCGACGGCTTCTTGCCGATGCAAAATATTTGCTAGCAAGGCAATGGTTTTTAAATGGCAATTTAACCAACGGCTATCGGTTAAGGTGACGGCTTTTATGCCTGTATATTTGCCAGCAACGGGGACAATATCGGAACTCATGATAAATACCGTGGGCGCGGTATTTTCAGGAAAGGCATGATCGCGCTTGGCAGCCGTACCACGGGTAATTTGCAAGTAAATGTACTGGTCTTTGCTGGCATCCAGCAGCGGCGCAAATAACGCCAGCCATTGTTCGGAGCTGTACGGATTCGCCATGCGGATGCCCGCCAAACTGTCGTCCAGCCGCTGCAAATGCGCTTGCCAATGGAATAATCGTCCTTGATAAACGGGGATAACTTCGTAAATGCCATCAGCGAATAAAAAACCGCGATCTAACACGGAAATTTTGGCTTCAGTTAACGGCAAATAATCACCATTTAAATAGACGATTTTATTTTCCATCGTCAGCTTTCTCCATCATCAATAAAGCGCTGTCGTAGAGCCTGCGGAAAATGCCACCTTGTTCAACGGCTTGCAGGGCAATCAAATCTTTATTGGCGACTTCTTCATTGCTTAAGGTGACTCTGACTGAGCCGAGTTTGTCGCCTTCTTTTATCGGCGCGGTGATTTTTTTATCAATATTAATAACGGCTTTCAAATCGTTATAGTGACGGCGTGGGATGGTGACAAACAAGTCTTCCGCCAAGCCTAATTGCACGGTTTGCGCCCCGCCTTTCCAAACCCGCGCTTCACTCAGCGAAGTTTTGCCTTGATATAAACGATGCGCTTCAAAAAAGCGGAAACCGTAATTGAGCAGGCTTTGGTTTTCGTTAGCGCGGGCGTTGGCGCTCTTAGTACCCATCACTACCGAAATCAGCCGCATATTTTCACGCAAGGCAGAAGCCACCAAGCAATAGCCTGCGTCATCGGTGAATCCGGTTTTTACGCCATCAACAGAATCATCGCGCCACAATAATTGGTTGCGGTTGTGCTGGGTAATTTTGTTGTAAGTGAATTCTTTTTGCGAAAACCACCGATAGTAATCGGGGAAATCATGGATTAATGAGCGGGTCAGGATCGCCAAATCATGGGCGGTGGTGTAATGGCCTTCAATCGGCAAACCATCGCTGTTTCTAAAATGGCTGTTGTTCATGCCGATACGGGCAGCATGTTGGTTCATCATTTCAGCAAAAGTGCTTTCATTGCCAGCAACATGTTCCGCCAATGCAACACTGGCATCGTTACCGGATTGGATAATCACGCCTTTAAGTAAGTCTTCTACTTTTACTTGTTCGTTAACTTCCACAAACATGCGTGAGCCTGAGGTATCACGGGCTTTTTGGCTGATGGTGACTAAATCGGTGAGTTTTAAATGACCGTTACGGATTTCTTGGAAAACCACGTACACCATCATGATTTTAGTCAAGCTGGCGGGGGCTAATTTGGTATCGGCATTGTTTTCCGCCAAAATTTTGCCCGTATGGTAATCCTGAAGAATATAGGCGCTGGCGGCAATGGTCGGTGCAGGTGGTGTGGAGATTTCAGCCTCATCTGCATGTGCTTGTGCAATAAGCACATACAAGGTAAACAATAAAAACAGCGGGAAGTTTTTAGAAAATATCATGCGTTTAGGGATAAATAGGCTTAATAAAACAGGCCGTTATTGTATCATGTCGACGGGCGTTTGTTGGCTTTGATTAAGCCAGCACAATTAAGTCAAGCTAAAGGAATTTCAATAAAATGTTTCAGCAGAAGCGGAATCTGGATGCTTAGCTTTTCAGAACCACCGTTGTGTTGGATAATGCCCGTTCTAAAACTATAAACCTTCCCTTCCACTTTTACTGACGAGAAAAACTATGTCTACTTTTCCGATTGATCTTGGCGCTTACCAACGTATTTCGCTAGACGCTAGCGTTCCTACGTTGACTGCAGAGCAAAAAGCCGCCCTGCAAGCCAATATCCAATTATGCCGCGATGCGATCGTATTCTTTACTTCTACAGGCGCTGCGCGTGGCGTGGGCGGTCATACTGGCGGCCCTTTCGACACTGTGCCTGAAGTCATGATTATGGACGCGTTGTTCCGTGGCTCTGACAAATATGTACCGACTTTCTTCGACGAAGCGGGTCACCGTGTAGCGACCCAATACTTGATGTCAGTATTGAACGGCGACATGCCAGCCGAAAAATTGACCCAATACCGCGCCGCGCATTCGCATTTGCCAGGCCATCCAGAATTGGGCTTCACTCCAGGCGTTAAATTTAGCTCAGGCCGTTTGGGTCACATGTGGCCTTATGTTAACGGTGTGGCGATTGCCAACCCAGAAAAAGTCTTGTTCTGCTTAGGTTCAGACGGTTCACAACAAGAAGGCGACGATGCCGAAGCAGCGCGTTTGGCCGTTGCCCAAGGCTTGAACGTTAAATTGATTATCGACGACAACGACGTCACTATCGCAGGTCACCCATCTAGCTATTTAAAAGGCTGCTCAACTGCAAAAACTTTGGCTGGTCAAGGCGTTACTGTATTGGAAGGCGACGGCGAAGATTTAGACAGCTTGTATGCCAACATCTGCACAGCCATCAACACCCCAGGCCCAGTAGCGGTTATCAACCACCGTAAAATGTGCCCAGGCATCGTTGGTTTGGAAGGCTCAACCCACGGTCACGACGTTATCTCAGTAAAAGTAGCGTTGGAATACTTGGAAAATCGCGGCCACACTGCGGCTGTTGAATTCTTAAAAGGCGTTGTAGCACCAAAAATGACTGACACCTTCTTAGGTTCAGACAACGCTAAATGGGATGCCAACCGTAACGTCTTCGGCGATGCTGTTGTAGCAGCCATGAGCACCCTGACTGAAGCAGAACGCATCGAAAAAGTCCGCGTTATCGACTCCGACTTAGAAGGCTCTTGTGGTTTGCACAAAATCCATGCCGCGTACCCAGAATCATTCATCTCTTCTGGCATCATGGAGCGCGGTAACTTCTCCGCTGCTGCTGGTTTCGGTATGGAAGCAGGCAAACAAGGTATCTTCGGTACTTTCGCAGCCTTCTTAGAAATGTTGATGTCAGAAATCACCATGGCGCGTTTGAACAACTCCAACGTGTTAAGCCATTTCTCACATTCTGGTATCGACGACATGGCAGACAACACTTGCCATTTCGGTCTGAACAACTTCTTTGCCGACAACGGCTTAGACGACGCTTACGCAACTGGCTTGTACTTCCCTGCGGATCCAAACCAAATGCGCGCCGTGGTTAAAACGATTTTCTTCCAACCAGGCTTACGTTTCGTGTTCTCAACCCGCTCTAAAACCCCAATCATTTTAAATGACAAAGGCGAAGAATACTTCGGCGGCGATTACACCTTCGTACCAGGCAAAGACGAAGTCATCCGTGAAGGTACTGCGGGTTATGTTATCGCTTTCGGCGAAACCTTATACCGCGCATTAGACGCGGTAGAACGTTTGAAAGCAGAAGGCATTGACGTTGGCTTAATCAACAAACCAACCTTAAGCGCCATCGACGAAGACATGCTGCAAAAAGTCGGTTCATCACCGATGGTATTAGTAGTTGAATCCTTCAACCGCAAAACCGGTTTGGGTAGCCGTTACGGTTCATGGTTGCTAGAACGCGGCCTGACACCTAAGTTTGGCTTTATCGCCACGCACAAAGAAGGCTGCGGCGGTTTGTGGGAACAATTCCCACACCAAGGCATTGATCCAAATGGCATCATGGCAAAAGTGAAGGCAATGCTTGCATAAGCAGCAACCTAGCTTGCAGTAACAAAAAAGGGTACAGCGATGTACCCTTTTTTTTGCCTTGAATTTTTGGAACTCACCTAAATCTAAGGCATACACTTCCATTATAATTGCCAAAATAACCAAATAGGTTAATATTAATCATGGAAAAACGAACGCCACATTGTAAATTGTCCGTGGTTAAGGCGTTGATAGCCGAAGGCAAGGTGAAAACAACCAAAACCGCGCGTGAAGGTGCGGCAGCTCTAGGGTTTGATTTTGAGGACATGATCGCCGTTGTCATGGCGCTTACGCCTGCTGATTTCCACAAAAGCATGACCACCCATGCCGATCACCAACTATGGCAAGACGTGTACCGACCCACCACGACAGTTGGCGAAATATACTTGAAACTTACCGTCATGGATGACGTGCTTATCATATCCTTCAAGGAGTTATAAAATGAAATGCCCATCTTGCGCGGCGGCGGAACTCATCCATGACACCCGCGACATCACCTACACCTACAAAGGCGAAACCACTCAAATTTCCGCAGTTACAGGCGACTTCTGCCCCGCTTGCGATGAATCCATCTTAGCTGCCGAAGAATCCCGGCGCACGATGCAAATCATGCTGACGTTCAACAAACAAATAAACGCCGCAAGCGTTGATCCTAACTTCATCGCCAACGTCCGTAAAAAACTGGGCCTAGACCAACGCGAAGCCAGTGAACTATTCGGTGGCGGAGTCAATGCCTTTTCCCGTTATGAAAACGGCAAAACCAAACCACCGCTGGCCTTGGTGAAATTACTCAAGCTGCTAGATCGCCATCCTGATTTATTGAATGAAGTCAAAATGGTTTAATTTAAAAGAGACGTTTATGAATATTGACCAAATAGCCAGCGAAGCCTTAAAGCTAAACCCTCACGACAAAGCCCTATTGGCACAAACTTTATGGGAAAGCCTTGATGCACCTTATCTTGCCGATACTGAGCTATCAGACGACGAAGCCATTGCCTTGGCGAAACAGCGAGACAAAGAAATTGAAAACGGTTTGGTACAACCACTTTCGCATTCGCAATTAATGTCTAATTTACGGAATGCGGATTGAATACCATCCTGCCATTGAGCAGGAATTACGCGACATTATCAGCTATTACAACCAGTGTTCATCAGGGCTAGGCACTGAATTTCTGAATGAATTGGAACGCCAGATTTTCAAGATTGCAGCCATGCCCACACAATGGCGAATTGTTGAAAGTGATATACGCAGGGCGTTAATGAAACGCTTTCCTTATGTTATCTATTTTCGGGTTTTGAAAAGTGACGTACTTCGGGTAACCGTGGTTAAACACCAGCGTAGACATCCAAATTTTGGTCTGGGTAGAAAGTAGGTTTTTATGGGAATGTTTGACTCCGTTTATGTACCTTGCCCAAAATGTGGCGAATTGAATGAATTCCAAAGCAAAGGCGGTGATTGTTTGTTGAACGAATACACGCTTGAAAATGCACCCGCAAACGTCTTGCTGGATATGAGTCGACATTCCCCCGTCATCTGCCAAAACTGCGGGACAAAATACGAAGTAAAGCTGACAGTTTCCATCGCTAAAGAAATAATCGAGGTATCAACATGAACCCCCTCATCAGCCACAACAAAACCGCAATTTTAGACTTAGCCAAACAGCATGGCGTTAAATCCATTAGTTTATTTGGTTCAATGGTGCGCGGAGATGTTAGCGACAATAGCGACGTGGATTTTTTGGTAGAACTTGAACAAGGCCGCGACTTGTTTGATCTGGGCGAATTGCTGATGGATTTACAAGCCTTACTGCAACGAAAAGTCGATGTAGTCACCCAAAATGCGTTGCATCCGAGTATTTCTTCCCAAATATTGAAAGAAGCGCAGCCATTATGAAAGATGACTGTGTTTATATTGAGCATATCATTGACTGCATTGACCGAATCGACTAATACACGCAGAACGATCGGTTTGTATTCATGAACTCGCCTATGGTGCAAGATGCGGTGATTAGAAATTTACAAACACTTTCAGAATCTACGCAAAAACTGTCCGATAAGCTTAAAGCAGAACATCCTGAAATTAATTGGAAAGCTATTTAAGGATTTAGAAATATCTTGGTTCACAACTATTTAGGTCTGGACTTGCCGCAGATTTGGGTTGTTATTGAAAATCGGTTGCCGCAACTGAGGGGAAATCTTGAGAAACTAATGTAAACCTAAAAACCAAAAACCGCGTAGGGTGCATTAGTGGTAACGTAATGCACCGGATGTCCTCTACTTTTAGAATAATGAAAAGCTTTCGCCGTTAGCATTAACATCGAGCATCCAAGTTCGCCCCATTTGAGTTGAAAGCCAACGAGCTACCTCATATAGCGCTCTTAAATGGCCTAATACAATTTCCTCTTGTTCGCTGTTGAATGTGCTAGTTGTTTTACCATGCGCTGCACTGCCACGAAAAGTTTTAGCTTCTATGAAAGAAAGCCATAACCTCTGGTCACACTCAGATAATTTGCCATAACCCAATGAGGGCAGGATTTCATTAAAAATGTATTTAAATTTTTTATATTTGTTTTGTTCCCAAAAAAATTCAGCCTCAGATAAGTTTAATTTATATTTTGCAAATACTGCTTCTCGCACAAGAGAATCGACAACACCACATGCAATCATTGTAGCTTCCGCCCAGCGGCGCATGTTAAACAGGTAATAAGCTGAACAAAACTGCAATTCAAATTCAAAATCTTCTGAACCATTGATTAGCGAATCAAAACGTGACTGTATATCTGATCTTTCAACGTAATGTTTAATTATTGAATGACTATGGTTAAGGTTGTCATTTTTAAAATAGCCTTGTTGGATCATCTTTCCTATTCTTGGATCATTAATCTGCATAGGCACGGATTCGAAAAGATATTCTGAAACGGGGAGAAGTGAAAATCGAAATGGTGATATGGTAGCAACACGATAAGTATCAACCACATCTGCTATCTTAGGTAAAATCTCCGTATTGAAGAAATCGAATGTTGGGAACAGGTTGGGCTCTACGACATTACGTTCTGAAATACGCAGGTAAATATCTTTAGATATTGAAAATTCTGCATATAATTCGACAACCGTTTTGGCTTGCTCGACATGTAAATAAGGTAACTCAATTCCTTAACGAGCTTTTTAATATCGGGTAAATCTGTTTCTGTAGCGAATAAGGGAACAAAAAATATTTTTGGTTTATTTGGTTGATTTCGCTGATATATTTCGATTTTATCTGATTTTTCTACTGTCCAATGATTGGTTACTTTGATTCGCAGTAAATCGTTGCGAAAATTAATTCGTAATTGTACTTTTCCAATCTCAGGACTGTACTCAACAGTAATGACCTTATCATGGTTAATCCCTACGGTGTACGGTATTTCTATCCAGGAAAAGAATGCTAATTTAACGAGGTCTTCTTTCATATCGAACTACCTTCTGAGCAAAAATCCATTATTATCAAATCTTGTTGTATGGGCAACGCATTTTCCTGCCCACCAATATAAACACACGATGCTAAAACGGTGGGCAGAAAAGCGTTGCCCACCCTGCCGAGCCATTATCAATGAAATTATTAGATACCGTGGCGTTATTGAACGATGTTCCTACTGTCGGCTTATCGAAAGGCCAAGTCGGTACTATTGTTGAGGTTTACGAGCCAGATGTTTTTGAGGTCGAGTTTTGCGATCCGCAAGGCCGTAGCTATGCGTTAAAAACCTTAGCGGCTAATGAATTGCTGCTTTTGCATCATCGTCCGGTTTTGGAAAAGGCGGCTTGATGGCGTTAGTCTCGTAGGGTGGGCAACGCTTTTCCTGCCCACCAATATAAACACTCGATACTAAAGCGGTGGCAGAAAAGCGTTGCCCACCCTACTTATCTGCCCACAGCACGACAAGTTTTACTTATAAATAGGCATATTTTATGTACGCGATTGAATTTGAAACCGATGTTTTCAACAGTACCATCCAAATACCGATTGAATATAAAGAACTTGAAGCTAAGCACATAAAAGTCATCATCGTAGAGATCAGCAATACGCAAAAAAAGCTTCCAGATGGTTTTTTAAATCCTGTCGCCATCAGCAGCTACAAAAACGTCGCCAATCGGGATGAGTTATATGACTGTTAGGGCGTTTGTTGACACCAACATCTATATATACGCGCTAACCCAATCGCAACAAACTGGCGATGAACACAAAAGAACGCTTGCCTTAACAATCGCGTAGGGTAAGCAACGCTTTTCCTGCCCACCAATATAAACACTCGATACTAAAACGGTGGGCAGAAAAGCTTGCCCACCCTACCTTTCGTTTTAATCTCAAACGCCTACACCACACCCCATAAAATCTTATGGCGGTTTTCTGATGAAATCTTTATTTGGTGAATTTACGCAGAAGTATTTCTGTGTTTGCGGCGGCGTTTGCTTGTTAGAAACGGCTGCGGCTGGGGGATTTTTACGCTGGATGTTGGCTTCAGGTTTTTATCGTTCACACATAACGATATGCGAACGATAAAAACGCCAACTGAGGTGAAGAAACAAGAAGGAAAAGCTTAGCCTGGTTGGTCTGTTAGCTGGGCAACGGTGGTGTTTTCAAATAATGGGCGGATTTGGATGGCGCCTGTGCCTGATTTTTGTATGCCTAGCTCTTTAGCGGCGGCATAGGATAAATCCATCACGCGGTTGCCGTGGAATGGGCCACGGTCATTAATGCGGACGATCACGCTGCGGTTGTTGTGTAAGTTGGTTACTTCTACGTAGGAAGATAACGGCAAGGAGTTGTGCGCGGCGGTCATGGCGTTCATGTCGTAACGTTCGCCATTGGCGGTGCGACGGCCTTGGAAGCGGCTGCCATACCATGATGCTAGGCCTTGTTTGTCATCACCCGCTTGTTGGTGGTGATGGCTATGATGTCTGTGGTGGTGTTGCCGATGGCTTTTACGCTGTGAAGCTTCGGCGGTGGTGAAAACACTGCTAATAAAACTGCTTAGCACAATAATCGAAATTGCTGTGATCAGTTTATTCATGGGAACGACCCTTTTTTGTTTAAGATAGATTGGCTTAATTGATAGACCGCCATGGCATATAAAGGGCTGTGGTTATAACGGGTGATTACATAGAAATTTTCTAAAACCGCCCACAACTCTTCGCTTTGTTCTTGTTTTAACTCAAGAATTTTTATCTTTTCAGATAAAGCCAAAGGCACGGATATTTTTAAGTTGAGTGATTCTAACTCAGCGAGTCTTAAATCCGGCTTAAGGTTGGGGGTAATCTTAGTTTTGTATAAATTATTTTCGGCAGTCATCGGCACGGCAATGGGGTGGCCTTTTTGCCAATGATGGGCGGCAAAATACTGGGCGACGCTGCCGATAATGTCGGTTTTGCTGTGCCAAATATCGCGTTGTTGGTTGCCGTCAAAATCGACGGCGTAGCGCCGAAAACTGCTGGGCATAAATTGCGGCATACCCATTGCGCCTGCGTAAGAGCCTATCGGCAGCGCGGGGTTTAAGCCTTGTTCGCGGCATAACAGCAGAAAATTCTCCAGCTCACCCAGAAAAAATGGGCTACGCGGCGGATAAGCGAAGGCTAAGGTGGCTAGCGCGTCGATAACCCGATATTTGCCTTGGTGTTTGCCGTAATTGGTTTCTACGCCGAGAATGGCGACGATGATCTCTGGCGGCACGCCATATTGCTGTTCGGCGCGTTGCAAGGCGGCGGCGTTGTCTTTCCAGAACTGTACGCCGCCATCAATACGGGCATCGGTCAGAAAAATTTTGCGGTATTTGTACCACGGCATGGCTTCGGCGGGTTTCGCCATTTTTTGCAGAATATCGTCTTTAATTACCGCATCAGCCAGCCAGTGTTGTAGCTCCTCGGTTTTAAATTGATGTTGGTCGTGCATGGCGTGGATAAAGCCATCGACAGGCTGGCTTTCAATAAAAGGCGTGGCACAAGCCGCCAATAACAGGCTGCTGGCGATTACAGATAATTTCATCATTAGCGTGATAGCCGTTTTTTATGGGTGTGGATGGACATCAGAATGCCGAAACCCGCCAGCAAGGTGACGATAGAAGTGCCGCCGTAACTAATCAGCGGTAACGGTACGCCAACCACGGGCAATACGCCGATAACCATGCCGATGTTGACGAACACATAAACAAAAAATGTAAATGCCAAGCTGCTTGCCAGTAAGCGGCAATAGGTGTCTTGGGCTTGCGAGGCGATGTACAAGCAACGGGCGATAATCAATAAATACAAAATCAACAACCCCACACAGCCAAACAGGCCGAATTCTTCCGCGAACACCGCAAAAATAAAATCGGTGGAGCTTTCTGGTAAAAAATCCAATTCCGATTGGGTACTGCCCAACCAGCCTTTGCCATAAATGCCGCCCGAACCAATGGCAATTTTTGATTGGATGATGTGATAGCCACGGCCTAAAGGATCGGCTTCTGGGTTTAAAAACGTCAACACCCTATCGCGTTGATAGCCGTGCATAAAATGCCAAATAATCGGCAACAACGCAGCAATGGCGGCGGCGATAGCCATCATCAAGCGCCAAGACAAACCAGCAAAAAACAATACCCCAGCCCCGGAACTGGCAACCAGCAAGGCGGTGCCTAAATCCGGTTGTTTGGCGATCAGCAACGTCGGCAACAAAATCAACACCGTTGCCACCAATAATTGCTTGGGTCTGGGCGGCAACGGGCGATCTGCCAAAAACCACGCGATCATCATCGGCGTGGTCAGTTTTATCATTTCCGAAGGCTGAAAGCGGAAAAAGCCCAAATCTAACCAACGCTGTGCGCCCTTGCCAATCTCGCCCATTACCAACACCGCAATCAACAAAAACACGCCAATACCAAACAGAATGGCGGAATAGCGTTTGAATTGGTAAGGATTAACATGCGCCAGCGAAATCATCACCGCAAAGGCCAAACTGATACGCGCCGCTTGCCGATACAACACGCCCATATCTTGGCTGCCTGCGCTGTACAGGATGATAAAGCTTAATAATGCGGCGAAAAACAGCCCGATAAACAACGGAATATCAATATGCAAACGCCTTAGGATATTGCCGATGATGGATGGCGGCTCAAAATGTTCGCGGCGGGTTTCGGTTTTCATACGGCGGGCCTTATTGGCGGTTTTTTAGATATTGCTTGATGATTTTGCCTGCAATCGGTGCAGCCACCGAGCCACCGTGACCACCGTTTTCAACAATTACCGCCACGGCGATTTGTGGATCATGCGCGGGCGCAAAAGAGATAAACAAGGCATGGTCGCGCAATTTAAAGTCGATGTCGTGTTCGTTGTATTTGGCGTTTTGTTTAATGTTAAACACCTGCGCGGTGCCAGTTTTGCCAGCGATTTGGTAGGGAATATTTTTGCCAATGCTTTTGGCAGTGCCGCGCTCGCTATGCACGACATCCACCATGCCTGCCACGATGGCATCGATATTTTCCGCCTTCAGTGGTATCTCGCCTTTATGGGTTTGTGGGCCTGGCAACGTGGCGTTGGGGGTGACGATCCTATCCACCAAAAACGGCGTGACAATCTGGCCTTTATTGGCGAGCGTGGCAGTCGCCCTTGCCAATTGCAACGGCGTTACTTGGTGAAAGCCTTGGCCTATGCCTGTGATTAAGGTGTCCCCCGGAAACCATTGCTGCTTTTTCTGCGCTTCTTTCCATTGCCGTGATGGCAACAAGCCGGATTTTTCACCGACCAAATCGATACCGGTTTTTTCACCAAACCCGAATTGTTTTAGGAAATCGTACATGCGGTCGATGCCTAGCATGGAAGCCAAACGGTAAAAATACACATCGCAAGATTGGGCGATGGCATCATTCATATTCACCGAGCCATGCCCGCCTTTGCGCCAATCGCGGAACTTATGGGTAACGCCGGGCAATTGGTAATAGCCGGGGCAAAATAATTTTTGTTCGGCATTGATGGCATCGTATTGCAAGCCTGCCAAGGCCACAAACGGCTTCACGGTTGAGCCCGGCGGATACAAGCCCCGTAAGGCGCGGTTATATAAAGGTTGGTCTTGCGACGACTCTAGGGCTTTATAAGCATCGTTAGTAATGCCGACCACGAACGGGTTGGGGTCAAAACCCGGACGGCTGCTAAATACCAACACGCCTCCGGTTTTAATGTCGATGGCAACCACTGCGCCGTTATAGCCTTCCAAAGCATCGTAGGCGATTTTTTGCAGGTCTATATCTAAGCTCAGATACAAACTCGCGCCCGTTTCGGGGTTGGTTTCGTTCAGGGTATTTAAAGACCGCGCTTGTACGTTAGTCTCAATTTCCGCGTAACCCGCTTTGCCATGCAATTGGCTTTCATAACTGCTTTCTATGCCCAATTTGCCGATATGGGTAGAGCCACGGTATTCGGCAATAGGCAGTTCTTTCATTTCGTTTTCGTTAATGCGCCCGACATAGCCGATGACATGGGCGGTCAATTCGCTGTAGGGATAATGCCGAACCATGTGGGTGCGAATGTCCACGCCGGGAAAGTAGGGTCTGACCACGGCAAAACGCGCCAATTCTTCATCATTCATATTCAGCAACAACGCGGTGCTGGTGAAGCGTTTTTGGCGTTTGTATTGTTTTTGGAAGCTGTCGATTTTATCGTCGGAAATGTTGAGTAGCTTTTGCAGGCGATGCAGGGTGTCCGGCATATTGCTGATTTGTTCGGGGGTTAATTCCAAACTGTACGACGGGGTGTTGTCGGCGAGGATTTTGCCGTTGCGGTCGTAAATAATGCCGCGCGTGGGCACTAGCGGCACAATTTTTACGCTGTTTTCTTTCGCCATCGAGGCGTAACGCTCGTGTCCGAAAATTTGCAGATAAACCAAGCGGATGACTAAGGCGGAGGTAAGCAGGCTGATAACGGCAAACGCCACTAACAGCCGTCGGTGAAAAACGCGCTGTTCGGCGGAATTGTCTTTCATCGAATAAAAATCCGACATCAGTTACGTTTACGCAAACGGACAAACCGCAACACGGTATAAACCAAAGGCCAACAGATGGTGCCAGTGAATACCGGCCACCAAAAACTGGCATGTAATTGCGCGGGATGTTGTAGGTTTTTGATGAAGAACAGCAACAGCTGCGATAACAACAGGCAGAAAAATACAAACAGGCCTTGTTGCAATAAGGGAAATTGGCGCAGACGTTTATGCAGTTTTAAGCAGATGTAAATAACTAAAGCATACGCCAGCGCATATTGCCCAAATAGCCGTCCGGTGAGGACATCGGTGAGCAAGCCGAAGGTCCAAGCGTGAAAAATCCCGACTCGTTCCGGTAACGCTAATGACCAGTAAATTAAGGTCAACAATACCCAATCCGGATTCAGCATCGCCAGTTCCGGCGGTAACGGCATAATCCGTAAACACATCGCCAAGACGATGGACAGGATGATGCGACCAAAGCCATAGTAAAGATCAGTCATGGGTGGCGGTTGCGGGTTTGGTGGTTAACGGCACGGGCGTGGAGTTGCTCCAGACAATCATCAGCTCGCGGTTGCGGTCTAGCTTGGCGGTCGGAGTGGCGGTGATGTTGGCAAAGGGTTTTTCGGCTTGGGCGTTGAAATCATCCACCACTGCCACCGGATAACCTTGCGGAAAAGTGCCGCCCAAACCGGAAGTGATGAGCAAATCGCCCGGACGGATGTCGGCATTGCTGGGCAGATACGGCAATACCAGTCGGTTTAGCTGACCGCTGCCGACGGCAATGGTCAGCAAGCCGTTGCGGTTAACCTGCACTGGAATGGCGTGGTTAGGATCGGTAATCAACATGATTTCCGAGGTCAGCGGCAAGGAGCGGAACACTTGCCCGACCACGCCATTGGCATCAAGTACGGGCTGTTGCGGATACACGCCAAAACGCGAGCCTTTGTTGACCACGACGATGTGTTCGTAAGGCACGGTGTTGACCGCCAGCAATTCCGCCACCAACACTTGCTCGCCTAATTTAAAGGAGTTTTCCAGCAAGGCGCGTAGACGGATGTTTTCTTTTTCCAAGGCTTCCAATTTCAGCAATTGGGTTTGCCGGATCAAACGCTCTTCTTGCAGATGCTGGTTTTCTGCTTGCAAGGTAGCGTAAGTGCTGACGGAATGGCTAGCTTGCTCTATCAGCACCGAAGGCAAATCCACCAAGTATTTTAGCGGATCAATAAAAAAGGAGAGGCTGGCGCGTAAAAAGTCGAGTTGATGGCTGCGGTGTTCGGCAACCAGTAAGGCGGTGGACGCAAGCACAGCCACCAGTAAACGGGTATTAATGGAGGGGCCGGTAGCGAATAACAGTTTGATGGCAAGAATCTCGTCTGCGGTTGAAAAACCCAGCAATCAGGCGATGATCGCTGGTGTAATGCCGACAATTATTCCAAAGAAAACGTGGAAACCCCTTTTTTGTCGAGCATTTCCAAAACCATGCCGCCGCCTCTGGCAACGCAGGTTAACGGGTCATCAGCGATAAACACGGGTAAGCCGGTTTCTTCGGCAATCAAACGGTCTATATCTTTTAATAATGCGCCGCCGCCAGTGAGATAAATGCCCCGGTTGGCGACATCAGCGCCTAATTCTGGCGGGGTTTGTTCCAAGGCCACTTTTACCGCGCCGACAATACCGGATAACGGCTCTTGCAAGGCTTCTAAAATTTCGTTGCTGTTCAGTGAAAAACTGCGCGGCACACCTTCAGCCAGATTGCGGCCTTTGACTTCAATTTCCCGTAATTCACTACCGGGATAAGCGGTGCCGATTTCCATTTTGATACGCTCAGCGGTAGCTTCGCCAATCAATGTGCCGTAATTTCTGCGGATGTAATTAATGATGGCGTCATCAAAACGGTCACCGCCGATACGCACAGAATTGGAATAGACAATGCCGTTTATGGAGATAACCGCGACTTCCGAAGTGCCGCCGCCAATATCCAAAACCATCGAGCCGCAGGCTTCATCCACTGGCAAACCCGCGCCAATCGCGGCGGACATCGGTTCTTCAATCAAATACACTTCACGCGCCCCCGCCATTGCCGCAGATTCGCGGATAGCGCGGCGCTCTACTTGGGTTGAGCCGCAAGGCACACAAATTAAAATACGCGGACTAGGGCGCAGCAGTTTGCTTTTATGGACTTTCTCTATAAAAAACCGCAACATGCGTTCGGTGACGGCAAAGTCGGCGATAACCCCGTCTTTTAACGGGCGGATAGCGGTGATGTTGCCAGGGGTTCTGCCTAACATGCGTTTGGCATCCATACCAACCGCAGCGATGGTTTTGTTGCCGCGCACTTTATCTTCTTTAATGGCGACTACGGAAGGTTCGTTCAGGACAATGCCTTGGCCTGGAATGTATATCAAGGTATTGGCGGTTCCTAAGTCAATTGATAGATCATTAGAGAAAAGGCCGCGAATTCGTTTGAACATTTTTACCTGTTTCCTTTAGGGGAATAAAATAGCGATACTCTATCAATCATGAAGGTATTTGAGCAAGATATAAAGTATTATATTTGGCTGGTTAACTAATAGACTCGAGTGCTTTACTAAACCACAGCTTACATAGCCCCTGCACTCAGGCAACCGCTGTATTTATTACCGAATTTTACGGAGCAAACCATGTCGTTAACGGCAGAAGATGTAAACAAAATCGCGCATTTGGCGCGGCTGGGAATTGATAGCCAGGATGTCGGTTCTTACACCAAAGACCTATCCGGCATGTTGGCACTGATGGCGAAAATGGGCGAAGTCAATACCGATGGTGTAGAGCCAATGGCGCACCCTTTAGACCAAGTGCAGCGCCTACGCGCCGATGTGGTCACCGAAAGCAACCAGCGCGAACATTTCCAAGCTATTGCCCCCAAGGTTGAAGACGGCCTTTATCTAGTACCTAAAGTGATCGAATAAGGGATTACCCATGCACAGCAAATCCATCCGCCAATTGGCGCAAGGCCTACGCGCCAAAGAATTTTCCAGCGTTGAACTGACCCAACACTTTCTGCAACGCATTAAGCAACATCAAAACCTCAACGCCTACATCACCGTCACCGAAGAGCTGGCCTTAGCACAAGCACAAGCCGCTGACCAACGCCTAGCGGCTGGCGACACCGATTTATTGCTGGGCTTGCCTATCGCCCAAAAAGACTTGTTCTGCACTTTGGGCGTTAGAACCAGCTGCGGCTCAAAAATGCTCGACAACTTCATCGCCCCCTATAACGCCACCGTGGTGGACAAGCTCAACCAAGCGGGCGCGGTTATGCTCGGTAAAGTCAACATGGACGAATTCGCCATGGGCTCATCCAACGAAACCAGCTTTTACGGCGCAGTCAAAAACCCCTGGGATAGCAACGCCGTAGCAGGCGGCTCTTCTGGCGGTTCGGCAGCAGCAGTCGCGGCCCGTTTAGCGGTATGCGCCACTGGCACAGATACAGGCGGCTCCATCCGCCAACCTGCGGCCTTGTGTGGCATCACTGGGTTAAAGCCAACTTACGGGCGCGTCTCCCGCTATGGCATGATTGCCTACGCATCGAGTTTGGATCAAGGCGGGCCAATGGCGCAAAGTGCCGATGATGCCGCCATTTTATTGCAAGCGATGGCTGGCTTTGACAGCAAAGACTCCACCAGCATGGATCATCCCGTCCCCGACTACAGCGCCACCCTTGACGCGCCATTAACCGGATTAAAAATTGGCTTGCCCAAAGAATTTTTCGGCGAAGGCTTAAGCGACGATGTTGCCCAAGTGCTGCAAGTGGCAATCGACGAATACCGCAAACTGGGCGCGGAAGTTATCGACATCAGTATGCCCAACCTAAAGTTGGCCATCCCTGCCTATTACGTCATCGCCCCCGCGGAATGCTCCGCCAACTTATCGCGCTTTGATGGCGTGCGCTTTGGTTATCGCTGCGAAAACCCAGCGGATTTGACCGACCTCTACACCCGCTCGCGTGGCGAAGCCTTTGGCAAAGAAGTCAAACGCCGCATTTTGATGGGCACATACGCCTTATCCGCAGGCTATTACGATGCTTATTACATCAAAGCCCAAAAAATCCGCCGCCTGATTAGCGACGATTTCAAAACCGCCTTGGCGCAAGTTGATGTCATCATGGGGCCAGTAACACCCACTACTGCCTTCGGTATCGGCGAAAAAATGGCTGATCCTATCGCCATGTATCTGGCAGATATTTACACCATCGCCATCAACTTAGCTGGCGTACCCGCGATGTCCGTCCCCGCAGGTTTTAGCGACGGCAAACCCGTTGGCCTGCAAATCATCGGCAATTATTTTCAGGAAGCCAAACTGTTAAACATCGCCCACCGCTATCAACAAGTAACCGACTGGCACACGTTAATCCCCAAAAACTTCGAGTAAGCCGCCATGACCGCCATCACCCAGCTTTCGCAATTAGATTTAGATGCCACTTACAGTTACGCCGATTATCTGACGTGGCAATTGGAAGAAACCGTCGAACTAATACGCGGCAAGATCAGCTTGATGGCACCTGCGCCGAATTTAAAACACCAGCGCGTCATCACTAACTTAGGTGGCGCGTTGTATAACTACTTCCATAAAAAACGCGGCCAATTGTTTTATGCACCTTTCGACGTAAGCCTGTATGACAGCCGAAAATCCCAACTCGCCAGCCGCGAAATTTTCAGCGTCGTACAACCGGATTTATGCGTGATTTGCGATCCTGACAAACTCACCACCCAAGGCTGTAGCGGTGCGCCGGACTGGATTATTGAAATCCTATCGCTAGGCAATACCAAAAAAGAAATGCACTTAAAATACGATTTGTACCAAGAAAACGGCGTTAAAGAATACTGGCTGGTTTACCCTTACGAACAGGCGGTTTACCAATTCGTCTTAAACGCCGAGACCAATTTGTACCAATTATTTGCCATGCACGCAGGCGATGACATCGCCACACCTTATCTTTTCGCTGACTTAAACATCGACTTAGCCGATGTTTTTGCTGAGAACTTGTTCTGAGCAACATCAACACCAAAGGAACTTACTATGAATACCCAATGGGAAACTGTTATCGGTTTGGAAATCCATACCCAACTCGCCACCCAATCGAAAATTTTCTCCGGCGCATCCACCGCGTATGGCGCTGAGCCCAACACCCAAGCTTGTGCGGTGGATTTAGGTTTGCCGGGCGTATTGCCAGTATTAAATGAAGATGCTGTGCGTAAAGCCGTCACCTTTGGCTTGGCTATCGAAGCAGAAATCGCCCCGCGCTCGGTGTTTGCCCGCAAAAATTATTTTTACCCCGACTTGCCCAAAGGCTACCAAATCAGCCAGATGGATTTACCGATAGTCGGCAAAGGCCATTTGGATATTGAAGTTGATGGCGAAACCAAACGCATCGGCGTTACCCGCGCGCATTTGGAAGAAGATGCGGGCAAATCCTTGCATGAAAACTTCCACGGCTTAAGCGGTATCGATTTAAACCGCGCAGGCACGCCCTTACTGGAAATCGTTTCCGAACCGGATATGCGCTCCGCCCAAGAAGCGGTCGCTTATATGCGTAAACTGCATGAGCTGGTGCGTTATTTAGAAATTTGCGACGGCAATATGCAAGAAGGCTCGTTCCGTTGCGATGCCAACGTGTCAGTGCGCCCAGTTGGGCAAGCCGAATTCGGTACCCGCGTGGAAATCAAGAACATCAACTCGTTTAAGTTTGTGGAAAAAGCCATCAACCATGAAGTGGAACGGCAAATTGATTTGATTGAAAGCGGCGGTAAAATCATCCAAGAAACCCGTCTGTACGATGCCAACAAAGATGAAACCCGCTCCATGCGCAGCAAGGAAGAAGCCAACGATTACCGCTATTTCCCTGACCCCGATTTGTTACCCGTGGTGGTTGGCGAAGATTTTAAAGCGCAAATCTACGCCAGCTTGCCGGAATTGCCCGATGCCAAAAAGCAGCGTTTCCACAGCGAATACCATTTAGATAATGAAGCCGCTGGCATCCTAACTTCCTCACGAGCGTTAGCGGATTATTTTGAAGCAGTCACCAAGCAATCCGGCTGCGAAGCTAAGCTTTGTGCCAATTGGGTTAACGGCGAACTGGCGGCAGCGCTAAATAAAGCCAATTTAGAAATCACCGAATCGCCCATCAGCCCAGCGCAATTATCAGGCTTACTGGTGCGGATCAGCGACAACACTATCTCCGGCAAAATCGCCAAACAGGTATTTGAAGCCCTCTGGCAAAATCCCGACAGCAACGCCGATGCGATTATTGACGCGCAAGGTTTACGGCAAATCACCGATACAGGCGCAATTGAAGCGGTCATCGACGCAATCATCGCCGCCAATGGTAAACAAGTAGAGCAATACCGTGGCGGCAACGACAAGGTATTTGGCTTTTTTGTCGGTCAAGTTATGAAAGCCATGCAAGGCAAAGCCAATCCCGCAGAAGTTAACAAAATGCTAATGGCTAAGTTGAAAGGCTAGTTTTTGGAATAGCGGCAAAGCGTAGCCCTTTATGCAGTTTACGTAATAAGGAGCTTTCGCCGCTTCGATACCTCAATGTACTTCAACCAAACCACCCTCTAAGGCATCAAAAAACAGGTTTTTGATGCCTTAGCTATTCCCTCTTCTTTTTGCCACATCCAAACTTTTAAAAACGCCGCAAATAAAAATCCCGTCAAAACGCCCGCACCAAATCTGCATAAAAATTGCAGCTTACGCACCAAAAAAACGCACCCTGCTAGCCGCGCTATCAAAGACCATCGCCCTTCCCTAAGCCACTTTGCTGATGTCGGCGCAATTTATCAAGGTAATCATTTTTTTAGCCAAAGCTGGTTCGGTTATTGCTTGCATTGCTGTACATCTTCAACATCAAGCTAAGGAACAAATATGACCGGAAATGCAGTACGAGTTCAGGCAGTCCAAAATATTCTCAATCGGGCACCGTTGCCTGTTAACCCACCGCAAACCCTAGAAAGTTTATGGGCAAGCGATGTGTTTACCTTGAGCAAAATGAAAGAAAGCCTGCCTAAAGAAATCTTTAAGTCAGTGAAGAAAACCATCGAGGCTGGTGAGCCATTAGATGTGTCCATCGCTGATGTCGTCGCCTTGGCAATGAAAGATTGGGCTATGTCCAAAGGTGCTTTGTATTACGCTCACGTTTTTTATCCTTTAACTAACGCTACCGCTGAAAAACACGACGGTTTTATTTCCGTACAAAGCGATGGTTCGGTAATTTCCGAATTTGGCGGCAAAGTGTTGGTACAAGGCGAGCCAGATGGTTCTTCTTTCCCAAATGGCGGCATCCGCTCTACTTTTGAAGCACGTGGCTATACCGCTTGGGACGTAACCAGCCCTGCGTTTATCATGACCACGGATAATGGCTCAACGCTTTGTATTCCTACCGTTTTCGTATCATGGACTGGCGAAGCCCTCGATAAAAAAACCCCGCTGTTACGCGCCAATGGTGCGATGAACAAAGCTGCCAAACGCGTGTTGTCGTTGCTGGGCCACACCGATATTGCCCCTGTCAATTCCAGCTGTGGCGCTGAGCAAGAATATTTCTTGGTTGATGCCAATTTCTACAACACCCGCCCAGACTTGTTGCTGGCAGGCCGCACCTTGTTTGGCGCATCGCCAGCCAAAGGCCAACAATTTGATGACCATTACTTCGGTGCCATTCCGGCACGTGTGCAAGTCTACATGCAAGATGTAGAAGAACAACTTTACCGCCTCGGTATCCCCGCTAAAACCCGCCATAACGAAGTAGCCCCAGGCCAATTTGAAATTGCGCCATTTTTTGAAGCCGCCAACGTGGCGACTGACCATCAACAATTGTTGATGACGGTATTAAAAAACACGGCAAAAAAACACGGCCTTGCCTGTTTGCTGCATGAAAAACCTTTTAAAGGCATTAACGGTTCAGGCAAGCACGTAAACTGGTCGGTCGGTAACTCCACCCAAGGTAACCTGCTTGATCCAGGCAACACTCCGCATTCAAACAGCCAGTTCCTCATTTTCTGTGGCGCGGTTATCCGTGGTGTCCATAAATATGGCCCATTACTCCGCGCTGCTATCGCTACTGCCAGCAACGATCACCGTTTAGGCGCGAACGAAGCCCCACCAGCCATCATGTCGGTGTATCTGGGTACGCAGTTGGATAACGTTTTCGAACAAATCAGCAAAGGTGAAATCACTGGCTCTTTAAATGCCGGTGTTATGGATTTTGGCATTAACACGCTGCCAACTTTCAACAAAGATGCTGGCGACCGTAACCGTACTTCGCCGTTTGCATTTACTGGCAACCGTTTTGAATTCCGCGCCGTGGGTTCAGGCCAATCCGTAGCAGGCCCATTGGTGGCAATGAACACCATGTTGGCTGAATCGCTAAACTGGGTTGCCGATACCATGGAAGCCAAGTTGGCAGCAGGTACAAGCCTTGATGAAACTATCTTGTCGACCCTGAAAGAAATCATCGACAACCACGGTGCTGTGGTTTTCGGCGGCAATGGTTATTCCGCTGAATGGCACAAAATGGCGGTTGAAGAACGCGGCTTGCTGAACCTAAGAACCGCTGCCGATGCCTTACCGGTATTGAAAGAAGCTTATATTGAAGAGCTGTTTGACAAGCTGGGTGTGTTATCACCTGTTGAGCTTGCCAGCCGCTTTGAAATCTATGCGGAACAATACATCCTTGCTATTGAAGTGGAAGCCAAGTTAGTAGTTAGCATGGCCAAAACGGGCATTTACCCAGCCGTTATGAAGTATCTGGCGGAATTGTCAGGCACTATCAGCAGCCTGAACAGCAATGGCGTTATCGTAAGCAATGAGTGCTTAACCAAAATAACAGCGCTTTTAAACTCAATGATGGAGACTGTCGGCAAATTGAGTGCCGCTATATCCAAACATGATTTTGAAACCATCGAAGATCACTTGCAGTTCTGTGCAAAAACCATCCGTCCATTAATGGATGAAGTGCGCCAATACGCCGATGGCTTGGAAATGGAAGTTTCTGACGAATTGTGGCCTTTCCCAACTTATCAAGAAATGTTGTTTATCAAGTAACCGTTCGGCGCAATACCGGATGTTTCTGCATAAATCGGCATAACTGCGAAGTTATGCCATCCCCTCAGGTTGGCTCTGCTGCCGACCTGCTTAATGAAGCCTTGGTATTGTTCCAGCAATGCCAAGGCTTTGTCTTTTGTGGCAAATCCAAAAATTATCTGGAGTCCAAAACATGTTTTGGGCTTCAAAAAGATTCCGATTGAGCAGTTACTTACTGATGTTACGCAGTAACGCGCTTTTCTCCCGTTTGCCGCGTCGAGCACCGGAGTATTTGTCGGGAACAGCCCGAAGCACCCAAGGGCATAAAGGGCGCGGCAGGGATGCCGCACGGCGGCAAAGGGGCAGGAAGCCCCTTTTGCCGTCCCCCGACAAATGCGATGAGCGCAAGACATGAGCGGTAATCGGGCCGCCTTTTCTTTGGCTACTTTCTTTTGGCCAAAAATTGCTCCTGCATTTTCGGCATTCGCCACATCCTTGTGGCTTGCGGCGCAAAAGAAAGTAGCTCGCCTTCGGGTGCGAGAACCCGTTTTAAAAAACATCGCGATAGCGATTCATTATTGTTTATTTTCGTCTCACAAAAAGCGAGTGCGTAACATCAATTACTTATTCAAACTTTCGCTTAACGCGACCAATTACCGCAAGCACTAACAAACCCAAGCCGTAACAACCAATCGCCGCGTAAAACCATTCTGTAGCTGCCAACACAATCATTAATGGCACTGTCAACAACAAACAAACCATCAAAACCGTTTGAAGTTTTTGCAACGCACTATAGCTTTTTAAGCAAACCGCACATTGACGGGTATGGATATTAAACACATCCTGCGGGTTTTTATCAGAACGAATACCAGTCGATTTATACGAGGCATAACCCCGATAAAACGGCGTATCTGACGCGTATTTGTCCAACCATTTACGGTAGTGAATAACCAAGGTGTCGCTAGTTTTCAGCGGCAACCACAAATCTTTAACATTTTCCCCTGAGCGTTCAATTTCCGAATACTGTCCAATAATCAAGGCCATATCTTGTTTTAAGATAGTGTTTTGCGTCCAATGATCCAACCAGCGCGGCTTTGCCCTTTCCCGCCATTTATAAAAATTACTGTATTTACGGTACAACAAACGGCAACTGCCAGACGCTAATGGAATGGAATACAAAGCCAAACCCGATACCAATTCGGGATTTTTATAATTAGACGCGTAATGGATTAAATTGGGCGCGACAAACTCGACTTCGGCGCTGTTGATTTTGCTCATGGTCTGATCGCTGTACAAACCCAGCGAACGAAATTGGCTTTTGATGCCATGCACCGAATTTTCCAGTATTGAAAACTCCATCGGCAAAGCCATTTCGCGCTTGCCGCCACCCCGAATGCCATCATGGACGATATGGATATGCGCGACATCAATAACGTTTTCAATCAAATACGTCTGATCGTAAGGCAAGTCAATGACGTAATCCATACACACCATATCGGCTTGCGCCAAAGCGGGAATGCTTGGAATACTGGATTCATCAGCAAGGCCTGCGTCACCAGGCCATAGCCAAACCATGCCTTGCACTTCGGCAATGCGGTAAGGCTTTAAGCACGCAGGTGCGGGAATTTGTTTGTCGGGTGGTAATTGCGGAATGCGAACGCAATCGCCCGTGGCATTGAACTGCCAGCCGTGATACAGACATTCCAGCTTGCCATCAATGATTTGTCCATCCGATAACTGCGCAGCACGGTGTGGGCAACGGTCAGGTACACAGGCTAATCGCCCTTCGCCATCGCGGAATAGCACCAAGAAATCGCCATACAGGGAAAAACTATAAGGCTTGCCAGCGGGCAAATCGGCAAGGAAGACAACGGGATACCAGCAGTTTTGCCAATTGAATTCGGTTTGCATAGAACACTCGGTAAGGTTTTTGTCCACGAACTACACGAAAAGCACGAAAAAGTCGTTCGTTACTAAGTCGGAGTAAAAAACATGTTTTTTACCCCTCTGATTGACTAATGCCTAGTACTTAGTCGATGGCATTATTTCGTAGGGAAGAGCGGCTGCTCGCCTTATCGCAACGAATTCTGGTATCGGTTCTGAAAAAGGCGGACAGCCGGACCGCCTCTACGAGATTAGATTGACTCGATAAAACATCAATGACTGAACACTCGCTTTAAACCCTATCCTTCCTTGCCAAAAACAAGAAAAATCCAGGGAAATATTTATTTTCCCGCAAACGCTCAACGCCCAATTCATAGAACGATGGCTCACTCGCCAAAACGTCCGCCAACGATTCAATCGGCTGAAATTGATTCAAGGAAGTCGATAGCAAAGTCATACCTGTCTCTTCCAGAATCGGCAGCATTTCCGCCAAGGTATGCTGGGTTTCATGCGGATGTTGGACTTGGTCGCGGAACCACGAACGCAGCAAGGTTTCATCTTGCAAATAAGGATGTAATTGCTGGTAACGCGCCAGTAATTGCGCTTCATCCGCACCGCTTTCATGCATAGCTTGGAAATGTTCCAAAAACGGTTTTCTGCCGTAATGGTGATACAAGCCGATAAACACATAACCACCTGGGGCGACAAACTCGCTGCAAACGCGGCGCACGGCAGCAAGGCAATCGTGGGTATGGTGCAACACGCCTAGCGACACCACAACATCGAACGCTTGCTCGGGTTGGTAAGCAAACAAATCTTGTTCGGAAAACTGGGTCGACAACTGTAAGCGTTGCGCGACTTGCTGGCAAAAGGCGATGGCTTTGGGGTTGAAATCGATGCCCGTGACTTGCGCTTTGTAATATTGGCTGATGCTATTGCTTAACCAACCAGTACCGCAACCGACTTCCAAAACACGAGTTGCTGGTGACAACAACGGCGGTAACACCGGATAAGTCAGCACCGAATTACGCTTTTGGATGGCATTGATTTGTTCGTCGGGGGAGGAATGGCAATTGAACGGGAGGTTTTTATAAAATGCCAAGACTTGTTGATCGGTTGCAGAAACCATGTGATTTAATCCGGTGCGAAAGTGGGTTTGTCAGCGATAGTGGCGGTTTGTTGGTGCTTGTGCAGCAGACAATTACCGATAACCAGCACATCCATATCCGTGGTCATAAAACAGATAAAGGCGTCTTCAGGTGTATGGACTATCGGCTCGCCGCGCACGTTGAAACTGGTGTTGACTAAAATCGGGCAACCCGTGCCTTGTTTGAAGGCGGTCAGCAGTTGATGGTAACGCGGATTAGTTTGCTGATGCACCGTCTGCACCCGCGCCGAATAGTCGATATGGGTAACCGACGGGATGGTCGAGCGCGGTACGTTCAGCTTATCAATCCCAAACAACGCATTTTCAGCTTCGCTCATGGGAATTTTTAACTCATCTTTGATGGGCGCAACCAGCAACATATACGGGCTGGAACATTCTAAATCGAACCAATCGGCGACATCTTCGGCAAGTATCGATGGCGCGAACGGGCGGAACGATTCGCGGAATTTCACTTTTAAATTCAGATTTTTTTGCATTTCCGGCGAGCGTGGATCCGCCAAAATGGAGCGATTACCTAAGGCGCGCGGGCCAAATTCCATACGACCTTGAAACCAGCCAACGACTTTTTCCGTCGCCAGCGCATCTGCGGTTTGGGCAATCAAAGTTTCGTCATCAAACACGGCAAACACTGCACTTTGGTTTTGCAGACGTGTTTCGCACTCGACTTGGCTAAACTCCGAACCTAAATAACTACCGTGCATGGCATCGGCTTGCTCGCTAATCACGCGCGGTTGCTTTTGCTGGAGATGATAAGCAACCAAAGCCGCACCTAAAGCACTACCCGCATCGCCTGCTGCGGGTTGTATCCAGATATTTTTAAACGTGCCGTCTTTCAATATTTTGCCATTGGCAACGCAATTTAACGCCACGCCACCCGCCAAACACAGATTACCAGTACCGTCGGTTTTCGCCATCGCGCGGGTGATGGTCAACACGACTTCTTCGGTAACAGCTTGAATGGAAGCAGCAATATCAAATTCTTTTTGCGTCAATACTGCTTCCGCTTGCCGTGGCGGGGCACCAAACAAAGCATCGAAATGCTGGTTGGTCATGGTCAAGCCAGTACAGTAATTGAAATACTGCTGATCTAAACGAAAACTACCGTCGGCTTTTAAATCTACTAAATACTTGAAAATAAGCTCAGCATAAATCGGCCTTCCATACGGTGCTAAGCCCATCACCTTGTATTCACCAGAATTAATTTTGAAACCCAAATAATAGGTGAAGGCCGCGTATAGCATCCCTAAAGAATGCGGGAAATTCAGTTGCTTAGTTAAGGTAAGCTGATTGCCCTTACCTTCAGCAATGGTGGTGGTGGCAAATTCGCCAACGCCATCCATCACTAAAATGCTGGCCTCTTCAAAGGGCGAAGGGAAAAACGCGCTGGCGGCGTGGCTTAAATGGTGTTCGGTAAACTGCAAACGTTCGGCGCGGAATTTACCGAAGCTGGCAAGTTGTTTGATAATAAATTGTTTTTGATAGAGTTTTTCCGTCAACCATAAAGGCATGGCTTTCATGAATGACGTGTAGCCTTGCGGCGCAAAACTGAGGTAGGTCTTGAGTAATCGCTGGAATTTCTTTTCCGGCAATTCATAAAAGATAACAATGTCGATGTCTTCTATGGTTAAACCCGCTGCTTGTAAACAATAAGCTATGGCGGCTAATGGAAAGTTTTTGTCATGCTTGATGCGGGTGAAACGCTCTTCTTGGGCGGCGGCAATGATGTTGCCATCAATGATTAATGCGGCGGCGCTGTCGTGATAAAAAGCGGAGATGCCTAGTATTTTCATAGTATTGCACTGCAATTTGCCCAAAAACCAATCAACTTTGCTTCACCAAAGCTGGCCTATTTACCGCTATCCCGCCAATAAGAATCGGCGGCAGGTTTGCAGTTTTTTTCAATAACATCAATTCTGAATAGCCGTAAAACCATCCCACACGGCGTCACCAGTAAATAAAATAAGACCGCTAACAATATCCGCAAAATAATTGATGCCATCTTAATAAATCCCAAATTTATCCGCGTAAAGGCGATTAAAGTTTTCAAAAAAATCATCTGCCACTTCTTTGTGCGGGGCACTGCCCGGATGGACTAAATCACGGCCCAAACCAATAGAAGGCTCATCTTGATACTTACTTTTTAGATCACCCAAACAACGGGAAACCAATTGCTTAGGGTTGATTAAATGTTGAATATGTTTAAAGAAAGCAACTCTAGTTGCTGAATAAAGCCAACTGACTTGCTGCCTTTCGCAAAGCATTTCGCAAAACAGATAATTTTTATAAAAATTCATCTGGTCGTTGTAATCGCTAGACAATGTCACATGCGCTTTGATTTGACTGTGGTTTTCAGGGTCTATGAAGCGATTTTTTAACCTGACGCCAGCATCTTGGCTGTTGAATAAAAATACTTTGCCAAGAGAATTTATATGTTCACGCCTGCCGTAATAGGGAAATACCAGCAACACAATATCAGGCTTCAGTACCGGTAATGCCGATGCCAAGGTTCTGGAAACATAATCCGCACTCGCCCCGCCCATGCCCAAATTGAAATATTTAATAGGCCGTTGCAAATGATTTTCTAAGCGTCTGGCAAATAAGTGACCAAAAACCTGGTCTTCTGGCAGCCCCGTCCCCAATACCTCACTGGCGCCAATGGCTACGACGGTAAGTTCTTTATCGGTTTTATCCTGTGCAAACTCCGGACAACGATAACCTTGAGCATTGAAACGGTAACTGACATCAGCAGGCTTAAAAACAGGGTGTGGTGCTGATTGATATCGGCTTTCAGAATCAGAGCCAAACCACTGCAATCGTGCGCTGAATAACCGCTCGTCTGTTGGCGGCATGTGTTCGGAGGACAATAAATACAAAGGTGTGTGGTCGATTACTTTGCTCATAAGGCTTTAAAAATGCTAGTAAAATGATTCATTGAATTGATATTTTAAGCATGGCAACTAATCGCCTATCAACCAAACCCTAAGCGATCAAAATATAAGCTTTTCAGGCGTTCAAATAAGTTTTCTGCCATTTCTTTATGCGGCATTATCCCAGGATGCCCCATATCACGTGCCAAACCGATGCTAGGGTTGTCTTGGTATTTAAGTTTAAGGTCACCCAAACCAGGCGTTACAAAATGTTTGATATTAATCAGGCTATCAATTTGCTCAAAAAAAGCCATTCTGTATGCAGAAAACAACCAACAAGCCTTATATTTTTCACAAAGCGATTCGCAAAATTGGTAGTTTTTATAAAAATTTAATTGATCGCTGTAATCACTGGAAAGCAAGGCATTGGCTTTGATTTGGCTATAGTTTTCCGGATCACTTAATTTTAATTTTGCATTGGGTTGTGAATATTGGTTATTGAATAAAAAAAATCTTCCTTGGGAGTTGATATGTTCGCGCCTGCCATAATAGGGAAAAATCAGCAAAACAATATCCGGCTTTAACACGGGCAATGCCGATGCCAAGATTCGCGAGACATAATCGGCACTCGCCCCGCCCATCCCCAGATTGAAGTGAATAACAGGCCGTTGCAAACCATCTTTTAAATACGTCGCAAATACGTTGGAAAAAAGCTGCGCTTCCGGTATCCCCGTCCCTAAGACTTCACTTGCACCTATTGAGACAACAGTAAGGTGGTTTTCAAATGTGCCTATGCCAAACTCAGGACAACGGTAGCCTTTGGCATTGAAGTGATAACTGACATCCTCCACCCCAAAAACCGGATGTGGGTTTGCTTGATTTCGATGCTCATTATCTACGCCAAACCATTGCAACTGCGCCCCTATTAATCGCTCATCCGTAAGCGGCATTTGCTCGGAAGATAACAAGTGCAGCGGCGATAGGCCAATTACCTTAGCCATAGCGCATCAAAAATGCGGATAAATAAACGGGTCGTCATCGTTATCTTTTTTAGCTTTTTTCTTACGCAAAATCGTTGCTTGAAAATAGCTCATATAGTTTTTAAGGATTTGAAGAAATTTATCCATTTGCATATTCCTAACAAGTAAGTATGAAAAAAGCTAACCCGATGAGATGGGTAGAGTAACAAGGTAATACCAAACTAACTACAACTATAAGCAGGACTGATTTTATGGCAAAGCGGTTGGCTTGTAAAAAGCCAGATCACTTGCTGTCGATTCTAGGAAAATCTCATACTAATTCAAGTTGCCTTGCCATAAACTAAGCGCTTTCTCTCATAAAATTTAATAAGCCATGACCGCTATTGCGTTATTTGACCCCGATTGTCGCCGCTGCCAACGCCTAGATACTTTCCTTTGTGAGGTAAAAAGCAAATATCCCGACTATCATGCCCGCCCGGTTGCCCCTTTTGGCGATGCCAACGCCAGTTTGTTAATTGTTGGCCTAGCACCCGGTATGCACGGCGCTAACGCCAGCGGCAGGCCATTTACCGGGGATTATGCGGGCTTGTTGCTTTATGAAGCCTTGTTTGAATTCGGTTTTAGCAATCGCCCAACCTCAGAATCCTTGGCGGATGATTTGCAACTAAACAACTGCCGCATCACCAATGCAGTGAAATGTTTGCCGCCACAAAACAAACCCGCCACTGATGAAATCCAACGTTGCAACGCTTTTTTGGCGGCTGAATTGGCGACTTTGCCCTCTCAGGCGGTGATTTTGGCATTAGGCACAGTGGCGCATCAGGCGGTGTTGAAAGCATGTGGGCTAAAAGCCAGCTTTGCCGCATTTGCCCATAATGCCAGCCATGTTTTGCCGAACGGGCTGACTTTGGTGGATTCTTACCATACCAGCCGTTACAACGTGCAAACCAAACGCCTGACTAAGCCGTTATTTACTGAGGTTTTTTTAACCATTGAAAAATTATTGCCGTCATCGTGAATCGCGAAAACCCAGAAGCCGTTTTTGATAGCGCGGCATTTTTACAAAACCTGACCACCCGCCCGGGCATTTATAAAATGTTCGACCACGCTGGCGATATTATTTATATCGGCAAAGCCAAGAATCTGAAAAACCGCGTTTCCAGCTATTACAAAACCCAGACGGCTTCGCCCAAGCAACAGGTGATGATGACCAAGGTCGTCAATATTGAAGTGACGCTCACCCATACCGAAGGCGAGGCGTTATTACTGGAATGCCAGCAAATCAAGCGCCATAAGCCTCGTTACAATATTTGTTTACGCGACGATAAATCTTTTCCTTATATATATTTGTCCTCAGAACACGATTTCCCGCAAATCACCTTGCATCGCGGCGCTAAGAAAAAACGCGGCAAATATTTTGGCCCTTATCCCAGTGCGACGGCGGCGAAAGAATCGCTGAAGTTATTGCAAAAGCTGTTTCCGGTTCGGCAATGTGATGACACTATTTACAACAATCGCTCCCGCCCTTGCTTGCAATATCAAATTGAACGCTGTTCCGGGCCGTGCGTGGGTTTGGTCAGCAAAAGCGATTACCAGCAAGATGTCGACAGCACTTTATTGTTTTTAGAAGGTAAAGGCGGTTTGCTGATTGAGCAGTTGATTGCCAAGATGGAGCAAGCATCGGCGGCATTGGCATTTGAACAAGCGGCAAATTACCGCGACCAAATTGGTCGCTTGCGCTCGGTATTGGAAAAGCATTTTATTCCCGGCGAAAAAGGCGATGTCGATATTATTGCTTGTGCCAGTAAACTGAATTTTGCCTGTATCCAAGTGTTTTTTATCCGTAATGGGCAGCATCTGGGCAATAAGGTATTTTTCCCTAGCTTGCCGGATGAACAAGAGCCATCGGCGATTTTGCAGGCATTTATCGCCCAATATTATCTGGAAAAACAAATTCCGCATGAGCTGATTATCAGCCATGATGTCGAAGAAATCGCGTTATTAACCGAAGTCTTAGCAAACCAAGCCGGACACCATATCGCCATTTCCCCAAGGGTGCGTGGCGAGCGGCAAAAGTGGCTGCAAATGGCAATCACCAATGCGGAAAACTCCTTAATTGCCAAACTGGCTGATAAACAAGGTTTGTACGGGCGATTTTTGAGTTTACAACAAGAACTCGGCTTAGCGGAGCTGCCAAGCCGCTTGGAATGCTTCGATATTAGCCATACCCAAGGCGAACAAACCGTGGCTTCCTGTGTGGTGTTTGACCGCGACGGCCCAGTAAAATCGGCTTACCGACGCTTTAATATAGAAGGCATTACTGGCGGCGATGATTACGCAGCCATCAACCAAGCGGTATCCAGACGCTTTAAACGCTTGCAACAGGGTGAGCATCCGCCGCCAGATGTGTTGTTCATCGACGGCGGTCGGGGCCAAGTCCATGCCGCCGAAAAGGCACTAGCGGATTTGCACATAAACAATGTTATGATAGTGGGCGTTTCCAAAGGCCCTGACCGGAAAGCCGGGATGGAAAAACTGATATTGGTAGGCCAACAGCAACCACTGGACGTAAGTCCCGGAGCGAGCGGATTATTATTGATCCAGCATATCCGCGATGAAGCCCATCGGTTTGCTATTACCGGGCATCGGCAACGCCGAGCCAAAGCCAAAAAACAATCGGTGTTGGAAGGCATTGCTGGATTAGGTGCCAAACGGAGGCAACTGCTATTAAAGCAGTTTGGTGGCCTGCAAGGTGTCGCCCAAGCTAGTATAGACTCGCTTTGCAGCATAGACGGCATCAGCCGACAATTGGCACAACGAATTTACGAACACTTTCATCACCAAGATGGCCATTGACTTTAATTTACCAACCACAATCACGCTGCTAAGGATTGCCCTGATTCCACTGTTAACAGTGGTTTTTTATCTGCCGTGGAAATATGCCAACATTGCCTGCACAGTGATTTTTATCATCGCTGGCATCACCGATTGGTTGGATGGCTATCTTGCCCGCAAAATGGATATGGAGACGCCATTTGGCGCATTCTTGGATCCGGTGGCAGATAAATTGATGGTTGCCTGCGTATTGGTCATTATCGTCCAACAACAAGGCTCCCCTTATTTAGCAATCCCCGCCGCCATTATTATCGGCAGGGAAATTACTATTGCCTCATTACGCGAATGGATGGCGGAAATTGGCCAACGCGCCACCGTTAAAGTATCGCAATTGGCAAAATGGAAAACCGCCGCACAAATGTTGGCGATTGGCCTACTGTTATACCGTGATGATTTATTGGGCTTACCCATTAATAACATCGGTTATGTACTTTTATACCTTGCGGCATTTTTGACGCTGTGGTCAATGATTAACTATTTAAAAGCCGCGTTGGTCAGCATTGCCAAAAGCTAACGCCTTACACATTAAACAACGCAAAATAACAAAAGAAACGATGTGTACAATTTTTACAAATCAAATCTTTTTTTGATTTTACTAACAATGAGATACAGCCCAGTGAATTGGCTGTGAAAAAAAGAACATGGAACAAGACAAAGAAACGCCCCAAAGTACCCCAGATGTGCATGATGAAATTTTACTGGCGGCATTAAAATTATTTGCCGAACAGGGATTTTTCAATACCTCACTCACCGATATTGCCAAAGCCGCTGACTTACCAAGCACCGCCAGCATCTATCAGCATTTCACTAACAAACAAGCTATTGCCGTAAAGCTTTACGACAGCATTCTGGATACCTTGAATGTTTCTATCGATGATATTCGCCGAAGAAGCCCAAGCGCATCAGAGCAGTTACGCGGTGTGGTTGACTTGTTATTTAAACTCACGGATGACGCGCCAAATATTATGCGCTTTTTGTTAATCCTAAAATTAGACGAATTCCTCCCCGACCAAAAAGCCCTTACAGAATCCCCCGCTTTTATCAAGATACTGAAAATTATCCAATCCGGCATCCGTGCTGGCGAAATCCGCAGCATTGACCCACAACTCGCCAACACCTACTTTTTCGGCATTATTAACAATACCTTACGCATGGTGTTAAATGGTGTGCTGGATAAAAAAGCCGATTCGTATCAGTCACAAACGTGGTTGATGGCATGGAACGTCATCGCCAAAAAATCCTCGTCTTTCTAATCTTAAGCAAACTTACCAACAAACAAAGCCCGATTTTTTAGGGCTTTGATGCAAACAGCCGCTTAAATACATCCCGATTTTCTGGTTGGGCGAATGCCAAAAACACAGCATGAAAATCATCCCTCGCCTTGGCTTTTTCATTACCTAAATACTGGATTAAAACGCCCATAGCCAAAAACGTGTTGATGGCTATCGCTGCCTGCAACATTTCTTCACCGAATTGCTTTAAATGATCTTCTTGCACTTGGTAATCCTGAAAATTGCCCAAAACTTCCTGCACGCTTTTTAAATAGCCAAGCAACTGTTTAAGCTCAGCTTTAGGATAAATGCTGGCAAAAAACTCCATTAAGTAGCGCAGTTTTTTGCAGGTTTTACGCAAATCGTGCAACGCTTCCGGCGGCGATTGCCCGTTAATGGCGAGACCTTGCGACAACACCCGCTTATAGACTTTCCAAATACACTTATCAGCTAAGGATTTGACTGTTATGCGGTCATCTAAAGCGTCCAAATAATCGCTTGCATCTTCCTGTAAAAATTGCTCCCAAGCCTGTAAACCATCCAGATAATTCGCAGACTGTAAATGATTTGCCAAAACACTTTGCGCCGCTTGCTGCTTACTCACCAAAAAATCATACAAAGGGTTTAAATCATCCCGAATCGTAATAGGCAGGCTGTTTTTATAGGACGCAAAATTCAGCAAATAAACATCAAAATCTCTGGTTACGCTGGTAACTTGCCCAAGCCAGGCAAAAAATTCACTAAACCGGGTATTGGTTTCAGCGGGCAAAACCCCTTTAAGTTGACTCAGCCCTGATCGGGTTTTACGCACAGCCACCCGGAAATCGTGCAGAAATTCGCTGTCTGTTGCCGCGACCACGCCTTGCTCATTGCACTTAATCGTCGCCAACAAATGGCTATAAATCGATTTGATGGCAACATCAGCAGGCATCTCCGGCAGTAATGTTACCGCCAATTTTATTGGGTAATCGTTAGCCTGGCGGCCTTGTTGCGCCAAAACTTCCAGAAAAACCGATGCGTCTGTAGCGCGTAAAAGCAGTTGCGAGGTAAGTAACTCGCCTACGCTGGCAAAAATTTTATCGTAGCCTTTGATAGGCTGTAAAAATACCCGCCCATTAACGCTATCCGCATACTCTTCAATAACAATCCGCAATACCGTTTTCTCATCTTTATTAACGACATTAAGCTGAAAAATCTGGCAATTAACCGTCAACAAAGGTAATAAAGCCCGCATTTCTAATATCGGCGCTAACAAAGTACGCGCTTTTTGCTGGGGAAACTGCTCCCAAAATACGGGCATGGTATCGACGTTAACGGCGGCTAAGCGCTTGTTTTTGGCAAAATCGGTTAGCAAACAAAGCCTGTTGGCTTTTGATGTGATGTATTCACAAAGAAGATTTTGTGAATACAATCGCCAATCAAAGCTATCATAGAAGGTTTTTGATGCCTGCTCCCTAGCCACCAAACAGCTATCAACGTGCAGGCTTAGTTGGGTAACAAATTTCTCGGCAGGTAACTGCGCTGGCAGTACAAACTGGCAGGGTAAATTAATTGTCGCGGTGTTTTTGGACATTGGCATCGGTACATTTTCTGTAAATCACTACACTGGGTTAGTATGCGGCATTATGAGAATAAATGACCTTAAAATTAGCCTATTCGCTTTCATAGCCGCAAAAATATGATGAATCCCCAAGAGTTATGGTTACTAAGACATGCCCAAGCCAGTCAAGATAACCACCATGATGATTTTAACCGCGCACTCACACCCGAAGGCGTTGATGAAGCCCACCGCATGGGGCAATGGCTACGGCAACAGCAATTGTTTCCTGATATTATACTAAGCTCACCAGCGAAGCGGGCCATATCGACTACCTTGCTGGTGGTTGACGAACTAAACATGGCAGCCGAATTTGTCCAGCAAGCGCCGGAACTCTATTTTCAAGGCGCTAAAGCCATCAAAACGCTTGTGAAAAGCTATTTACCTAGCCAACAACGTATTTTGGTAGTGGCGCACAATCCTGATTTGGAAAAGCTGTTGTTTCATCTTTGTGGACAATCACTAACTCTGCCAACCGCTACTTTGGCTAGGTTTTCCTTAGATTTACAGCAAGCAAATTTGGATCTGGCAACGGCAAAATTACTGTCAATCACCTCGCCGTCAATGTTGCCAAAATAAACCCAATAACGAACGGATTTACTTGTTTTATAATTAAAAACTACAAAAAAGCCTGCTCGTAATAAGCTTGTCATATAAAATTAATATTCTTCTCTTTGTCCAAAAAACTTCTCTCTGAGGGTTAATAATGAAATTATCTTTTAAAATCAAGTTACTGTGTTTAGCCCTAGGTGTCGCTTCCGGCGCACTAACTAGCATTGATAGCTACGCCGTGCAAAAAGTTGATGCTGGTATCCCTGAATACCAAAAAGCCAGCGGCATTTCCGGCAACCTATCCAGTGTCGGCTCTGATACCCTCGCCAACCAAATGACTTTATGGGCTGAAGCGTTCAACCGCCTATACCCCAACGTCAATATCCAAATCCAAGCAGCAGGCTCTTCCACTGCGCCACCAGCCTTGACTGAAGGCACATCAAACTTCGGGCCTATGAGCCGTGAAATGAAAGATGACGAATTGGAAGCGTTTGAAAAAAAATACGGCTATAAACCGACTGCAATTCCGGTTGCTGTTGACGCCTTGGCGGTTTTTGTCAACAAAGACAACCCAATTAAAGGTTTGTCCATGGCACAAGTGGATGCCATTTTTTCATCAACACGCAAATGCGGTTACGAAAAAGACATCGTCAATTGGGGTGATGCTGGCGTAGATGCTTGGAAAACCAAAAGCATCCAATTGTACGGACGCAATTCGGTATCCGGCACTTATGGCTACTTTAAAGAACACGGCTTATGCAAAGGTGACTTTAAAAATAACGTCAACGAACAACCAGGTTCTGCATCGGTTGTGCAATCGGTGACCACTTCTGTTAACGGCGTAGGCTATGCAGGTCTTGGCTATGTGACTTCTGGCATTAAAGCCGTGCCTTTAGCCAAGAAAAACACCACTGACTATGTTAAAGCCACACCAGAAAATGCTTTAGCTGGCAAATATCCGTTAGCCCGGTTTTTATTCGTCTATGTGAATAAAAAACCCAACCAACCATTGCCACCTTTAGAGCATGAATTTATTAAAATGGTGCTTTCCAAAACAGGCCAAGAAGTTGTCATTAAAGACGGCTACATCCCATTACCTGCAAAAATTGTAAAAAAAGCACTAGCAACTATCGAATAAGGCTAATTTCAACCGCTTGAGTCGCCGCAATCAGGCGATAAACAAGCAGTTTTACCTTGATTCATATAACCGAAAGCGGCTGACATATGTACCTTCAAATCAGCCGCTTTTTTGTATGTTTTTTCGCCACATCCATTATCATCACTTTTTAGTATCGTTATGCCTGATCTTGACAAACCTTATAACCAAACTTCTGATACGGCTAAACCGCTAACTCAAGATTTTCAAAAACGACGGCTAATAAAAGATATTGTGGCCCGTTATGGCGTCATTATCGGCGGCCTGAGCGTCATCGTTGCTGTAGTCATGATCTTCTTTTACCTCTTGTATGTGGTATTTCCATTATTTTTGTCAGCAACAGCGGAATCCGTCAGCCAATATCCACTTCCTGAAAAAAGCCAAGGCAATACCGTACTTTTACAGATGGAAGAACAAAACGAATTGGCAGTACGCTTTACTGATAAAGGTGAAGCGGTGTTTTTTCAAACCGCCACTGGCAACGTGGTATTAAAACAAGCCATCAATATTCCTGAAGGCAGCCACATCACTAGCTTTGCGGAAGGCAGCCCCGTCAGTGAAGGCACTATCGTTTATGGCTTCTCAAATGGTCAAGCCATTATTGCCAAGCCAAAATATACCGTTTCTTACCCTAACAACATCCGCATCATTACCCCCACACTAAATTACCCACTTGGTGAAGAGCCTTTGGCGATAAATGATGCAGGCATCGCGTTGGATAAAATCGCTTTTGCCATCGCCGATAACGCCACTACCGTTGTTACCCAATCTGCCAACAAAATTACCTTAACCAGCTTTGAGAAAGAGCAATCGTTATTCGCCGATGAAGCCAGCTTACAACGTACCGACGGTGAAATCCCCCTGCCTAGCGAAGGCGTTGAGCGTATCCTGATTGATAAAGAAGGCCGCAATCTCTATTTAGCCAGCAAAAACGGCAGGCTCGCCTTTTATGACATCAGTGAAAAAGCCAGTCCGTCGTTAAAACAAGCGCAACAAGCGGTAGCCTCAGACCAAAAAATCACCAGCGTTGATTTCCTTAATGGCGACCTTTCCTTAATGATTGGCGACTCCAGCGGTGCAGTGTCGCAATGGACGATGGTCAGAGATAGCAATAACCATCCGCAATTACAAAAAATCCGTGCCTTTAAAGTCTCTGACAGCGCCATTGTTAGCCTAAAAGGCGAACAACGCCGCAAAGGCTTTCTTACTGTTGACGCTAGTGGCAACATCGGCATTTATCACTCCACGGCTGAAAAAGAGCTGGTAAAAACCCATGTGAGCGATTCTTTAAGCTTTGCCGCGTTATCACCTAGAGCGAATGCGCTGTTATTGCAATCTGCCGACAACAAGCTGCATTTCTGGAAAATCGACAATGAACACCCAGAAGTGTCGCTGAAATCCTTATGGCAACAAGTTTGGTACGAAAGCTATCCAAAACCGGATTACATCTGGCAATCTTCCGCCGCAAACAATGACTTCGAGCCTAAATACAGTTTAACCCCGTTAGTATTCGGCACATTGAAAGCCGCTTTCTACGCCATGTTGGTGGCGATACCGCTGTCGTTGATGGGCGCCATTTACACCGCCTATTTCATGTCACCCAACATCCGCCAATACGTCAAACCGACTATTGAAATTATGGGGGCATTACCAACCGTTATTTTGGGCTTCTTAGCGGGCTTATGGTTAGCGCCGTTTATGGAAGCCAATCTCGCGGGCGTTTTTTGCTTTCTGTTGTTCAGCCCGATGATCGTGATGCTATTTGCTTTTAGCTGGCAGTTTATGCCCAAGGATTTGCTCAATAAAATCCCCGACGGCATGGATGCCATGTTGCTTATCCCAGTGATCCTGCTTGGCGGCTGGTTTACCTTTACTATCAGCACACCAATAGAAGCGGTGTTATTTAATGGTAGCTTACGGGAATGGTTTAAAAATGATCTAGGCATCGGTTATGACCAACGTAATGCCTTGGTTGTCGGTGTAGCAATGGGTTTTGCCGTTATCCCCAGCATTTTCTCAATTGCTGAAGATGCCATTTTCAGTGTTCCCAAGCATCTTACCGTAGGCTCTTTGGCTTTAGGCGCCACGCCGTGGCAAACCATGATAAACGTGGTATTGCTGACCGCCAGCCCCGGTATTTTCTCTGCCATTATGATTGGTTTTGGACGTGCCGTTGGTGAAACCATGATCGTATTAATGGCAACAGGCAACACCCCGGTAATGGACATCAGCGTATTCCAAGGTATGCGTACCTTGGCTGCTAACATTGCCGTGGAAATGCCAGAATCGGAAGTGGACAGCACCCATTACCGCGTATTGTTCTTAGCGGCTTTAGTTTTATTTACCTTTACTTTCATTTTCAATACCTTGGCGGAAGTTATCCGTCAACGTCTACGCGATAAATACAGCTCGTTATGATTAAATTATGGTTTAAAAGTGGTGTCCCCTGGGTTTGGCTAAACGCTGCGGCGGTCAGCACCTGTTTAATTATGGTAATCGCCGTACTTGGCCTGATTACCGTCCGTGGTGTCGGGCATTTTTGGCCTTCTAAAATCATCCAATTCAGCTATCAAGAAGTCGGTAGTGAGCCGCAAACCATTATTGGTGAAATGGTCGACAGCAGCGTAACGCCTGCGGCAATGGCAAAATCTGCTGGCTACACATTAGCTGATAACGAAGATACGCTAGTACAACATCTGATTAAAACCGGAAACCGCGATATTACCGGCACCGATTTTCGTTGGATACAAGACCGCAACATCAAAAATCAAACCGAACCGACCGATTTGTTGACTATAGAGCGTCGCGAATGGGGTAATTTCTATGGGCAATTCCTTGCCGTTAAAGAAAATGGCAAGGTCGTTGGCTCTGGCACATCCGCGTGGCCTATTGCAGAAAAAAAACTGGCTGAAAATCTGGTTATTTTTGAGCAAATAGAAAAAATCGAAAAGAAAGATATAGGCAAGGTCAACTACGGATTAGAGCGGCTACGCTTAAAACAAAAAGCTTTAGAATTGGAAAAACAGTGGAATAGCGCGACTGAAAAACAATTTGCCGCTGAAAAAGTTGAGCTGGAAAACCAATATAAGCAATTTCAAACTACGTTGGCTGACCTGTATCAGCAAATCCGGCGCGATAGCATTGTTGCCAAAGCCGATAACGGGCAGGAAGTTGAAATTCCTATGGCAAAAATCGTCATGATGTTTCAGCCAAACGATATGGGTTGGTTTGCAAAAGTCGGGCATTACTTTGCGAAAGTTTACGAATTTTTAACCGATGAACCGCGTGAAGCCAATACCGAAGGCGGCATTTTCCCTGCCATTTTCGGTACGATTTTGATGGTGATGATGATGTCGATCATTGTTACCCCGTTCGGTGTGATTGCAGCGGTTTACCTGCGCGAATACGCTAAACAAGGTTTCATCACCCGCTTAATCAGAATTGCCGTCAATAACTTGGCGGGTGTACCGTCTATTGTTTATGGTGTGTTCGGCCTTGGGTTTTTTGTCTATATCTTGGGCGGCAATATCGATAAACTGTTCTTCCCAGAAGCCGCGCCAGCGCCTGTTTTTGGCACGCCAGGTTTATTGTGGGCATCTATCACTTTGGCCTTGTTAACGCTGCCAGTGGTGATTGTCTCTACCGAAGAAGGCTTGTCGCGTATTCCTAAATCTATCCGCGAAGGTAGCTTGGCTTTGGGCGCAACCAAATTTGAAACCTTATGGTTAACAGTTTTGCCAATGGCTAGCCCAGCCATGATGACGGGATTAATTCTTGCTGTCGCTAGGGCGGCGGGTGAAGTTGCCCCGTTGATGCTAGTCGGTGTGGTAAAAATGGCACCGACACTGCCGCTGGATGGCAATTTCCCATTTTTGCATTTGGACAGAAAGTTCATGCACTTGGGTTTCCATATATACGATGTTGGCTTCCAAAGCCCTAACGTGGAAGCCGCAAGACCCTTAGTTTATGCAACATCCTTATTATTGGTGGTGGTGATTTTAGGGCTAAACTTAGCTGCTATCATTATCAGAAATCGCCTGAGAGAAAAATACCGAGCACTGGAAGGTTAACCAAATGACTGCACAAGAAGTACGCACACACGCCATTGATATGAACGCTGTTTTACTCAATCGTGCCAACCAAAATGAAACCAATGAAATCAGCATAAAAGTAGAGAACCTCAATCTCTACTACGGGCAAAAACAAGCCTTGCATGGGGTGAGTATGGACATCCCCAAAAAGAAAGTGACTGCTTACATTGGCCCTAGTGGTTGTGGTAAATCAACCTTGCTCCGTTGCATTAACCGCATGAATGATTTGGTGGATAACGTCACCATTGACGGCAAAATATTGCTGGAGAATGAAAACATTTATGCCCAAGGCGTCAATGTTGCCGCCTTGCGTAGACGGGTAGGCATGGTTTTCCAAAAACCCAACCCATTCCCTAAATCCATTTTTGAAAATGTCGCTTATGGCTTGCGTATTCAAGGCATCAACGACAAATACATTTTGCAAGAAACCGTAGAAAACGCTCTGCGCGGCGCGGCGCTTTGGGATGAGATGAAAGACCGCTTGAATGACAATGCCTTGGGCATGTCTGGTGGTCAGCAACAACGGTTAGTGATTGCCCGCGCCATTGCCATTGAGCCAGAAGTATTGCTGCTTGATGAGCCCGCATCGGCTTTGGATCCTATTTCTACCTTAAAAATTGAAGAACTCATCAACGAATTAAAAGAGAAATACACCATTGTTATCGTTACCCACAATATGCAACAGGCCGCGCGCGTTTCCGATTACACGGCATTTATGTATATGGGCGAGCTGATCGAAATGGGTACAACCAGTGAATTGTTCACCAACCCCAAAAAGAAACAAACTGAAGATTATATAACTGGTCGCTACGGCTAATAGGGGAGCACATAATGGACAACCATAAAATTGGTCATCACATATCTGAAAAATTCAATAAAGATTTAGAAGACATCCGCAACAAGGTCTTAACCATGGGCGGCTTGGTTGAACATCAAATTGAGCTAGCCGTTCAAGCATTTACCACAGGCGATTTGGAGCTTGCCGACCAAGTTATCAAGCAAGACAACCAAGTCGATGCTTTAGAAATGGCTATCGACCAAGAATGCTCGCAAATTATTGCCTTGCGGCAACCAACGGCATTCGATCTTAGAATGCTTATTTCGGTTATTAAAATTGTCCGCGAGATTGAACGCGCTGGCGACAAAGCTGAGCGGGTCGCTCAAATGGCGATTAAATTGGCAGGGACTGAACAACAATTACATAGCCAATATGAATTGGAACACATGGCGGAAATCATTAAGGAAATGCTGCATTTGGCATTAGATGCTTTTGCCAGAGTGAGCATTGAAAACATTACCGACATTACCGGACGTGACGAAAACGTCAACCGCGAATATGAAAACATCATTAGACGCTTGATTACCCGGATGATGGAAGACCCAAGAAATATTACCCGTGCCTTAGATGTGATTTGGACAGCGCGGGCAATGGAGCGGATTGGCGATTACGCCTGCAATATTTGTGAACACTTGATTTATATGGTCAATGGCGAAGATGTACGGCACTTGACCCAAAAACAGCTTGAAGAAAAACTAAACCACTAAAAACAAAAAAGCGGGGAACACATCCCCTCCCCGCTTGCTGTTGTACCGCTATTCTTCCAAACCAATAAAATCCCAAACCCGATGGGAAATTGTCGACTTGTTATGCTCAGGCACTGGCGGCCCATCTGGATAATTCTGCTGGTAAACGCGCTTAGCATCGTTTGCCAAGTCTTTCATACCCAACTCAGCGTAAGCATCCTGCATCACTAGCAAGGCGTAAGGCACTGCTGGTGTACGTTGGTATTTTTCCAAAACTTCCGAAGCTCTATTGGCTGCCGCAACATAAGCATTACGTTTCAAATAATACCTAGCCACATGCACTTCGTGCATTGCCAAATTATTCCGCAAGGCAATCATCCGTAATCGGGCATCAGCAAGATAACGGCTACCTGGATAACGGCGGATTAGCTCAGAAAAGTTTTCATAAGCATCACCAGCACTGCCTGGATCGCGTTGAGAGACATCGGTGGGTAAATAACGGTCAATAAAACCAATATCACGATTGTAATTGACCAAGCCTTTTAGATAAAAAGCGTAATCGACATGCGGATTGCGGGGATTGATTTTGATAAAACGTTCAGCGGCGGCAATAGCGGAATCGGCATCACCATTTTTGTAATACGCATAAGCGATGTCCAATTGGGTTTGTGCAGCATAATCGCCGAATGGATAACGCGACTCTAAGGCTTCGTAAATCTTAATCGCCTTTTCGTAACTCCCTGAGTCCACAGATTTTTTAGCTTCAGACCGGAATTTTTCTGCATTCCAACCCGCATATTCATCGGCTTTATCTTTATCATCTGAAGATAATCCTAAGGTTTCACACCCCTGAAGAACTAGCCCTAAAAAACAAATAAAAAGAATTTTTATTAAAATTAATCGCATAGTTCGGACGACACGTTGTAATATTAGAGGTTTTCTTGCTGGATTAACTACGAAACAAGGGCGTTTTGTGGACTTGCGAGTATAGCCTAACAACCAATTATTAAAAAGCACTTGTTATTATGATATTGACTGCAGAAGTACCGTTAGAAATGGCCGGAATGCGCTTGGATCAGGCACTAGCGGAACTGTTTGCTGAGTATTCCCGAAGCAAATTACAAACATGGATTAAAGCCGACCGGGTACAGGTCAATGGTGAAATCCAACGACCTAGAACAAAATTGGAAGGCGGCGAAACCATCACCTTGGATGCGGAAGCCGAGGTAGTCATCAACTCCGAAGCAGAAGACATCCCGCTGGATATAGTTTATGAAGATGACGACATCCTCATCGTCAACAAACCTGCTGGCTTAGTGGTGCATCCGGCGGTTGGCAACTGGCAAGGCACTTTAGTCAATGCCTTGCTAAATCATGACCCCAACCTAGAGACTTTACCCAGAGCGGGCATTGTCCACCGTTTGGACAAAGACACCTGCGGCCTGTTAATGATCGCCAAAAACTTGATGGCACATAACAGCCTGACCCAGCAATTACAAGAACGCAGCATCAACCGCGAATACTTAGCAATCTGCCGAGGCCGCATGACTGCTGGCGGCACTGTAGACGAACCCATAGGCCGCCACCCGTCTGACCGTAAACGTTATGTGGTGAGAATGTCCGGCAAATTTGCCGTCACCCATTACCGCGTGGAAAAACGCTTTACCCGGCATACCTTAGTCCGGGTAAAACTGGAAACTGGTCGCACCCACCAAATTCGCGTTCACATGGCGCATATCCGCTTTCCATTATTGGGTGACCAAGTTTACGGCGGACGCTTTCAAATGCCGCCCGCGTGCAGCGAACAATTGGAAATAGAATTACGCAGCTTTAAACGCCAAGCCCTGCACGCCACCAAATTAGGCTTAATACACCCAGCAACCGAAACTTATATGGAATGGGAACAGCCAATGCCGGAGGATATGCTGCGCTTACTTTCCGCACTGGCTGGCAATGAAAAATAACCATTGGTTAAGCCCTGAATGGCCCGCCCCTGCCAATATCCACGCAGCGACAACCTTGCGTACAGGCGGGGTGAGTTTAGCGCCCTACAACAGCCTTAACCCTGCCAGCCATGTTGGCGACAATGCCGAGCATGTCCGCGAAAACCGTCAGCGCATAAAATCCCTGCTTAAGCTACCCGCCGAACCGCTGTGGTTGCAACAAACCCACAGCAACCAAGCGGTGTACGCGCAAGCAAATAGCATCACTGCCATTGCCGATGCCAGCTACACCGACCAAGCCAATGTGGTTTGTGCGGTGATGACCGCAGACTGCCTACCGTTATTGGTTTGCTCAGCTGACGGCTTACAGATAGCCGCTATCCATGCGGGTTGGCGCGGTTTGTTAGATGGCATTATCAGCAATACCATTGGTTGCTTCGCTACAAAAGACCTATTGGTTTGGTTAGGCCCTGCCATTGGCAAACACTGTTTTGAAGTCGGGCAAGACGTTTACAGCGCATTCGCGGAAAAATCTGCCGTTTTTAGCAGCGCGTTCACCGCTTCCGCCAACGACAAATACTTAGCCGATATTTACCAGCTGGCACGGATTGAATTACAAGCCTTAGGCATCAAGCAAATTTACGGCGGTGATTTTTGTACAGTCACCGACAGCGACCGCTTTTTCTCTTATCGCCGCGACCAACAAACAGGACGTATGGCAACCTTAATCTGGAGAGATTGACCCTTTGAACTTACTCTTATTAATCATATTGTTTACGGCAATCGGTGGCGTTTTAAGCGTACTGGCAGCCGCACTTTTTCTGTTACTACCGGAACAAAAAAGACAAGCCGTCCTTCCTCACGGCATCAGCTTTGCCATTGGGGCATTATTAGCAGTGGCTTTTTGGGGGCTAATCCCACACGCCTTCTCCGAAGTAAAGCCAGAACAATTTCAAAACCTTTCTGGAACAATCTTGGCTGGCATACTTGGCTTTTTTGTTCTGGAAAAATTGCTCATTTGGCGGCATTGCCATCATGGCAGCTGTGAAGCCCACGGCGATGAAGGCACTCACCATGAAAGCCATGCCCACGGACACCACGCGCCCAAAAACCAATCGGCGGGTGCGCTGATTATTATCGGCGATAGCATCCACAACTTTGTTGACGGCATTTTAATAGCCGCCGCATTTTTGACCGATGTCCAACTCGGCATCGTCACCAGTTTAGCGGTCGCCACCCATGAAATTCCTCAAGAAGTCGGCGATTTTGCGATTTTACTGGAAAGTGGTTATAGCCCTAAAAAAGCGCTTTTTTATAATATTTTAGCCAGCTTAACCACGGTTTTAGGCGGCGTTTTGGCCTACTTTAGCTTAGAAGACTTAAACACCAGCCTGCCCTATTTTCTTGCCTTGGCGGCATCCAGCTTTATTTACATCGCTGTCGCCGATTTAATCCCTTCATTACATAAAAAAACCGATATTAAGGCCTCTTTGGAACAAATCGCCTTAATTGCCGCAGGTGTTTTGCTTATTTGTGTTTTGCATAACTTAGCCGATAACTTAAACGTTTGATGTTAGATTTTTTTGTCCACGAACGGCACGAAAAAACACGAACAATAATAAATTGAAACTGGCTTAAAACATTTAAGCCATCGTGCAAATCTTGCAAGGGTATACCGCTGTCAGCCTTTTTAGTAATCCGCACCAAATTCCGCTACGATTAGGCGAACAGCCGTTCGCTCCTACGAAAATAATATCGACAATTCAACATTGACTGAGCACTAGCTCTGTAATCCAACCATTAGTTACTACTATTTTATCCATCGAAAAATAGTGCCCGCTAACCAGCAATTCTCCTTAACCATCCCGCGCTTATTTCGTATCAAATTGACATCGCCGCAGCGCTGTTTTAGAGTTCCGAAGTGAGGCTGACCGCTTCACTATCAATAAGAAAACCACCTGTTGCTTTCTGCCAAAACCGAAAGCCCCGTAGGTTTCCAGTACTAGCACCCAAAGGAGCATATGACATGGCAAGACCACTTATCCAATTAGCGCTCGATTCTATTGATTTTGAGCAAACACTACAGTTGGCAGAACAAACTGCACCTTATATTGATATTTTTGAAATCGGCACACCGTGCATAAAACACAACGGCATTGATTTAGTAAAAGCACTGCGGTCGCGTTTTCCCGATAAATTAATCCTCGTGGACTTAAAAACCATGGATGCTGGCGAATATGAAGCCACGCCTTTTTATGCCGCTGGCGCGGATATTTGTACGGTTTTAGGCGTATCTGGCATGGCGACTATCGCTGGCGTTATCAATGCCGCAAAAGCCTATCAGGCGGAAGCGCAAATTGATTTAATCAATGTACCCAATAAACTGGACTGTGCGCGGGAAGCGGCAGCTTTGGGCGCACATATTATCGGCGTACACACAGGGCTTGATGCCCAAGCGGCAGGACAAACGCCTTTTGCCGATTTGCAAGACATCGCCGCTTTAGGTTTGAAAGTACGGGTTTCCGTTGCTGGCGGCATTAAAGCCAACACCATTAAACAAGTAGTAGAATCGGGTGCGGATATTATCGTCGTTGGCGCTGCGATTTATGGCGCGGCGTCTCCCGCCGATGCTGCCCGGCAATTGCGTGATTTGGCTGACGGCAAATCGTCACACCAACAAATGGTTATCGATAAAATTGATTCGATTTTATCAACCACTGATGATGCCCACGCCATCCGTTTGACCCGGATGCTGGATAGCGCAAAACGGATTTTTGTTTCTGGCGCGGGCCGCTCTGGCTTAATTGGGAAGTTTTTTGCCATGCGCCTGATGCACAGCGGTTATGAAGTGTATGTAGTTGGTGAAATTGTCACCCCAAGCATTAAACGCGGCGATTTGTTAGTGGTTATTTCCGGCTCTGGAGAAACCGAGCAATTGATTTCTTTTGCTAAACGGGCGCAAGACGTACGCGCAGACATTCTGTTGATCTCTGCAAAATCCAGCTCAACTATTGGCGATATGGCGGATGCGGTTTTCCAAATAGGCCAATCTGACCAGTACAGCAAAGTACACGGTATGCCTATGGGAACGGTGTTTGAGTTATCTACCTTGTTTTTCTTAGAATCTTTTGTTGCCCACTTGATTCATGAAAAAGGTATTGCTGAAGAAGAGATGCGTTATAGACACGCTAATTTAGAATAACAGTAAGTTATTTTCGGAAAAAACTCAGGGTTGCCGATGCGTTATCGGCAACCCTTTTTTTGTGCGTATTAAGTAATCACATTCGGCTCAGTTCGGCCTGTGCGTTGCTTAATTTGGCTCAATTGTTCGGCTAAATCAATCAATTCTGCCAAGGCTTCTTGGGCATCTTGATCGTGTTTTGTGGCGTCAGCTTCAAAACGCTCCAAATATATCCTTAGGGTAGCGCCAACTGTACCTGTACCGGACAAGCGGAAAACAATCCGCGAGCCGTTTTCAAAGCCAATGCGAAGCCCTTGTTTATTGCTGACACTGCCGTCAACTGAATCCAGGTAACTGAATTCATCGGCAAATTTTACCGTGTAGTCACCAAAGGTTTGGCCTGGTAAATCGGCAAACAGCACTCGAAGATGGTCAAAAATACCATTGGCAATACCAGCATCTACGGCTTCATAGTCATGACGGCAATAAATATCCCGCCCAAATTTTTGCCAGTGTTCTTGCACTATCTCGGCAACTGATTGGCGTTTTTTAGCGACTAGGTTAAGCCAGAACAATACCGCCCATAGCCCATCTTTTTCACGGACGTGATTTGAGCCTGTACCGAAACTTTCTTCACCGCATAAGGTAATTTTTCCGGCATCGAGTAAATTGCCAAAAAACTTCCAGCCTGTTGGCGTTTCATAACAAGGGATTTTATAGCTAGCGGCAACCCGATCAACCGCTTGACTGGTCGGCATTGACCGCGCCACACCCGCCAATCCAGATTCGTAGGCAGGTATTAAGTGGGCATTAGCCGCCATAATCGCAAGGCTATCACTCGGCGTAACAAAAATATGGCTGCCAGTTATCATATTGCGGTCACCATCACCATCAGATGCGGCGCCAAATACCGGGGCATTGTCACCAAACATGCGCTCGGCAAGTTCATGGGCATGTGCCAAATTTGGGTCGGGGTGATGGCCGCCAAAATCTTCTAATGGCTCGCCATTGATAACAGATTCTGCGGGTGCTCCCAATATATCAACCAGTATGCGCTTGGCGTAAGGCCCAGTAATTGCACTCATGGCATCAAACAGCAAGGTAATGTAACCTGAGCTAATACATTGCTTTAGCAGTGGAAAATCGAATATTGTCTGCATCAGTTCGGCATAGTCACTTACCGGATCAATGACGGTTATCTTCAAGCCATCAAGCTCTTGAACACCGATAGTGTCTATATTGATGTCAGCTATGTTAACTGTTTTATAGCTATCAATGGTTTGGCTACGCTGATAGAATGCAGCCGTATCCTTTTCTGGGGCAGGACCGCCGTTACCGACATTGTATTTGATGCCGAAATCTTCTTCCGGGCCACCAGGATTGTGGCTGGCTGATAATATCAAGCCGCCAAACGCATTGTATTTTCTAATAATGTGGGATGCCGCAGGCGTAGACAATAATCCGCCTTGACCTATAATAAGTTCGCCAAATCCATTGGCGGCAGCTATTTTGATAATCGTTTGTATAGCTGCCCTATTAAAATAACGCCCATCGCCACCCAAAACTAACGTTTCTCCTGCAATTCCGTCCAAGGAATCAAATATGGCTTGGACAAAGTTTTCAAGATAGCCTGGTTGTTGAAATACTTTAACTTTTTTTCTAAGTCCAGATGTTCCTGGGTTTTGATCTTGGAAGGGGCGAGTTGGGATAATTTCTATATTCATGTGTTCCTTGGCGACAGTAGGCTTGGGCGTATTAAATTACACCAAAATTCTTTTTCAGTGTAGAGATATATGTTACGAATTTGTTTATTCATTTGTGTGTGTTTTTCTTCCTCCGTATACGCAGATAGCGATGTTTGGCTACTTGTTGATACCAAAGCCCGTAAAATTGAAGTCAAAAAAGGCGATCAAACCGTAGAAACATTAAGCCAAATAGCCATTGGTAGAGGTGGTGCGGGATTAAAAAGCCATCGTGGCGACAACATCACCCCTTTCGGCAATTATCGGATTGGCTGGATTGGCGAAAAAAGCTCGTTTAAGCGCTTTTTTGGTTTGACATACCCTTCCACAGAAGATGCGGAACATGCTTTAAGACAGGGTAAAATTGACCAAATGACTTATTACCGCATTGTATCAGCGCATCAAAACAACCAAATACCTCCGCAAAACACCCCTCTGGGTGGACAAATAGGTATACACGGCCTCGGACGGGCCGACGAAAGAGTCCACAAAGCATTTGATTGGACTCACGGCTGTATCGCATTAACCAATGGGCAAATAGATCATCTAAGCCATTTGGTTGATACAGGTACAGTGGTGAAAATAAAATAATGCTGCAAATTGCAACAAAGAATGGTATAATCTTAACCAGCTGTATGAATTATTTTGTAGTAATAACTTTATTAGGAAATTGACATGAAAAAAGTAGTGAAATTATCAATGGTTGCATTAGTTGCTGGTTTGGTTGTTGGTTGTGCAAGCACTTCTGATATCGATAACTTGCAATCTCAAATCGATGGCTTGAAAACTTCTGTTGCTCAAGCTTCTTCTGACGCTGCAAGCGCACAAAGTGCTGCTAACGATGCTGCTTCAAGAGCTGCTGCTGCTGAAGCCGCTGCAAACCGCGCTGCTCAATATGCTCAAGACACAAACAGCAAATTGGACAGCATGTTCAAAAAATCAATGATGAAATAAATCATTAATGATTTAGCTGAAAAAGCCCGGTGGTTTTCCACCGGGCTTTTTTTATGGCTGAATATAATTACCAGCCTATACCCTGCTTTCCCCACCAAACAACTCTAGCAATCGAGGCAGTAAATTAGCAATTTCCAATGACATAATCGAAAAGTCCGCGTCGAATTTTTCCGCTTCGCCTTCAGCCTCCATATCCATCATTTGATCTTGCACCAACTCCAGAAAACGCAATCGCTTGACCGCCAAATGTTCGTCAATAACAAACGCTATACGATCCGCCCAATTGACCGCCAACTTAATAACCTGCTTACCTGAATCCAAATGGTTTTTTATTTCAGGCAACGATAAATCATGACGCTTACAGCGGATTATCCCGCCCGCCTCTTCAGGCGCACGTAACTCACATTCATCTTCAATAGTTATATCATCAGGCGAATTATTATCCATTAGCCATTGGGTCATCGTTACAATTGGCTTATCAATGGTATTAATGGGTACTGCAGGTAAAGAGCCTAGACATTTACGCAAATTACTCAAGAAATCTTCGGCATTTTTTGTAGAAGCCGCATCAACGATTAGCCAAGCACCTTTGGGGTCGATATACGCATAAGTTTTACGCGAAAAACTAAACGCCTTAGGCAATAACTCAAAAATCAATTCATCCTTTATTGCAGTGCGCTCTTTTTTAGATAACTTACGATGCTCTTTCGCCTCTGTATCGATAATTTTTTCTTGCACCATTTCGTTTACAACCGCTGTTGGCAAAACTTTTTCTTCTTTTTTGCCGCAAAGCATCATAAAACCATTACTACTATGGACTAATTGCTCAGAACCGCGACCTACTGGCGCAGTCCAGCCAAAACTAAACTCTTGATGCGACGAACAAGGCTGAAACACCATAGCCGCAAGTTTTTGCTCCAATTGCTCAGGCGTTAAATCAAACGCTTCAGTTAAACGAAAAACACTAAGATTTTTAAACCACATGATAGGAATGCTTTCCTGTAATGATAAGGGGGGCGTATTATCGCAAATTTACCGTCACCAACATCAAGTAAATTACATACCGTCAATCCATGAAAAATTACAAGGGATTTGCGCCAATTGCCTCAGCTACCGCTAAAATACTCATCTTAGGCAGTATGCCAAGCGTGGCATCAATTGAAAAACAGCAATATTACGGACATCCGCGCAACGGTTTTTGGCCTATTATGGGTGAACTATTTGGCGCATATCCTGAATTAGACTATCAGCAACGGATTAGCATATTGCTGGACAACCACATCGCCATTTGGGATGTACTGCAAAGCTGCCAACGGGAAGGCAGCGCTGACGCCAGCATACAAAAAGATAGCATCAGCATTAACGACTTTAAGACTTTTTTCCTTTCTCACCAACAAATAACCACCGTATTATTTAACGGGAAAAGCGCAGAAAACCTCTACAAACAAAAGGTACTGCCGCAATTAAAACCACTTGCCACGACACTTAACTATCATGGCTTACCCTCAACTAGCCCAGCCTATGCAGCCCTGACCTTAAATCAGAAACTGATGCACTGGAAAACCGCAATAACAACTAAATATGATTGAAGAATTTGACAATGATTTTGAAGATGATGAAGTGGAATACTACGCCATTCGTCCAAATAAAACCCAAATCAAAAAAGATATGGCCACTTTATTTGCCCTAGGCGAAGAAATGTCTGCACTCTCAGCAACACAACTTAATTTACTTGAACTGCCAGAAGCAATCCATAAATCGGTTACTGAAGTATCTGGTATGCCGCATAAAGGCGCGCGCAAGCGGCTATTAAAATTTATTGCCGGACAACTATATAAAATAGATACCCAGCCGATATTAGACAACCTGGCGCGTATAAAAAACAAAAGCGCACACGCTACTAGGGAACACCACATTGCCGAACGCTGGCGAGATAGGCTGATTAGTGAAGGCAATGATGCGTTATCGGAATTATTTGACGAAAACCCGCACGCGGATCGGCAACAATTAAGACAATTACTGCGTAATGCCCAAAAAGAACTGGAACTGGGTAAACCACCTAAATCGTCACGATTGCTATACCGCAGCCTAAAGTTACTATTTAACCAAGGCTTTGAAGAAGATGACGAACTAGAAGAAGATTTCGAAACAGAAACCGATTTAGAAGAAGACGAGTGATGTAGCAAGGAATGGGCAAAAACCGAGCGTTTTTGCCCTAAAAAGCAGATTATTCTTTGGCTTTATCTTCAGGAATTTCCAACTCTGCGGTCAGATTCCAATCAGAAAACGGAAATGGCAAGGCCTCGGTATTAAAAGTCATAAAAAGCAAAATATGGTAAGAATAAACCGACAAGCTCTTACCAAAATTTAAAATATTTTGGTTTGGCGTACCTGTCAGCAAGGTTGTAACAACTTGCAGCACAATCACTGTCCAAACTAAAATCCTGACTAACTCACCAATAATTGAATAAATCAGCATGAAGAAAATTCTTCTCCATGTGCTTATCTGGGTCAAATTCAAATTGATCTTTTCATCCATCGAAATTACCCTCGGTTCATAATGTCACGCAAATCCAATGCCGCAGCATTGGCTCTAGCAATGTAATTTGCCATGGTCAAACAATAGTTGGCAAACAAGCCGTAACCATCACCATTCAGAATCATCGGGCTTAAAATTGGCTCCAAAGAGTTTTCTAAGGCTTTAATCATGATGTCTACGGTACGCATCGCACGCTTATCGAGCAAAATATCAGCAAAATCATGCTTAATTGCCCGAAGTATATGCAGTAACGCCCAACTTGCACCACGGGCTTCGTAGAAAATATTATCGATTTCCCACCACGTCACCCTAGCAACTGGCGTACCTTGTTTTTCAGCCTTTTCTTTTTCTTCTTCAGTCAATCCAGGGCCATAATTTGATCCGGAACTGTTTGCCGTCAAGCGCGTGGAAAGCCCGCCCAAACGCTTGATAACCACCTCGGTATATTGCCAAAGGTTATCTGCCCTTGAATAAAACTGCGCTTGTTTGACATTGCCGCCGTAATGCTGCAAACGGGTCATGTATTTATGCAAGGCTTCAATACCTTTTTGGTATTCAGCCTCTGTTGATGGCAACGCCCATGAGTCGTTTTCAAAATAGAAATACGGCTCAGCGACCGCCAAATCTGGATCTTCTGCGGATTGCGATTGGTCTCTGGCAAAATGGTTACGCAATGCAGAAGTGGCATCACGCAACATGACCAAAGCGCCAAATTCCCAGCTAGGCACGTTGTCCAGCAACACACCTGGAGGCCCGACGTCGTTAGTGATGTAACCGCCTGGCTTATGCAGTAACACCTCGGCAATATGCGCCAAAGTATTGGTATAAACATAACCGACTGGCATGTTATCGGTATCATGGGTTTCTTTGGCGCGTTTTTCCGCCTCATCCATAATATTGAACTGGCCTGGCTCACTTCCCCACCAAGCACCTAAGCCCACAAGAACCAGTAATACGATACCAACAAAAACACTGAAGCCCCAGAGTATTCCCTTGGATTTTGTATCTTCAAATTCATCTTGTGCCATTACCGATACCTATTACGGAGTAAATGTTTGCAATCTATGCAGGATACTTTTTTACATTAAAAATTCATGACATGGTAGCAGGTTTTTTGCATTTTTTCCTATCAGCCAATCGCTCATGCACTTCTTTTTTTTGCTCTTGGATGGGTTTTATCATAAATTTCAGCAAGATGCTGAAAATCCAAATGCGTATAGATTTGCGTAGTGCTGATATTGCTATGGCCCAACAATTCCTGTACCGCCCGTAAATCTTGGCTGGCTTCAAGTAAATGTCCGGCAAAAGAATGCCTTAACATGTGCGGATGGATATGCCCGTCGATACCTTTTTTAATGCACCAATCTTTAAGCCTTAATTGAATACTCCGCGTACCCAAGCGCCCACCACGGTTACCCAAAAATAAGGCGACCTCATCATCCTTGGCAAATTGTTGGCGTACAGCTAGCCAAGCATTTAATGCCGACATCGCTTTCCCGCCAATTGGCAACATTCTGGATTTTTTACCCTTACCCAGACGAACCATCAAATCCGCACCCTGCCAATCAATATCCAGCACATCCAAGACCGCAAGCTCACTCAAGCGCAAGCCAGAGGAATAAAACAGCTCAAACATTGCGACATCACGAATTTCCAGATTTGAACTGGTGCCCGCCTGCAAAAAACCAGCAACTTGGTCAACATCCAAGGTTTTTGGCAACTTTCTCGCCTGCTTGGGAGCTTTTAAATGCCGCGCCGGATTAATGACGGCTTGCTGGTGGCTAAGTAAATATTGATAAAAACCGCGAATTGCCGACAACTCGCGCTGCAAGCTTTTGCTAGATAAACCTTGGCGATGACGCTGGGCAATGTGGTTACGGACATCGGCGACAGTCACTTCGTGCCAAGAAGAAATCGCTGGCGTAATCTTGGTAAGGCAATATTGCCTAAATACACCAAGATCATGACTATAAGCGGATAAGGTATGTTTTGAGGCGTGGCTCTCTACCAGCAATTGCTGTAAGTAACTCGCCAACAAAGCTTCCGCATCGGGGTGCATTACGGTTGTTGTAACAAAGAAATAAGCCGCGTGCCGATCAACTCGCTCATTTGTGTTAAGAACAGCGTCCCCATACTATGATGAAAACGACCTTCTTCACGGCTACCTATCACAAACAAACCTTCCAATTCGGTAAAATTCATCGGCACAATCGCTGCCGATTGAACTGCCAATGCCGAATCGCCAAACAACACCCGCGCCTGCGCCAAAGTTGGTCGACCACAACTAGGATAATTACCGGACAACACATTCAGAAACGGCTTTAACGCCTCACTGCCCGGCTGAAGAAAAACTTCTGGCAAGCTAGCGACAGGCTGGTCGCGGATGATCCGCAAGGCCACAAAATCGGTCAGGAAATATTCGGACAAGACTATATCCAAATTAGTGACCACTTCTTCCAAGGAGCAAGCATCCAATAACGCCAAAGTCAGCTTGTGCATACGGGTAAACGCGGTATCGTTTTCCCTAGCGATTTCTATCAAAGTAGTCAGCTGGCTTTCCATTTCATGATGACGCCCCCTAAACAATTCCAACTGTTTGGAAATTAACGATACCGCACTGCCGCTAGGATGCGGGATGTGCATCTGCTCCAACAAGCTCAAATGCGCGTTGAAAAAATCCGGATGTTGTTGCAAATACCGCTCAACCTGCACAGCCGTCATATCCCGCGTTTCTGGTGTGCCGCCTATCTGAATAGCGCCATCGTAAACCGTTACCGCCGGCCCAGTCATAAATACGGGCGTGCCTCGACCAGACCAGACTATTTTTAGCGTACCGCCGGGTAAATCTACCCAAACTTCCTGATCCAACAAATTCTGCTCTATGCCGATAACCACCGCCGCACACGCGCCGCTACCACAGGCCAAAGTTTCTGCTGCACCACGCTCATAAACGCGTAGCTTAATATGTTGCCTATCGACAACCTGCATAAAGCCAACATTCACCCGCTCTGGAAACATCGCATGGCTTTCCAGCAACTTACCCAATTCAGCAACTGGCGCGGTTTTAATGTCATTCACCAGTATCACCGCATGGGGATTGCCCATGGAAACCGCACCAAACGCCTTTTCAGCATTATTAAAACTGACACTATAAAACTTGGCTTCTTGCTCGGCGATTAATGGGATTTCCGCTGGTGCATGACGCGGCACGCCCATATTCACGGTAATCAAATCGTCTTCATCAAAACGCAAGGTCAATTGCCCGGCATTGGTATCAACACAAATTTCGTCTTTATCTGACAGCTTTTTATCGCGGACAAAACGCGCAAAGCAGCGCGCGCCATTGCCGCACTGGGAGACTTCGCTGCCATCGGCATTAAAAATCCGATATTTAAAATCTGCGGTTGCTGTTATTGGTAATCCAACCACTAACAATTGGTCGAAGCCAATACCGAAATTGCGGTCAGAAAGCTGAAGTATTTGTTCGGCGTCTAAATCAAAAGCTTTTTTGGTGGCATCAATGACAACAAAATCGTTGCCCAGTCCGTGCATTTTTGTGAAATTAATCATTTAACCTAGCATCGTTTACAAAGGGTTATACAAATATTCAGGCTAACGGCGACAGCCTGAACAGCTTAAGTCTCGGTACTGGCAATCACTTTACACATCGACCTTTCAGGTTTTAAAAACCTGAAAACACCTTTTCCACCCGCAATAAATCCTCGGCGGTATCAACACCAGCAGCAGGCGGCGCGGCAACTACTTGCACGCGGATGGCCTCTCCATGCCACAAAATCCGCAATTGCTCTAAGGATTCCACGGTTTCCAACAACGATGGCTGCCATTGGCAGTAACGGTTTAAAAACGCCACGGTATACGCATACATGCCGATATGCCGCAAATACGGCATTGCCGTGGTTGGCTGCCCGCCCTCGCCAGAAAAGGCACCGCGCTCCCAAGGGATGGGCGCACGGCTAAAATACAAGGCGTTGCCACTCTTATCCAACACCACTTTAACGGCATTGGCATTAAAGATTTCATCGCTATCGGTAATTGCCGCCGCCAAAGTAGCTATGCCTGCCTGTTGTTGCCCAGCTAAGGCATCGGCGACCGTACGGATATACTCTGGCGGAATCAAGGGTTCGTCACCTTGTAGATTAACGATAATGTCATCCTGATGCCAACCGCAAATAGCCGCCACTTCGGCAATGCGTTCCGTACCGCTCTGATGGTCAGCGCGGGTCATGACGGCATTAATGCCCAATGCCTGCACAGTATCCAGAATGCGTTGGTCATCCGTAGCAACCACAATCTCGTCGGCTTGCGCTTCTTTGGCGCGTTCACAAACATGGGCAATCATCGGTTTGCCCGCAATCGCCAGCAACGGCTTGCCTGGCAATCGGGTTGAGCCATAACGCGCCGGAATGACTACTTTAAAACCACCACTCATTTGTATAAGGCTTCCGTTTCTTCATCGCTTAAATTGCGCGCTTCGTCTTCCAACATCACCGGAATATCATCGCGGATAGGGAAAGCCAAGCGGTCTGCACGGCAAATCAATTCTTGTTGGTCTTTAAAATACCGCAACGGGCTTTTGCAAATGGGACATGCCAGAATATCCAGCAAGGCTTTGTCTATCATAATTTTCTCTTTAATAAGTTAAGTAATTTTTCGGCAAATGCCGCTTCTGGCTCAGCCACCACAGGCACAGACCAATGCTGTACCGTGGCAAATGCGCGGCATTTAACCGCATCTTTTTCAGTCATTAACACTGGCTGCTGATCGCCAAAATTTATATCTTGCGCTTGATAACAGTAATGGTCGGGAAATGGGTGATTTTTGCAGCTGATACCTGCGGCAGCCAATTTATTAAAAAACCGCTGCGGATTACCAATACCCGCCAGCGCATGGCTAGCGATACCGACAAACGCGCTTAAAGTCCGTTGTTCGCCACTGACTAAATTGACGGCAACATCACCAAGCAACTGCATAGAAAACTCGTGGTCAGCGGATTTTTCACCATTAACGACAACCATATCCACGCTTTCCAGACGGTTGATGGGTTCACGCAACGGCCCAGCAGGCAAACAATAACCATTGCCAAAGCGGCGCTCGCCATCAATCACCACAATCTCCAACGTACGCGCCAAAGCATAATGCTGCAAACCATCATCCGATAACAACACATCACAATCATTAGCTTGTAATAAGGCCTGTGCCGCCGCCACACGCAATGGCCCAACCACCACCGGACAGCCCGATTGCTTTGCCATCAACACCGCTTCATCGCCCACCTCGGCAACATCGCTATCGGCAGTGACCGCCAAAGGCCAAACGCTTGCCTGCCCGCCATAACCACGGCTGATAATGCCGGGTTTAAAACCTTGTTGGCGCAAATACCTTGCCATCCAAATCACCAGCGGGGTTTTACCGGTGCCTCCCACGGTGATATTACCGACCACAACCACAGGTACGGGCAAGCGCTGGCTTTTCAGCACACCTATCTTATAGAGGAATTTGCGGAAACGGACAACATCGCTGTACAAAAAACCCAGCGGCATTAACCACGCGCCAGTAATCGGGTCTTTATACCAAATATGTTGCACTAGCCGCGCGAGGGTCTTGTTCATGGTTTTCCTTGCGGTTGTTCAGCGGCAAACGTGATATGGCTAAAGCCAACCTCACTAGCAGCCTCTAATGCCGTCATCACTGCTTGATGCGGCGCTTTGCTGTCGGCTTGGATAATCAACGGCGTTTGCTCAGGATGTTCACAATGCTTAGCTAAGGCCCGTTGCAAGGTATCCACACTCTTATTGATAACTTCATCCAATTGACCATCGGAACCATCAAGAAAATAATCACCATCTCCATCTATCACTAACGTCAGGGTGGTATCTTCTGCCGATATTGCCATGCCATTGGCTTGCGGCAATTTGATTTTTATCGATGACTTTTGGTTAAAGGTACTGCTGACCATAAAAAAGAACAGCAATAACAACACCACATCAACCATCGATGTAACCGAAATTTCCGGTAATGGGCGTTTTTTACGCTGAAACTTCACAGCACAGCCTCACGCTGCCCATGAATAATATCGACCAACTTTAAGGCCTCGGCTTCCATCGTGACCACATACTCATCCACCAAGCGTTCAAAATAGCGATGGAAAACCACACTGGGAATCGCCACCACCAAACCCGCCGCCGTGGTAATTAAGGCCACAGAAATGCCGCCAGCCAATAGCGTAGGATCACCCACACCATTAGAGACAATGGACGAAAACGCCTGAATCATACCGACTACCGTACCCAACAAGCCCAGCAACGGCGCAATAGTAGCAATCGTGCCTAAGGTATTCAGAAACCGTTCCAGCCGATGCACCACCTGCCGCCCCGCTTCCTCGATACATTCCTTCATCACATCGCGCCCGTGGTGGCTATTGACTAAACCTGCCGCCAACACAAAACCCAGCGACGAACCATTACGCAAGCGCCGTAAGGTCGGCTCATCAAACTTTCTTTCCCGCCATAAGCGCCACACTTGCGCCAGCAACTCCGGCGGCAACACCTTAAGTTTTTGTAAGCTCCAAAACCGCTCAACAATAATCGCCATAGCCACCACCGAACAAGCCAGGATGGGAAGCATTAACCAGCCGCCACTTTGTATTATTTCAAACACATTATTTCCTGTAGTTAGTTAACAACACTTTGATGCCCAACCGCATTTTAACCTAAGCATTGTACGGCTTCGGCTTTTTCACGGCCTATCCAAATAAAAGCCGCCAGAAACGCCAAACAACCCGATGCTGCACCGATGGCAAACACCAGCTCGCCACCCAATAACTCCCAAAAATAACCGCTGTACAGACTACCGACCATACCGCCCAAGCCCATACACAACCCCGCATACAAAGCTTGGCCTTTGCCTTGGTGACGCGAGCCAAAATAATTTTGCACCAAATGGATAGCCGCCACATGGGTACTGCCAAAGGAAGCAGCATGCAGCAACTGCGCCAACAGCAACAGCCATAAATTATCCGCACACCAAGCAATCAACTGCCAACGGACTACCGCCAGAAAAATACTACACAACAGAATATGCCGCAAGGAAACCCGCGCCAGCAGCGGCTTCATAAACACAAACAGCACAATCTCCGCCACCACACCCAACGCCCACAAACCGCCTATTAAGGTTGACGAATAAGCGTGGTTTTTTAGATACAGCGAATAAAACACATAATACGGTGCATGAGCCGATTGCATCAGCATACCCACCAACCAAAACGCCAGCACCGCAGGCTTAGTGACAATCTTCCAGATACCTTCCGCTTCCTCGCCGTGATGGCTAGGCCGCGCATCCGGCACCAACAGCGACACCAACCAAATCCCCACCAGCAACGCCGTAATCGCGGCAGGCAATAAAGCAATCGGATAAACATCCAACAAGCGCCCAACCCCAAGCACCGCCAAAATAAAGCCGATAGAACCCCATAAGCGAATTTGGCTATAACGGTGCGGTTGGTCTTTTAAGTGGAATAAAGTCGCCGCCTCAAACTGTGGTAAGGCCGCATTCCAGAAAAAACTGAAACCGACAGTAATCACCGCAAACCACAAATAACCCTGAAAAAACAAAAAACCCGCAAACAACACCGCCGCAAAAAACGATGCCAAACGGATAATAAACAAACTCTTACCAGATCGATCCGCCAACCAACCCCACAAACCCGGCGCGATAATCTTTGTGCCAATCAACAACGCCGACAACTGCCCAATCTCCGCCGGATTGTAACCCGCATCCTTTAAATACAAACTCCAATACGGAATAAAGCTGCCGACAGTGGCGAAATAAAAAAAATAAAAACCAGATAACCGCCAATAAGGGATAGTCATGAAAATAATCAGGAAAAGATAAACAAGAGGAAAATCACGTTGGGGGGATTATGGCGTAGAGTTTCGGCAATATCTACTGTTCTGGAAACAGCGGGGCGGGATTTAGCCTGCCCTGCCAACACTAGAATGGGGCTAATAGCAGGCCAAAAGCGTTTAAACATTTGCACCGGAGTCCAAAACAAGTTTTGGACTTATCCATACCGATTTGATTGAAAATATACCTTAATTGCTAGCAATAAATTATTGAAGCTGTTTAACAAAGCTAATAAACGCCGACAAATCCATCAGCCAATCCCGCTGTTTTTCACCATAAGACAAATGCAACCGACTTGGCAAAACCAACTGTAAATTTTTGGCTTGCATTTCGTTGGTTTGGTTAACGCTGATTGCCGCTTCCAGTGTTAAAAGATGCTTTTGTTCGATACGGTTGGCTTCTGCCAGCACCTGCCGCCAACGGTCTTTGCAGGTTGATTTTACGCCTAGCATAGTCAGTTTAAGGGGATCAAATTCAGGATTGTGGTATTCGGTATGCCCTGGAAATAAAAAATCCGGTTTGGTTTTATTCTCGGTGACGGCGGTTCTGGAATGCCGTAAACCGAACCCAACAAATATACATTCCAAATGGTTTTCCAGTGCAAGACCAACGCGGCTTTTACGACGGTTTTGTACCGATAAGGAAAAACTGATGAAGCCGTCCACATCGCCATCAAAGCCTTGGGCGAGCCTGTCGCCGATAAAATGCCTTTCTAGGGTGCGGAATAAAACCTCTTCCCGTTCTAACCAAGCCATCAGAACATCATCTGCGCCATCTTGTGGGTTAATATCTTTTAAAGTAGATCGGGCAAACGCTGAAAACTCTTTTGTAGTGGGAAAACTGCCTTTGAATTTCTCCAGCATTATATCCAACCACGTTTCTTCGCTGGTTTCGACGACAACGCCAATGCTTTCAAGAATAAATCGAGAGGCAAACTCAATCCTATCCTGTTCGGTTTCCAAATCTTCACGAATTGAAAAACCAGGGTGGCTTACATCAGAAAATCCAAATAGCCACATAATTTGCTTAGCAATCGTTGTTTCTTGCTCTGCAACTATTGCCAACAGAGTATTGTCTGGCCGTTTTGCAATTAGTAGTAAGTCGCCAACAGACGCACATTGAGAAACTTGGTTTGTTGGGAAATAAAGGCGATATTCCCAACGCATAACGCCCCTTTCCAATCGCGCTTTTTGCCTTGCATCGTACCAAGTCAGAAAACCATCTTCGATAATAGGGTCGTCCTCATAGTCTGTGAGATATAAAAATTTGGCTTCATATCTCACTTTACCTTCTGGCTCTCCGAGTATTTCACGCAAGCCCTCAACACCATTAAATTCATGTTGGTGTGAAGTCATTATGTCCACTTCAACCGTGCTAAGCCGCTTTAAGGCAACGCCATCAAAATACTGCGAAAGATACCCTTTTTTCATTTCATTATTCCCTGCTTGGCTAATGATTAACGTTTATGCATCTAGCTTCCAACCCGCGCACTTCATAAATATTGGGTAAGCGGCCTCATAAACATCATTGCCAAACTGTTCAAACATATTGCAAAGAATGCGATCTAATTTATTGCACTCATTTTCTGTAAAACATTTTTCATTCGAATCAAATGACTCGATAGATTCTGGTGCATCATCAGGATGAAACAGCAATCCGCGAACTGACATTTCAGAAAACCACATTAACATTCCGTCAAAACTGTTATCGGCAAAATCAGGGATGCGTGATGTGTTCATATTATTTCTCCTCAAAGTAATTGCTTATTGGTTTGTTGATAGGATGTACGTTTTCAATAATTTTAGGCACGACAATTCTGGCAACTTCGCGGATAACAGGCATAACAACACTATTACCAAATTGGCGATACGCTTGCGTATCGCTCACAGGAATTTTAAAACTATCAGGAAAGCCCATTAACCTAGCGCATTCCCTAGGCGTCAAACGCCTAGGCCGTTTGCCTTCACCTTGCGATACCAAAATTTCCGAACCATCTTTGTAATAACGCGCTGACAATGTTCGCGCCACGCTATCGCCTGTCACCAAGCCAAAACCGAAGCCATTTCCCGCCGCCCGATGTTTTGCTGCATAGGCTTGCAAGTATTCCCATAATTTTGGCGTTAAGGTGTATTTGGGGTTAATAACGGCTTTTTCGCCGATGGTGTAAGGTTCTTCGGCTGCTTCGCTGCCGTCTTGTGGATGCAGTATGCTGGCAAGGCGTGGGCTTTGGGTTGGTAAGGCTAAGTCGTCCCAAGAAAATTCGGTTTTATCCCGAAAACCAAGAAGAATGATGCGCTCGCGGTGTTGCGGCACAAAGCGTTGCCCATCGATCACTTTGTAATAAACGTGGTATCCCAATTCGTCGCGCAGGGTTTGCAGGATAACTTTAAACGTATTGCCTTTGTCGTGGGAAAGTAGGTTTTTAACGTTTTCCAGCAAAAACGCTTTGGGTTGTTTGGCGGCAATAATGCGGGCGACATCAAAAAACAAAGTGCCTTGGGTGGCGCATTCAAAGCCATGCGGACGACCTAGGGCATTTTTTTTAGAAACTCCGGCGATACTGAACGGTTGGCAAGGAAAGCCCGCCAACAATACATCATGGTTTGGTACATCGTTTTCATCAATTTGAGTGATGTCGCCAACAAAAAGATGTCGGGTATCTTGCGGAAAATTCGCCAGATAGGTTTTTTGGGAAAAAGCATTCCATTCGCTGGTGAATACGCAATGCCCGCCGTGGGCTTCAAAGCCAAGGCGAATGCCGCCGATACCTGCAAATAAGTCTATAAAAGTAAACAAATGGTTATTTTTTTGTTCCGCATCAATCAAAGGGAGTATACGCTGGCGTATAGCATCAGCTAAGTAAGTCGGAGGTTCATTTTCGCCAATTTCCCATCGTCGTACGGTGCGGGGGTCTACATCAAGAAAACTCGCTATTTCGCCTTGGCTATAACGGATTCTGGCTTGCTTAAGCAGTGTAAGGGATTGGTTCATAAGTCATAATCTAGGAATATTTTCGGACATTATGGCCTATTTTATACCCAAAAAATAGCGATTTCTGTATCTTTAGCGCATTCGCTGCCTACACAAACGGCACTAGCTATTTTCAGGCATCCCAACTGGCCTTTGCCCGCAATGGCACCGAAGCCCTGCTAGCTGCCCGCAAACACTCGCCAGCCTTGATTCTGCTTGATATTCAAATGCCGGATATGGATGGCTACACGGTATGCCGACAATTGAAAGCCGACCCTATTACCGAAAATATTCCAGTCATTTTTATCAGCAGCTTAACCGAGACGGGTGATGAAGCGACCGGATTCGAGGCCGGAGGGGTTGACTATATTGTCAAACCAATCTCACCCGCGATTGTTCGTGCACGCATAAAAACACATTTGATGTTGGTGCGCTCAAACCAACTGGAACAGAGCTACCGCGAAGCCATTTATATGTTGGGTGAAGCGGGGCATTACAACGACACCGATACAGGCGCACATATTTGGCGTATGGCTGCCTATGCGCGTGCTTTGGCTGAAGCTTGTGGCTGGCCTGATGAAGCTTGTAAATTAATCGAACTAGCAGCGCCGATGCACGATTCCGGAAAAATTGGCATACCTGATTCAATTCTCAAGAAATCAGGTGAGTTAAATGCAGAGGAATGGGTGATGATGAAAACCCATCCAAGAATCGGCTACAACATTCTCTCCAAGAGCAACGCAGCAGTCTTTCAAATGGCTGCCGAAATTGCACTGCGCCATCATGAACGCTGGGACGGCAGCGGTTACCCTGATGGATTAACTGGCGAGTCGATCCCTGAATCAGCACGCATTATCGCAATAGCCGATGTGTTCGATGCGCTATCCATGAAAAGGCCTTACAAGGAAGCATGGCCTTTACAGCGGATTTTAGAAACCATCCAAGAAAATGCAGGCAGCCATTTTGAACCGCGCTTGGTAGATTTGTTTATTGCCATTTTGCCGAAGATACTGGAAATACAGGCGATGTGGGCTAACCATGAACCATATATTGGCGTTAAGTGATTTTTCGATAACTAAAGCTAAGCAATAAAAAGGACATACAACTACTCTTCGGGCCGCCTACACAAACGGCACTAGCTGTTGTTCAGGCATCCCCGCTGGCTGCGCTTTTCCGGTTGCACATAAGCGATTGAGGAAATCCACTAACGACAATCCCAGCTCGAAAGCCATGTTGACAGGCACGGCGTTGCCGATTTGTTTGTATTGCGAGGTCAACGGACCTTTAAATTGCCAGTCGTCGGGGAAGGTTTGGATGCGGGCGTATTCGCGTACGGTAAATGGGCGGGTTGCTTCGGGATGGCAGCGTTCCGTCTGTTTTTGTGCGGGCGCGCAGGTTAAGGTCAGGCAGGGTTCGTCCCAGTGCATACGCCGCGCCATGCCAGTTTTGCCGCCGCCGAGAAAATAGCTTTTCATCATATAAGACTTTTGCAGGGCTTCCGGCAAATCGCGCCAGTAACCGCCGGGCGGGACTTGCGCCATGATTTCGGCTTTTTTGGCGGGATAGGCTTGGCCTTGCGAATCTGGCACATCGCAAGGAAATAAATCCCCGGCTTTTAACGCATCTTTCAAGGTATAGACTTTTTGGTAAGGTCTGGGCCAATGGAACGCGACCAAGCCAGCTAAATCGTTGCGGATACCGACCAAAATCAAACGCTCGCGTTTTTGCGGCACCCGATAAAAAATGGCTTTCATCAAGCGCGGCTCTAACAAGGTATAACCCAGCTCTTCAAGCACTGAACGGATGTTTTTTAAGGTCGCGCCGCCATCGTGGTTAAGCAAGCCACGGACGTTTTCTGCCATAAACAGTTTCGGTTGGCTTTCTTTTACTGCCCGGGCGAATTGATAAAACAGCGTGCCACGAGCATCTTCAAAGCCCATTTTTTTGCCTGCGTAACTAAATGCTTGGCAAGGAAAGCCGCCTGTGACGATGTCAATCTGATTCCGATAAGGGGAAAAATCCACATTGGCAATATCGCCGCATTGCACTTGCCAGTTTGGGCGATTGCTTTTAAGGGTGTCGCAGGCGCTTTTGTCCAACTCATTCAGCAACACAGTATCCAGCCCTGCCCGCTCTAAACCGATTGCCAAGCCGCCTGCGCCCGCAAATAATTCGATGGTTTTATAGGCATGATCCGGAACAATAGCTTCCCGGCTGCTATCATCAAAAATAAAGCGCAGCTCTTCAAACTGTCGCAGCTGGTCTTTGCTATAAAACCGATAGTTGTTGATAGGATTACGCAAGGACGGCAATTTGCCATTATTGTCCCAACGCCGTAATGTTTCCTTAGAAACGCCTAGCATATCGGCGAGTTGCGCGACTGAATACATAGTTAACCTTTAGCAACTTTATACAAGGTTACTATTATAATCAACCAGAGAATACTTGGCTAACAAATAGGCAAGCCGATGACTGACCGTATTGATGCCGCTACCCGCTCCCGAACAATGGCGGCTATCCACAGCAAAAATACCAAGCCGGAAATATGGGTGCGCTCTGGCTTGCATAAGCGCGGCTTCCGTTTTCGCCTGCACCATAAATGCTTGCCCGGCTCGCCAGACATGGTGCTACGAAAATACCACGCGGTGATTTTTATCAATGGCTGTTTTTGGCATCAACACGAAGGCTGCAAAACCTCGCATTTACCGAAATCCAGAACAGATTTTTGGCAACGGAAATTTGCCCGCAATACTGCCCGCGACCAAAAAGTGCTTTACCAATTGAAAGTGCTTGGCTGGCGGGCAGCGGTAATTTGGGAATGTGGCCTGAAAAAAGCCAATCGGGAAGCCACCTTACAGCTTTTGGCGGCATGGCTGAGTAGCCAAGCGGAGTATTTGGAAATGCCGATTTATGATGAATTCAGTGAGCTATGAAGATTTATATGCTTTTTCAAAATAGGCACTGGCAAACGCCCTATCTTCAAATTGATAGTCTGAACACACTTCAATAACATCGGGCAAAACCATGAACAACTGCTCTAGGGCATCTGGAACACCCGTTGCCAACGCATAAAAACTATAACCATCAATTTGGCGGATTAACGGATTGGCTCGGCGCGGCTGGCCTTTAGCGCTATCCGGCGGGGTAAATTCTTTGTTGTAACGCAAACCCGATTTCGGGATAACTTCAACATAATAAGCGGTAAAGTCCTTGTATTGGTGGCCTTTGGTCATCACCAAGGTTTCCATGTGGTCATAAACCTTCACCTTATCTGAGCCTTTAACGGTGTTGTGCTTATTTTTAATTTCCGCTATCAATTTTTTGTCTGGACAGACCGCATCAATAACACTGCCCGTACCTAAATCTTGCCAACCGTCCATCATCCCTAAGATTGTTTGATGGAAAGCACCGACATGATTTTGCAGCGACTTTTGCGCTTGACGATTTTTTTCGCCTGCCAACCAAACCGCCTGATCGGTTTTAAACCCAGACATTTCAAATAAAACCGCAAAAGGGTCGATGACGTTTCTATCGAAATCCTTATCGGCCTTGGTACGGGCTTTTTGGGCAACAGCCAGCAAATGGGTTACGACTGAAATTAACGCGTCATCGGCAATAAAACTCAGATACGGCATGTAACATTCCCTTTAGTTTTTAAAAACTACGCAAGCCGCTCATAAATGGCACTGGTAAATCGCGGCGAACAAATCGCCAGAAACACCAAATCATCTTCGCCTATATTGGTGATTTGTTGAGGGCATTGCGGCGGGATAATCACCACATCGCCTGCGGTTACCATTTGCGGGGCTAAATCACCGATATGCACGCGGCCTGTGCCTGACAGCAACACATAACGCTCAACCACGCCTTGCAAGCGGTGCAGGTGTGTGGTGACGCCGGGTTTAACCCGTGCTCTGGCGATGGAAACATCGGCATCGGCGGGGGTGTTGGACAGTTCTAAAATAAAGCAGCCTTCATCAAAAAAATATTCCTGCTGCGGGTCGGCTTTTAAGATGATTGGCTCCATGGGCTTAACGTAAAAACGGCAGGCCAGAATCTACGCCTGCATTTTGCGCCCTATGCCGCAACAAATGATCCATTAATACAATCGCAACCATGGCTTCGGCGATAGGCGTGGCGCGGATGCCGACGCAGGGGTCGTGGCGGCCTTCGGTGATAACTTCGGTGGCTTCGCCGTGGCTGTTGATGGTGCGGCCCGGCAAGCGCAAGCTGGAGGTGGGTTTAAGGGCGATGCTGGCGCGGATTTCTTGTCCGCTGGAAATGCCGCCTAAGATGCCACCAGCGTGGTTGCTTAAAAAACCTTCGGGTGTCATTTCGTCGCGGAATTTGGTGCCTTTGGTGTCGATGCAAGCAAAGCCGTCGCCGATTTCTACACCTTTAACGGCATTGATGCTCATCAGCGCGTAAGCCAATTCGGCATCTAAACGGTCAAAAATCGGCTCGCCCAAGCCAGGCGGTACGTTGCTGGCGACCACTTCAATACGTGCGCCGATGGATTCGCCTTCTTTGCGTAGCGCGTCCATGTAGCGTTCCATTTCGGGGACTTTATCGATGTCTGGGCAGAAAAACGGGTTGCTGTCGATAATGCTCCAATCCAATTTTTCAATTTTTATCGGCCCCAGTTGCGATAAGTAACCGCGCACTTCTATGCCTAGCTGTTCTTGCATATATTTTTTGGCGATTGCGCCAGCGGCAACGCGCATGGCGGTTTCCCGTGCGCTAGACCTGCCGCCACCACGATAATCACGGAAGCCGTATTTTTGTTGGTAAGTGTAATCGGCATGGCCCGGACGGAAGGTTTCGGCAATTTTGCCGTAATCTTTGGAGCGTTGGTCGGTGTTTTCGATGAGCAGACCGATCGGCGTACCAGTGGTTTTGCCTTCAAACACGCCCGATAAAATCTTGACTTCATCGGCTTCGCGGCGCTGGGTGGTGTGGCGCGAGGTGCCGGGTTTGCGGCGGTCTAAGTCGTGTTGCAAATCGGCTTCACACAGCGACATGCCTGCGGGGCAACCATCGACGATACAGCCTATGGCAGGGCCGTGGCTTTCGCCAAAGCTGGTGACGGTGAACAGTTTTCCTATGGTATTTCCAGACATAATTAATTTAAGGCAGCGCTAAAGGTTTCATGAAAAAGTTTGACTTGTTCGGCGGTGAGCAAAAACACGCCGTCGCCGCCGCGTTCAAAATCCAGCCAGTAAAACGGCACATCGGGGAAAGTGTCTTGCAAGGTTTGGGCGCTGCTGCCGACTTCTATCACTAAGATGCCTTGTTCGGTGAGGTAATCGTTGGCATCGACCAAAATGCGGATGACCAAATCCAAGCCAGTCTCGCCGCCAGTAAAGCCTAGTTCCGGTTCGGCGTGGAATTCGGTCGGCAATTGTTGCCATTCGGAAATACTCACATACGGCGGGTTGCTGACGATTATGTCGTAATGGCCTTTGGGTAAATCATCAAACAAATCCGATTCATGCAAAGTAACGGCATCGCCCATTTGGTGTTTGATGACGTTGATTTCGGCAACTTGCAGGGCAGCGGGGGAAATATCCACAGCATCGACATCCGCATTCGGGAACGCATAAGCGCTGGCGATGGCAATGCAGGCACTGCCTGTGCATAAATCTAAAATTTTGCTGACTTCACTTTCTTCTACCCAAGGGGCAAAGCGTTGTTCGATCAATTCGGCAATCGGCGAGCGCGGCACTAACACGCGTTCATCAACAAAAAACGCCAAGCCTGCAAAAATAGCTTCTTGGGTAATGTAAGCGGCGGGTAAGCGTTCGTTAATACGGCGATCAGCAACGGTGACTACGGCAGCGCGTTCTTCAAAGGTAAGCACGGCGTTGAGATAGGTTTCTGACAAGTTATAAGGCAGATGCAAGGTATGCAGCACCAGCGCGGCGGCTTCATCCAAAGCCGCTGGGCTACCGTGACCAAAATACAGTTGTTCTTGGCGAAAGCGGCTAGCGGCCCAGCGAATGTAATCGCGGATGGTGGTTAAGGTAGTGGTTAATTCGTTTGGGTTTGTCATGGTTTGTGGATAATTGGCCTTACTGCATCTTGGCATAAGGCGGGTTATTAGAATTTGTCAGCGATAAAGCTTTAGGAGTCCAAAACATGTTTTGGACTCCTAAAACTTTATCGTTCCCACGTTCAGGCATTACTGCCATTATGTTAAGAAATAAATTTTAATATTCATATGGTTAGGTTTATTTTTGCGGTGCGTATAAATTGTAGGTCGGGTTAGCGATAGCGTAACCCGACGCACTCAGCACCAAAAATGTCGGGTTACGCTATCGCTAACC
>CAIYRS010000044.1 GCA_903928685.1 uncultured Methylococcaceae bacterium
AACCTGGTTGAGCGGTTATTCCAGAAGTTAAAGCATTTCAGGCGTGTGGCCACACGCTATGAACGCTTGGCAAGGAATTATCTGGCCATGCTCTGCTTGGTTTCCACGGTAATATGGCTCAATTGAGAACACCCCCTAGCTTGGGTTATGGCTATCACCCAACCCAAGCTAGCTTTCTATCGAAACTTACACTATCGTCTTATGCTGTTGCTCATGATTCGCGCCCAGCATCAAATACACCGCAGGCACAACAAACAAGGTAAACAGCGTGCCGATGGCAATGCCTGTGGCGATTACTAAGCCCATATTAAAGCGAGATACCGCGCCCGCGCCGCTCGCCATAATCAGTGGCAACACGCCTAAAACCATGGCTGCGGTGGTCATCAGGATGGGTCGTAAGCGAATTCCAGCCGCCGCTTCTATGGCCTCGCGTTTGCTGAAACCTTCTTTTTGCTTATTGTTGGCGAACTCCACAATCAAAATGCCGTGTTTACTGATTAAACCCATAAGCGTCACCAAACCCACTTCGGTGTAAATATTCAAACTGGATTGGCCTATGCCTAAAGCGATAAAAATCAACGCACCAGCAATAGACATCGGCACAGATACCAGAATAATCAGCGGGTCTTTGAAGCTTTCAAATTGCGCTGCCAATGCCAAGTAAATGATGATTAAGGCAAAAATGAAGGTAAACACAAAGCCGCTGGATTCTTGCACCAACTGCCGTGATTGTCCGCTGTAATCCAGCGTGTATCCTGGCGGCAAGGATTTCTTGGCTAGGGTTTGCAAAGAGGCCAGCGCATCGCCCAAAGTAACGCCTGGAAAAGCCACGCCAGAGACTATCGCCGCATTCATTTGTTGGAAATGGTTCAGCGATTGCGGCACGGTTTTTATGTTAATGTGGGCAATCGTCGATAACGGCACGGTAGTGCCAGCGGCGGTGCGGATATGGTAATCCAGCAATTGTTCGGTATTCAGCCGCGATTTTTGCTGCACTTGCGGGATTACCCGGTACGAGCGTCCATCCAAGCCAAAATAATTCACATAACCGCCGCCGAGCATCGCCGCCAAAGATGCGCCCACGTCTTGCATAGTCAAACCCAGCAACGCAGCTTTATCACGGTCGATAACAATTTCCGCTTGTGGCTGGTCGAATTTCAGATCGCTGTCCAAAAACATAAACATGCCGCTTTGTTGCGCGGCAAGCATAAACGGTTGTAAAACTTCGTGTATTTTCGCGAATGAATCGGTGGAATTAATCACCAACTGCACAGGCAAACCGCTGCTGCCTGGCAATGGCGGCGGTTGGAAAGCCGCCACGCGCACGCCCGCCAAGCCATTCAATTCTTTTTGCAAAATCGGCAATAATTCGCTGGCGGTTTGTTTGCGCTCATGCCACGGTTTTAACACCATACCCGCAATCGATTGCCCTGGCATATCCAATTGAAAAACATTGTCATTTTCTGGATGGCTGGCAAAAATCCCATAGACTTGCTGGGAATATAATAAGCGTTGCTGCAAGGTAGCATCGGGTGCGGAAGACACCAAAGTGATGATAAGCCCCGCGTCTTCTTGCGGCGCTAGCTCACGTTTGGCTGTGCTGTAGAGAAAATAAATGCTGACCAAAATGATGCTAGCGAACACGGTTATCACAGGCAAATACGCCAACGCGCCATGCAGCATTTTCATATAACGCTTACTGAGCTTGGCGAATTGTCGGTCGATAAAATCCACCATACGCTCTTCCCAACCCGTGCGGTCGTGATTATGTTCTTTGAGCAAACGCGAACTCATCATCGGCGATAAGGTCAGCGCAACGATAGCACTCACTGTCACCGCGCCAACCACGGTAAAAGCAAATTCGGAGAACAACGCCCCAGTTAATCCACCTTGGAAACCGACTGGCACATACACCGCGACCAACACAATGGTCATGGCGATAATCGGCCCGGTCAATTCCCTTGCCGCCAATAACGCCGCCGGAATCGGCTGCATACCGTCTTCTAAATGGCGGTTGACGTTTTCGACCACGATAATCGCGTCATCGACCACTAAGCCAATCGCCAATACCAAGGCCAATAAGGTTAGCAAGTTGATGGAAAAGCCGAACAGCAACATCATGGTAAACGTGCCGATCAACGATAACGGGATGGCAATCACCGGAATCAACACCGAACGTGGCGAGCCCAAAAACACAAACACCACCACAGTAACAATCAACAAGGCTTCTACTAAGGTATGGATAACCTCGTTGATGGAGCTATCCACAAATTTGGTGGAGTCGTAAACAATCTGGCCTCGGATGCCTTCCGGCAATTGCGCTTTAATATCAGGGAAAACTTTGCGGACTTCGCCAATCACTTCCAACAAATTAGCGCTAGGGGCAACTTGCAAGCCGATGTACACAGCTTTATCGCCATCAAAGGCCACGCTGGATTGGTAATCGTCCGCGCCTAAAGTGACTTTAGCGACGTCTTTCAAGCGGATGATCGCGCCGTTTTCTTGGCGCACGATCAAGTTTTCAAATTCTTCTACTGAATGCAAGCTGGTGGAAGCAGTTAAATTCACCTGCACCATCTGGCCTTTGGTGGTGCCGACACCCGCCAAGAAATCGTTACGCGCCAAGGCGGTACTAATATCCGTTGCCGTCAATGAGTACGCGGCGAGTTTGTCCGGGTCTAGCCAAGCGCGTAAGGAAAACTGCTTACCGCCCAGTAATTCCGCCAACTGAATGCCCGCCACACCTTGCAAGCGCGGTTGCACGACCCGCACCAGATAATCGGTGATTTGGTTGGTTGACAACACTTCGCTGGAAAAACCAATGTACATGGCATCGGTGGATTCGCCGATTTTGACATTCAACACCGGACGTTGTGATTCCGGCGGCAATTGGTTAAGCACGGAATTGACCTTGGTGCTGATTTCCGTCAAGGCTTTGTTGGGGTCAAAATTCAGCCGCAAGTTGGCGGTAATGGTGCTGATGCTGTTTTGGCTGGTTGAGGTGATGTAATCAATACCATTGGCTTGGGAAATAATGTTTTCCAAGGGCGTGGTGATAAAGCCCGCAACGATGTCTGGGTCTGCGCCGTAATAACTGGTGGTGACGGTAACGACGGCATTTTCGGTATGCGGGTATTGCAAGATGGGCATATCCGCCACGGCGCGTAAGCCTAATACCAGCAACAAGATGCTGACCACGGTCGACAATACCGGCCTTTGGATAAAAATATCGGTCATATTCATGGCGTTATTCGTCCACTGGTTGCGGTGCGGCATCGTTACTTGGCTGCACGGCATTGTTGATGATAACGGGCGCACCGTTACGCAATTTGATTTGTCCCGACGTAACGACCACATCGCCGTCTTTTATGCCTTCCAAAATGGCAATTTGGTCACCACGGCTACTGCCCATTTTTACGAAGGCTTGTTTGGCAATTAATTTCGCTTGGCCTTTATCGTCAAGCTCGCCTTTTTCCACGCAATAGACACTCGCGCCATAAGGGTTGAAGGTGATGGCGGTACGCGGCAACGTCAGCCACTGCTGCGCTTCTCCGGTGGCGACTTCAACGTTGGCAAACATGCCCGGTAATAATTTTTGTCCGGGATTTGCCAAGCTGGCGCGGATTTGGACATTTCGGGTGCTGGCATCGACTTTTGGGTTGATGACAGCAATGGTGGCGGTGAAGCTTTGCGGATAAGCATCGGTATTTACCTGCACGGTTTGCCCAACTTGCAGCTTGGATAAATCCTGCTGCGGCAACCAAAAATCCACATATAAGGTATCCAAGGCTTGCAAGGTGGCGACCGCCGACCCTGCTGGCAAATACTGACCGACATCAACATTGCGTAAACCCAATTGCCCAGCAAACGGTGCGCGTAACTGTTTTTTGTTTAACAAGGCATGTTGTTCGGCAACTTGCGCCAAGGCTATATCGACATTGGCTTGATCTATATCCAAGGTTTGTTTGCTGATGGCTTTGGCGGCAAACTGGGCTTGGTCGCGGCGGTAAGTTATCTGCGCCAATTCGGCAGTGGCTTGCAGGGCTTTTAATTTGGCTTTGTCGGTATCGGCATTCAATTCCAATAAGGCCATGCCTGCGGCAACTTTATCGCCTTGTTTAAAATGGATGGCTTCCACTACGCCTGCCACTTCGGCACTGATTTCCGTACCCTGCACCGCGCGTAAAGTGCCGACGGCTTTTAATTTAGGCGACCACGATTGATAGCTGGCGGTCTGTGTGGATACCGTTTGCACGGGTATGCCTTGTGAAGCCATGTATTGGCGGATCATTTTGCCTTTGAAAGCATTAAAACCAAACACACCACCCAGCACTAAGCCAACCACGAGGAGCATAATGAGCATTCGCTTAATCATGTTATTTTCCTGTCCTAAATTGTTCAAATTGTTCTAACCAAGAGCCTGCTGGCTTTGCCTTAGGTTGCATGTCTTGCAAAGTTTTCGATAACTCAGGCCTTTGCCACCAGCCGCCACCCAAGGCTAAAAACAGCCCAGCGGTATCGGCAATCTGATTGGCTTTGGCTTGTATTTTGCCTATGCGCGCTTGTTGGAAATTGCGTTGTGCGGTCAATAAATCCAAATAACTAACTGCACCAAGCTGGAATTGGCTTTCCGTTAACGCCAAAGTATCGTGCGCCGCTTGTTCGGCGGATGCTTGGGTCTTTAAGCTTTCGGCATCGTATTGCAATGCGGTTAAGGTATCGGCGACGTTTTCAAACGCCTTTAATACCGTGCTGCGGTATTGTTCGGCGACTTGCTGGTAAGCGGCTTTTGCTAAACTGCGTTGATGGGTCAATTTGCCGCCTGAAAAAACGGGCTGCGCTAAATTAGCGGTCATATTCCAAATTTGGCTACCCGGCGTAAACAAGCTGGCGGTTTCGGTGGCGATGCTGGCGACATTGGCGCGCAAGGTAAAATCGGGGAAAACACTGGCAATCACCACCCCCACTTGTGCGCTAGCGGCATGGAGCATGGCTTCTTGAGCGCGAATATCGGGGCGTTGCTCAACCAATTTTGACGGCACGCTGAGCGGCAATTCCGTTGGCAGGATTAAATCCTCCAATTGGAATTGTGCCGCCAATTGGCTGTTGGGGAATTCACCAACCAACACTTTTAAACGGTTACGCAATTGCGCCAATTGTTGCTGCAACGGCGGCAAGGCGGTTTTGGTTTGCTCTAAAGCGGATTGTTGCGCCAATACGGCGGTTTTGGCGATGCTGCCTAAGTCAAATTGCTGTTTGATAACCGCGAGCTGTTGGCTTTGCGCGGCTATCATTTCTTGAGTGGCGGCGATTTGCGCGCGGGTTGCCGCCTCTTGCACGGCGGTGGTGACAATGTTTGAGGCAATCGTTAAAAACGCGCCTTCTAATTGAAAGCGTTGGTATTCAGCTTGTGCCGATAACACTTCAATCTGCCGTTTTATACCGCCAAACACATCCAAGTTATACGATAGTGCAATGGAGGTGTTGTACAGACTGAATACCGAACCGCCAAAACTGGGATTACCGAACTGTGCGCCTGCCACTTGTTGGCGGGTGGTATAAGCGCCTGCATCTAGCGACGGCCATAACGAGCCTTGTTTGGATAAGGCGTTTTCCTGCGCTTGCACTAAGGTGGCGTAGGCGGTTTGCAAGTCAGCATTATGTTTGATGGCTTGCTCAATCAAAGCGTTGAGTGGCTTGGAATGGAATAACGCCCACCACTGTCCTGGCATGTCTTTACCCAGTTTTAAGGCTTTGACGGCTTGTTCCGCCTGCGCTTGTTCGGTGTACGTTTTTACCGCGGGCTTGTCGGGACGGATGAAATCAGGGCCAACCGTACAACCGGAGAACGTCAGTAAAGCGACTGCCAGCAACAGCGGGGCGGGTAAGCGATGATCCGGTAATTTGGCTTGCATCTGATGTTTTTCCCTTGGATGTTGGTTATCTATTAAATGGCTTGGAGCGCGGGCATCTTGCCCGCCAGCCAATTTGTATGGGTTGCGGGCAAGATGCCCGCGCTCCGAAAACAGGATTGGTTTAATCATTTGGCAATTAAACCGTTTAGCAATAAATCAGTAACGTGGGCGGCGATAGTTTCAGGTTGTGCAAAAGCAGGTTGCCAGCCAGGAAAATATTGATTTAACGGTTGATGATCGACATAAACTTTCACCAAACCAACAATGGATGTCGCAACTAAAAAGGCATCCCGCTCCGGTGCTAACTCGCTGGCTAATTGCAATAGTAAATCAAATTGGTTTTTAAACACACTTTCCGCCAATAACTGCATCCGTTCAGGATCGGCTTCCATAATTTCCCGTTGCACCAAGCGGCAAAACTCCCGGTCTTGCGACATCACAGAAATTAACGCCAGTACAAACAACTGCAATTTTTCTGCCGCCGGACATTGTGCTTCCCAAACTTGGGCAAACACCGCTTCCTTGCCGGAAAATGCGTAACGGGTCGCCGCCAAATACAGGGCTTTTTTATCAGGAAAATGGTGATAAATAGTCGCCACGCTCATATCGACCGCCTGCGCCAATTGCCGCATCGACAGGCCAACAAAACCTTTCTCGGCAAACAAGATAATCGCAGTGGCTAAAATTTTTTCTTTGGATGACATGAGATACCTAAGGAAGTGCTGAATAAAGCCTTCGACAAGCTCAGGCCGAACGGTAACTAATTGATTCCGTTCGTGCTGAGCTTGTCGAAGCATGAATGGGATCAATTAGTTCAGCGATTCCCTAACGAACGTTCGGTTTTGATAATAACATCAAAATTAGATTTAACAAATGCTTTAAGTAACCGCCCAAAGGTTTGGTTATTAATTAGTTGAGATTTTGGAGTCCAAAACATGTTTTGGACTCCAAATGTTCAGACCTTTCAAGTTTTTAAAACATGAATGGTCTTATGTACTGGCTCGCAAGCTGCCAAGATAGTATCTGATGGTTTCTGATTAGTTTACGATGACATACAATAGCCAAAACTCTTTATTCCCGTCACTACACCCTGTTTAAACAACAAGGTGATGCCCAACCCTCTTCGGCACAAATCATGAAAAAATTAAAATGCGCGGTTATCGGCACTGGTTATCTGGGCAAATTCCACGCCCAAAAATACGCGGCACTGCCAGATTGTGAACTGGTAGCTGTGGTCGATATTAATTTAGCCGCCGCCCAAGCAGTCGCCGACCAATACGGCGCACAAGCCTTGACCGATTACCAAAGCCTATTGGGTACTGTCGATGCCGTCAGTATCGTCGTCCCCACCACCTTGCATCATCAAGTGGCAAAAGCCTTCCTTGAAGCGGGCAGCCATGTATTGGTGGAAAAACCCATTACCGTAACGGTTGCCGAAGCCGACGAACTGATCGCCATCGCCAGCGCCAATAATGTGCTGTTGCAAGTGGGGCATTTGGAACGCTTTAATCCGGCGGTGCTGGGTTTGGATAAAGATGAAAAACCGCTGTTCATCGAATCGCACCGCTTATCGCCGTTTAACCCACGCGCCAACGATGTCAGCGTGGTGTTGGATTTGATGATCCACGACATCGACATCATATTGGCCTTGGTCGATTCCGAAGTGGAACGCATCGACGCCAGTGGCACGGCGGTATTGACCCAAGGCACCGACATTGCCAATGCGCGTTTGTTGTTCAAAAACGGCTGTGTCGCCAACGTTACCGCCAGCCGCATCAGCATGAAGCTGGAGCGCAAAATGCGTTTGTTCCGCCCAAGTTCTTACATTGCCGTCGATTTCCAAAACAAAACCCTCACCAAACACCGCACGGGCAGCAAAGAAATGTTCCCAGGCATTCCTGAGATAGAAACCGAAGAATCGGTGTTTGAAAGCGGCGATGCTTTGTTGGCGGAAATCCAGCATTTTGTCGATTGTATCCAGACGGGCAATAAGCCGCTGGTATCCGGTGAAGCGGGGCGTAGGGCGTTGGCGACGGCGATTCGGATTACGGAGTTGTTGGGGGATAAATAACCATATGAACATGCAATCTTTGTACGACCGTGATTTTAATTTATGGATTCAAGAACATATCCTGTTACTGAAAGAAGCCCGTTTTAATGAAATCGACACCGTGCATTTGGTTGAGGAATTGGAAGATATGGGAAAAAGGGATAAGCGCGAGTTAAAAAGCCGTTTGCGGGTGCTGATAGCCCATTTATTAAAATGGCAATTTCAACCAGAAGGTCGCAGCACCAGTTGGGAATCATCGATTAATGAACAACGGCTCGAAATCATTTATTTGCTTAAAGACATGCCCAGCCTAAAAAACCTGATAGATAGCGCGATAATGGAAATTTATACGGATGCGGTCGACTGGGCAAGTGACGAAACCAAGCTGGCGCAAACTGTATTTCCACCGCAATGCCCTTTTAGCCAAGAACAATTGTTGGATAAAAAGTTTTTTCCTTACGATAACAAACGGCAATGCCAAGATTAAGTTTGAGGAAACCCCATGGAAAAACCATTCGTAGACTATAACGGCACAAAAGTTATCGAAGGTTGGCCTGAAAAAATTGAGGCCGCCCAATTCGAAAAAACTTACCTGTTTGGTGGCGTTGAATACGCGCGGATAGCCTACGGAAGCGAACAAGAAGATTGGGGGGCTAATAAACGGCCTTGTCACGATTGCGCGGTAATCAAGGGGCAACTGCATGTGACAGGTTGTGATGTTGAGCGCTGTCCGATTTGCGGCGGTCAAGCGTATTCTTGTGACTGTGAGTATGATGATGAGTAAATCGCCTAAGCCTCTTTGTATTCCAATTTTCTTATTTTCAAACTGACGGTGCGGGGAGTTTTAAATGCTTCAAGATCAACTCATCGAAGAAATAAAACAAATACCTCATGAAAAACTGGCGGAGATTTATGATCTTATCCATTACTTCAGGCTGGGTTTAAACCAAGAAAAATCAGCCACTGAAATCAAGCAAGATTCGATTGAGATTACCAGCATATCGGCTACGCCTTTAACGGAACAACACCAGCTTGCTGAAAAATCCATCAAAAAAGGCGTAAGAATGGGTAGTTTAGCGGGCAAGGGATATAAAATTCCGGATGATTTTGACGCGCCTTTAGACGATTTGAAGGACTATATGTAATGTTGTATTTGATCGATACCCATATTTTAATTTGGGCATTAACAAGCCCAGATAGATTATCGACCAACATCAAAAGCCTTCTTGAACAGGAAAGTATTTTTATTAGCCAAATCAGTTTCTTTGAAATAACCATCAAACAAACCTTAGGCAAATTCCCCGAATTTACCTTATCGACAACTGCATTGATTGCAGCCGCTGAACAGGATGGCTTTAATCTCCTAAGCATTCAAAGCAACCATATTGATAGTTACCCGCAACTACCGCTGCTGCCAAATCACCGTGACCCGTTCGATAGGTTGTTGCTGGCGACAGCGTTAAGCCAAAACATGACGATAATATCTGCCGATAGCAACTTTAAACTTTACCAACCGCAGATCCGCTTAATCAGCAACGATTAGCCGTTGGCAATGCAACAAACTCAAAATATAAATTAACCGTGTAAACAAGGAAATCGCATGATCCCAATGGTAAACCTGAAAGCCCAATATGCTGAAATCAAAGATGAAGTAGAGCAAGGCTTGGCACAAACGATAGAAAATTGCTCATTCATTTTAGGCCCTAACGTGCAGGCGTTTGAGCAAGAATGTGCGGCGTATTTGGGTGTTAAACATGCCATCGGCGTGGCTTCCGGTACGGATGCGCTGCATCTGGCGTTGCTCGCCGAAGGCATCGGTGCGGGCGATGAAGTCATCACCACGGCTTTCACCTTCATTGCTACTGCCGAGGCGATTAAATACGTTGGCGCCATTCCGGTTTTTGTCGATATTGACCATAAAACCATGAATATCTGCCCAAAAGCGATAGAAAAAGCCATCACCCCAAAAACCAAAGCCATTATGCCCGTGCATTTGTTCGGGCAGCCTGCGGATATGGACTACATTGAGGCCATTTGTAAAACCCACAATTTGAAATTGATTGAAGATTGCTGCCAATCATTCGGCGCATCGGTAAATGGCAAACAAACGGGCTCTATCGGCGATGCCGCTGGTTTTAGCTTTTTCCCTAGCAAAAACTTGGGCGCATTTGGCGATGGCGGCTTGGTGACTACCAATTCCGACGAAACTGCGGCAACCATTAAGCAATTGCGTAACCACGGCTCTAATGTCCGCTATTATCACGACATCATTGGTTATAACAGCCGCTTGGATGAAATGCAGGCGGTGATTTTGCGGGCGAAACTGAAACGCATCGACCAATACAACCAGGGCCGCCGCCACGTCGCGCATCTTTATTCGAAATTATTGGCAGATTTGCCGATCACCACGCCTTTTGAAGATGGCTTGGGTGTGCATGTTTATCATCAATACACCTTAATGTCGGAACGCCGCGATGACATCATGAAAGCCTTGCAAGCCCAACAAATTGGCTGCGCGGTTTATTATCCCGTGCCGTTACATCAACAAAACGCCTTTAAAGAAGAATGCGCGGGGCAATCGCTGCCGATTACCGAAGCAGTCGCCGCCAATTGCTTCTCGTTGCCGATTTGCCCATTTTTAACTGATGCTGAAATCACCCAAATCACCGATGTGATTCGTGGTGTTTTTAATGATAATCCGTGAACCTATCTCAAATACCAACCGAGTCATGTCTGTGAAAACAACCAGTAATATCCACGCCCATAAAATCCTGATTTTGGATTTCGGCTCGCAATACACGCAATTGATCGCCCGCCGTATCCGCGAAATCGGCGTTTATTGCGAGATTTATTCTTGCGAATGCACGGATGAAGAAGTAAAAAACTTCAACGCCAACGGCATTATCCTGTCCGGCGGCCCAGAAACCGTCACCAGCAACGATACTCCACGCGCCCCGCAGGCGGTTTTTGAACTGGGCATTCCGGTATTAGGCATTTGCTACGGTATGCAAACCATGGCGGAACAATTGGGCGGCAAGGTAGAAAGCTCAAGCCACCGCGAATTTGGTTACGCGCAAATCCGCGCCCGTGGGCATTCCAAATTATTGCTGGGCATTGAAGACCATCTTTCTGCGGAAGGTTTTGGCTTGTTGGATGTCTGGATGAGTCATGGCGACCGGGTAGTGGAATTGCCAGAAGGCTTTATGCTGATCGCCAGTTCCGAAGGTGCGCCAATTGCCGGGATTGCCAATGAAGACCGTGGCTTTTACGCGCTGCAATTCCACCCAGAAGTGACCCACACCAAACAAGGCGGACGGATTTTGTCGCGCTTTGTGCTGGATATTTGCGGCTGTGAAGCCTTGTGGACATCCGGCAATATCATTGATGACAGCATCCACGCCATCCAAGCCAAAGTCGGCAGCGAGCAAGTTATTCTGGGTTTATCTGGCGGTGTTGATTCTTCTGTGGTTGCCGCGTTATTGCACAAAGCCATTGGCACACAGCTGATCTGCGTATTTGTGGACACGGGCTTGTTGCGGCTGAATGAAGGCGACCAAGTGATGGCGACTTTTGCCCAGCACATGGGCGTAAAAGTTATCCGCATCGATGCCGAACAACGTTATTTGGATGCCTTAAGCGGCATTACCGATCCGGAACATAAACGTAAAATCATCGGCAATCTGTTCGTGGAAATCTTCGATGAAGAAGCGGGCAAACTCAGTGATGCCCAATGGCTGGCGCAAGGCACGATTTATCCAGATGTGATCGAGTCCGCGGGTTCCAAAAGCGGCAAAGCGCATCTGATTAAATCCCACCATAATGTCGGTGGCTTGCCAGAAAACATGACCTTAAAATTGTTGGAGCCGTTGCGGGAGTTGTTTAAAGATGAAGTCCGCAAATTGGGCGTGGAACTGGGTTTGCCAGCAGAAATGGTGTATCGCCACCCCTTCCCTGGCCCCGGTTTAGGAGTGCGGATTCTCGGCGAAGTGAAAAAAGACTACGCGGATTTATTGCGTAAAGCCGATGCCATCTTTATTGAAGAACTGTATCGCCATGATTTGTACGATAAAGTCAGCCAAGCGTTTGCGGTGTTCTTGCCGGTGAAATCGGTAGGCGTGATGGGTGATGGGCGGCGTTATGATTATGTCATCGCCATCCGCGCGGTTGAAACCATCGACTTCATGACCGCCCGCTGGGCGCATTTGCCTTATGATTTCTTGGATTTAATTTCCCGGCGCATCATTAATGAAGTCGCAGGTATTTCCCGGGTGACTTACGATATTTCTGGCAAACCGCCCGCGACTATTGAATGGGAATAAGCGATACCGACGATGCGGCGTGGATGCGTTATGCGCTGCACCTCGCCCAACGCGCCGAAGCCCAAGGGGAAGTGCCAGTCGGCGCGGTTGTTGTTAAGGATGGCAAGGTTATCGCCGAGGGTTGGAATAATCCAATCACCTTGCACGACCCGACCGCCCATGCGGAAATTGTCGCCTTACGCAACGCGGGTAAAGCTTTGGGCAATTATCGATTAATTGATGCCACGCTGTATGTCACCTTAGAACCGTGTGTGATGTGCATGGGCGCTATCAGCCATGCACGCATCAAGCGGCTGGTTTTTGGGGCTGCTGATCCCAAACGCGGGGCAGTCTGCAATGCCTTGCAACTTGCTGAGGCGGATTTTTTAAACCATCGCATCGAATGGCTTGGCGGGGTGATGGCAACGGAGTGTGGCGATTTGTTACGGGATTTTTTTCGCGCAAAACGTTGATTTGAAAAACGTCGCCTAATAAAAAAGCCCGCAGCTGGTCATCAGCTGCGGGCTTTTTTTTAAGCGGCCTTAAGACTAAACAGATTCTCTCAGACGTTTATAGGTATTTATCAGCGCATTGGTTGAGCAATCATGGCTGCTGATTTCTTCTTCATTTTGTAATTCCGGCAAAATCACTTTCGCCAAGACCTTGCCTAACTCCACGCCCATTTGATCGAATGAATTGACATTCCAAATCACCCCTTGCACAAAAATCTTGTGTTCGTAAAAGGCAATTAATGCACCCAAGGTTTTTGGCGTTAATTTTTTGAAGATAAACGAATTGGAAGGTTTGTTGCCTTCAAACACTTTAGACGCTACCAATAATTTGTCTTCACGCCCTACAGAATTAAGCTCGTGTTTGACTTCCTCGGCAGTTTTACCGCGCATTAACGCTTCCGGTTGTGCGAGGAAGTTAGATACCAAAATGTCGTGGTGGTGAGGTAAGTTGTAATGGCTGTTGGCAGCGACAATAAAATCGCAAGGTATTAATTTAGTGCCTTGGTGGATTAATTGGTAAAAGGCATGCTGACCGTTAGTACCAGGTTGACCCCAAATAATTTGCCCGGTGTTGTAATCAACCCGTTCACCGTTCATGTCGATATTTTTACCATTACTTTCCATATCGCCTTGTTGGAAATAATCGGCAAAATACCGCAAGGATTGGTCGTAAGGCAGTAAGGCGTGGGATTCGGAATTAAAAAAATTGTTATACCAGATACCAATCAAGCCCATGATAACGGGGATGTTTTCCTCAAAAGCGGTATTGCGGAAATGTAAATCGGCTTCGTAAGCGCCTTGCAGTAATTCTTCAAAATTGTCCATGCCGACATACAAGGCGATAGACAAACCGACAGCAGACCACAGCGAGTATCTGCCACCCACCCAATCCCAAAACTCGAACATGTTGTCGGTATCGATACCAAAATGGGCGACATTTTCGGCATTGGTAGAAATGGCGACAAAATGTTTGGCAATAGCATCGGTGTTGTCCATACGCTCAAGAAACCAATTTCTTGCCGATGTGGCGTTCATCATAGTCTCTTGGGTATTGAATAATTTGGAAGCCACAATAAATAAGGTGGTTTCGGCGTTAAGCCCTTTTAACACTTCGACTAAGTTGGCTTGGTCTATATTAGAAATAAAATGCACTTTCAGATTGCTTGCATAAGGCGTAAGTGCGGTGGCTACCATCTTAGGCCCCAAACCTGATCCGCCAATACCTATATTGACAATATCGGTAATGGTTTTGCCGGTATACCCTAGCCATTCACCTGAGCGAACCTTATCCACAAAAACCCGCATTTTCGCCAAAACCGCATTGATTTGCGGCATGACATCGCGCCCATCAACATAAACAGGCTGGTTGCCACGATTACGTAGGGCAGTATGTAAAACGGCGCGGTGTTCGGTGGTGTTGATGATTTCGCCAGAAAACATGGCTTCAATCTTGGTTTTTAAATCGGCTTGATCGGCGAGGCCAATCAGTAGTTGGAGGGTTTCTTCGGTAATGCGGTTTTTGGAGTAATCAAAGAGTATGTCATCTAAAGTAGCAGAAAACTTACTATGCCGATTTTTATCCTGTTCAAAAGCTTCGAGTAACGAGAAGTTTTTAATGGTGTCGAAATGATCTTGTAATGCAGACCAAGCTTTTGACGTAGTCAGAGATGACATGTTTGAGAGGCTCCATTTAAATTTTTATAGTGGCTTAGGTCTTAGAGATGGCAAACAGTAACGGCTTTCAATAAATATCAGCATTTGCTTATACAATATTGATTGTGCTAGAGTTGGTGCTTGCTATTTTTAAAAAATGTAGCAAATTAAAGCTTCTGTTGTGAGTTTTTTATCAATCAAGCTCACTTCGTTTCATATAATAATAATTATTTCCCCAGACTGGAAGGTATTATGAACACAGCAAACATTTTAAGAAAGGGTTTCCTAATCATTTTAGGGTTATTTTTCTGCACATCGGTTTGGGCACACGGTGGCGCAGCAGGTACGGATACTGACCAATGTAAATTTGAATTGGAGCCAGGCCACTGGATACATTACACCGCTTACCAACCTAAAGACTTTCCAGCAGCGGACTTCTGCGGCAATATTCCAAACACCAACACATTGACCCAATTAGTGTTCGACTACCAAGACATGCGCTACCGTGGCATGACTGTTGAATTTGAAGTCACCAAAGAACCAGAAGGCACACGGGTATTTTTCCAAGAAGCTACCAAACATAAATCAGGCACTGTTAACTTGAACTTGCCAAATGGCGTTCCTGAAGCAGGCAAATATTTAATCCACATCACTTTGGTTCCTGATAAAGGCGAACGTTTAGACGCACACATGGGCTTTAAAGCGGGTGGCGGTGAACAAACTAAAAGAAGCAGCCTGTTGTTGTACGCATTTTTCGCATTTGCTGGTTTATACGTGTTGTACCTGTCAAACGGTGCGTTTAAACGTTTGATTGACAATGTTATTGCAGGCATCAAAAAATAAACCTGCACACAGCAAACAACACGACCATAACACCGCCAATGCCCACCAAACCCACAGGAGACAACCCAATGATAAAGTTATTATCAGTCAGCGCACTGGTTTTGCTTTTTTCTAACCCAGCCCTAGCCATAGACTACCAAGAACACGACGGTATGCTGATGGATCATGGTGACGGTCACTTGATGGACATGGCGGGCGGTATGGTCATGGGGCAAAACGCCAATACCCTGCCTGGCGGTTGTGACAGTATTTCTGATACACGGGAAATCACTGTCCACGCCGGACACCAATACGCCGAGAAATTTCCAGGCCGGATGTTTGCTTTTGATACCCAAGAATTCAATTTCAAACCTTGCACCAAATTGACCGTACATTTTGTCAACGAAGACAAAATCCGCCACCAATGGATGATGCACGGTTTGCCAAAATACCTTTATCCAAAAGGCATGTTCCATTTAGAAATCACTGGGCCTGCAAAAATCTCTGGCACCTTGATTTTGCCGCCCGGCGATAAAACTTACCTTGTGCATTGCGACATCGCCCAGCACATGGAAAAAGGCATGAAGGCGCAATTAAAAGTCGGCAAAGGTGATGGCGATTTACCCAGCATTCCTGGATTGACAGCAAATACTTTTGCGGACGATTACAACATCAAACTGCCTGGCTTAATTAGCCTTGCAGAAAGCGAAGAAAAAGCTGCCGCAGAAGCACCCGTCGCACAACCCGTTGTTAAAGCTGCCGCGCCAGTTGCTGCCGAAGAACCCGCATTTTTTTCCGGCATCACTATCATCGGCCTAGCCATCGGTTTATTGATGGCGCCATTTTTGGCGAAAAAATACCAAGGCATGTCCGCATCAGAAGCCATTGCTTATAGCTTCGAAGTATTACGCGCTGGCATTGATGCCATCGTTGGCTTGTTTTCCAGCTTGATTAAATTGGTTTATAAAGACAAAACCTTACCTGGCAACTAAACTGCCTGTTTATAAAAACCCCTGTGGCAATTTTGGCACAGGGGTTTTTTTATGCCCCATGAGCAACGCCATCACCCATACCAATGCCGCAAACAGCCCTTGAACTCTTCGGCCTTTTTACCAGCGCCTTTATCTCGTCCACCATTGCCCCAGGCGGTTCTGAAGCGGTATTGGCGTATCTGGTGTCAGCCGGACACAGCCCTGTTGTACAATTGCTGGCGGTCGCCACGGTAGGCAATACCCTAGGCGCATTAACAACATGGGGATTGGGTATTTTAGCGGCGAAAAAACTGCCGCTAGCGACATTATTGCCAGAAAAACGCCAAAAAACCCTAGCCTTTGTCAGCCGTAACGGCTTATGGACATTACTGTTCACCTGGCTGCCCATTGTTGGCGATGCCCTATGTTTTGCAGGCGGATGGTTAAAACTGCCATTTTGGCCTGCTTGCCTATTAATCTTTTTGGGCAAACTAGGCCGTTATGCGGCGATTGCTTGGCTATTTAATTAACCCACCGATTTTTAACTTTTCGAGGCTGCTGTGCTACGTCATTTTCCGCAAGTTGACCGGACTTATCCCCATAAAACCCGCGATTACTTTATTGCTGGCTTTACTTTTTTCTGCGTTGCCGTTTGTCTCATCAGCGATGCCCACGGCGACTTAGCCAGACAATATGCTTTAGGCTTTTGCGGCTGGCTATTTTTACTGGGCTTATTATTAGGTGAAAACACCGAAGTCCGCACCCAAGTGGTCATTGCTGTGATGTTCGCAACCATCGGCGAACATTTTGCCTCGCCATTTATGGGCGGCTACACCTACCGCTTCGGCAACGTGCCTGCCTATGTGCCACCAGGACACGGCATGGTTTACCTCACCGCCGTAGCCTTGGCGCGCTCTGGCTTGTTTTTGCGATATGCAAGAGAAATAGCCACCTTGGTTGTGTTAGTATGCGGGGCATGGTCTATCTGGGGCGTTAGCGGCATTCCTGAACAAGGCGACTCAGTCGGGGCATTGCTATATTGCGTGTTCTTGGTGTCGTTATTCAAAGGCCGCTCGCCCATGGTGTATCTGGCGGCATTTTTTATCACCACATGGCTAGAACTCATCGGCACCGCCGTTGGCACTTGGCATTGGGCACCGATAGACCCCGTATTACAATTGCCCCAAGGTAATCCGCCGAGCGGTGTTGCCGCATGGTATTGCTTGGTTGATGCCGTAGCGATAGGCGGCGCGCCAATGGTATTAAATGCTGTAAAAAAACTGCGGCAAAAAATTAAAAACAATAAATCCCAAGAAAACGCCTATCAAGCAGGCAATGATTAACTAACGTTACGCAGTAACGCATTCCTCCCGTTTGCCGCGTCGAGCACCGCAGCATTTGTCGGGAATAGCCCGAAGGGGCGCGGCAGGGAAGCCGCGCGGCGGCAAAGGGGCAGGAAGCCCCTTTTGCCGTCCCCCGACAAATGCGAGGAGCGCAAGACATGAGCGGCAATCGGGCCGCCTTTTCTTTGG
>CAIYRS010000045.1 GCA_903928685.1 uncultured Methylococcaceae bacterium
AGTTTTTTGTGCGGCTAATGCCATGGATAGGGTTAACTTTCCGGAAGTGCCCGGTTCGCTTAAATGTACGCCTGTGCCGGAACCCTATACGGTTGATGGTAGCGGTAATCAAGCATCTATATCGCCGAGCATTATTAAAAACAAGGCCGCAGCGATAGCACTGGGAAAAATGTTGTTTTGGGATAGTCAGGTCGGCAGTGATGGTCTCGCCTGTGCCAGTTGCCATTTTCAGGCGGGCGCGGATAACCGCATTAAAAATCAGATTGATCCGGGTTTAAGAAATGCCGGCGGCAAGTTTGCCAGTGATGGTATTACCCCTATCGGTACTGTATTCAATTTTATGGCTTCCTATCCCAACACGACCAAATTGGATCCGTTGTTGCCCACCTCTGGAAAAGGTCCCAATTACACACTGAAAAAAACCGATTTTCCGCTACGGCAATATCAAGAGCCACAAAATCCTGTCGCAGGCCAAGCGCTTCAAGCGGATCGAAACGCTCAAATTGTCTATGATAGTGATGATGTGGTGTCATCACAGGGGTCTTACCATTCAACATTTAATGGCTTGACACCTTCGGGTAAAAAAGAACTTTGTAAAAAAAGGTTTCCTACATCGGGTCCTAATATGCCGCTGTTTAATGTGGGTGGAAACTCGGTGCGTCAGGTTGAGCCGCGTAATACCCCCACCATTATTAATGCGGTTTATAATTTCCGTAATTTTTGGGATGGACGGGCAAATAACGTTTTTAACGGGCTGGATCCCTTTGGACTGAGGCGTTTTGCTAATCCGGCATTGACGCCGGCTAACGAGATCTATAGTAAAGATGCGAAAGGTAAGCTCATAAAAAACCGGGTCGCCATCTATAATTCCAGTCTGGCATCGCAAGCAGTTGGCCCGGCGCTAAGTGATTTTGAAATGTCTTGTGGCGGCAAAGACTTTTCCGAGTTAGGCAAAAAAATACTGGCAGTCAAACCATTGGGTAAGCAAAAGGTGGATGTCTCTGATAGCGTATTGGGTCCATATACTAGCCTGGCTGGTGATATAAAACCTGTAAATACTTATAAGCTATTGATACAAAGTGCTTTTAATAATGCCTATTGGGATGTGCCGGATACACAAACAGTAGACGGTTATAAATTGATTGAAAACAACTTTTCCTTGTTTTGGGGGTTGGCCGTTCAAGCTTATGAATCTACATTGGTTTCGGATGATTCACGCTTCGATCAGACAGTTAATGGCCGGGATAATCTTACAGCCCAAGAGCAAAACGGCTTGAATTTGTTTTTGAATCAAGGCAAATGTATTGCTTGTCATTTGGGATCAGAATTTACCGCCGCCTCTGTCACGCATGTGTTGAACCCCACTAATACACCCAATACCGATAAATATATTGAGCGCATGTTAATGGGGGATGGCGGCTTCGCCTTATATGATACCGGATTCTACAATATTGGTGTGCGTCCTTCGGCAGAAGACTTGGGTGTTGGAGCTAGTGATGGCTATGGTTATCCCTTGTCGTTTACGCGAAATGCAAAGCTGAAGGCTAATAACCCCATGGATTTTTCTATGGTAGCGCCTAATATCTCCAGTTTATCACCTGACCCGTTTCAGACCGATTCTACGTTGTTTGCCGCCAATCTGGGTTGGATTGCCTGGAACCCGCTAACAACGTCTTGGGGCGGAATATCCGGTATGGATCCTATTGTAAGTGACGAGCGTGATGCGGTTGATGGTGCGTTTAAAACATCGACCTTACGTAATGTGGAATTAACCGGGCCTTATTTTCATAATGGTGGAAATGCAACTTTGGAACAAGTCGTCCAGTTCTATAATCGGGGCGGGGATCGTAAGGACTTGTTTCCGAAAGATCCAAACTGTGGCGGGGCTCTTTTTACTGCTGACCTTTATGGCAATAGCGTGGTTGCCTCTGATCCGGTAACCGGGTTGATTGATGATTCAGGTTTTCTGTCCGGCGCTTCCGGTCAAGCCAGCAACATTGCCCCGGATATGGCTGGCACCAAGGAGGCGCTGGTCACTTTCTGTAATCCAGGTCAGCCGACGCAGGAAACTTTGGGTTTGAGTAGCTCGGATGTAGACGATATAGTCGCGTTTATGAAGGCGCTGACCGATGAACGCGTCCGCTGGGAAAAAGCGCCCTTCGATCATCCTTCCTTAACGCTTCCCAAT
>CAIYRS010000046.1 GCA_903928685.1 uncultured Methylococcaceae bacterium
CGTCTGTACCTTCGATCAATACGGGTGCTGATGCCAATCTTTATATTAAAAGCACACCGCCAACCGAATCCTTTACGCCATCGCTTGCAGCGCGAGTTGTTATTACGAATGAACCAACGCAATATATGCGTTTCTACACTGCCGGAGTGACCAACCCAATCGGTGGTTTTATTGCCGGTTCAAACGCAGTGCGCGGCGCCACACCTGAACAGGTGCGCGATGTACTGGCTTTACCTTATCAGCCTGATTCTTACACAATCGTGCAAGTGCCGGCGGGAACTTGTCTATTGGTTGGTACAGCCGCGCCGATCATGGGCAATTTCCCGGCTAATCCACCTTCAATTCCTACGTCAGGGCCGTGGGGTAATGGCGGCGTATTTCAAGAAAGGCTGATTGGCCGAAATGCAAACCCAACGGATTGTGGCAATGCCCAATTCCTGAGTGCCGGTAGTTACATTAATCAGCAGTTAATAGGCGCTTACGCGCTATCGTATCGACCCAGGGCAGGTTTTGGCAATGCCGGCGCAGTTGCCTCTGCACTGGATTTGACAATGCCGCCAGCGCTATTCACGGATATGGATGGCGTTTACAACAGACTGGACGTGCTCAATTTTGGCAACCCGGCGGCACTGCAATATGCACTGACCCAACTGGATGGCGAAGCATATGCCGATGTGGCATCGGTTGAAATCGTTGCCGCGCAAATGTTTCAGCGTGTTGTGCATGATCAGATGCGTCTTGGACGGGGTTCGGGTGGTTTGGCGGGCTCCGTTGCAGTGGGTGCCTTAACCGGTGAGGCCAATGGTCAAAGGAATATTGGTACTGTAAGGCCTTGGCTTAGCGGGTTTGGTGGTGGTGGAGGTTTGGACGGCAATGGCGATACTCACGGTTTGAGTTATAACGCCGGTGGCATTGCTGCGGGTATCGATCACCGGTTTACTGCTGAATTGTTGGCTGGCTTGGCATTGGGCTATACACACAGCACTTTAAATACCAACGGCATATCGGGTAACGGCACTATCGATTCGTTCTCGGCTGAAACCTATTCAAGCTACTCGCCAGGGTCTTGGTATATTGACGGTATGTTGGGTTATGGCCGCAGTCAGGGGACACTGAGCCGTACTATTATTTTCTCTGATTTGGCGCGTAATGCCAGTGGAAACCCCAATGCCAACCAGTTCCAATCCAGCCTAGAAGCCGGTCGCCACTTTACCTTGGGTGAACGGACGGTCTTAACTCCGCTGCTTGCCATGCAAGGCATTGTGATCTCTCAAGACAGCTTTAATGAAAGTGGGGCAGGAGCAATCAATTTGCAGATGCGTACTCACACCACTGCCTCAGCGCGTAGCGTTTTAGGGACGGAGCTGTCACACGGCCTGCCGATTGGCTTGGCATCACCGTTGTTGTTAACTTTACGGGCGGGGTGGGGACATGACTTTGCCGAGGTGACCCGTAACAGCACGGCCAGTTTTGAGGGCTTGCCGAGTGCAATATTTACTGTTCAAGGGGCAAAAGCACCACGTGACCAAGGTTTGGTTGGTGCCGGGGCGAGCTTTACGTTGAAGTCGGTCAATTTTTTTCTGCGTTATGACGGTGCATTGGCCAGTGGGGCATCCATGCATGCCGGTACCGCAGGTTTGCGTATTACCTATTAACCCGTAAGACGGATTAGAAGTAGGGCGCATATCCTACGCTATTGACGCCCTACATAGCAGACCTTGCCGTGCTTTTCGTGTTTTTCGTGGTATTGGCTTTTGCTTGTTAATCTTATCGGGCTAGGTCTTACCGTTAACTTACAAAGAACTAAACTCTCAGTAACGCTTTGGCCATTCTTTCAGAAAGTTGTGCTTCGACGAACTGCGGTTCGTTGGGTGGATAAAGCTCGACTTCATCAAGTTCAAAATCATATTCTTTGCCCAAGGCAATAAGTTCCCTGATTTTTTGTACCGCCAACAGTTTTTCTTTTAAGCCGGAATCTGTTTTAGCGTGTTCAGAGAAGGCTTTTATTTGTGCGATTGACATGGTGTTTACCTCTTTTGTTTGAAAAATAAGCTTTGCATTACAAAGCGGTTAATAAAAATGCTCGTGTGTGTAATTATTCAGTTCCCCCTCTTTGAAAAAGAGGGGTTAGGGGAGATTTTTTCAATAAATCCCCCTCAGTCCCCCTTTTTTTAAGGGGGAGAGCATAGCGAGGGGGCTTGAATACTTGCTACACACTATAAGGCGTGTTGACCCAGTCTTTAAGTACAGCGACATCGCGTTCCGGTAAATAAGAAAAATCCCCGCTAATATCCTTAAAAACCGCGACACCGCTGTTCGGAGAAACCAGTTTGCCTTTAACCATATAAAAAAACCAGGCAAATGGATAGCCGGCCTGACGATCAAATCGGGTTAACAGGTTATGCAATGGCAGGCCTTTTTTACCGTGAACATCGTCCAGTTGCGGTACGTTTTTTTGCTGGGTATTGACGATTTCAACGTTAATAATTTGCTCTCCAAAGCGTCCGGTATGTCGAAAAGGCCGGACAATCCAGTCATCGGAAAGTACCGCTTTTTGCAAGGCGCTACTTCGGTTCCAGTCATCTATAAAGCGTTGTACCGGATGTTCTTCGACGTGGTATTTATTGATTTCTTCCATGAAAATCGCTACGTCAGTTTTACGTCGATAAGAATAACGTGACGTTCCAATACAGAATGTTTCTATACATTCCGGCTCCAATGGATCAATAAATTCTTCTAAATCTTCCGGCAGATTGCGCTCATTAACCAGCAAGCGATCAGATATTTCATGGGTTTTATCAATATCTATCTGTATAAATTGTTGTGCTTTACTACCGGTTTGCACAATAAAATGCAGGGTGTTGCCGGTTTGCCGCGTGGCAATCAGCTTTTGTTCCCGCGCATGATCAATCAGTGTTTGCAGATTTTTGCCGCATTCTATATAAGTTCTTTCCGTCCACTCAATCAGATTGCCGGCAATACGGTTACCCTCCATATCAACAATGCCGCCCAGTCGATACCATTCTTCACCCGTTTTGGCCAAACGCACGGGATAGTCGGGATTGAGCGATTGCAGTTTGGAGAGTAATAATTCATCATCCGGGCCGGGCAGGGTGTGCTTGCAGATTTTTGCAAGTTGTTGTCCATCCAGTTGAAAAGGTTGATCAGCCATATTATGCTTCCGGTTTTTTGTTTCCATGTGCCTGATTGGCATGGCTAATTAATCGTTCCCGCACCGCCGCCCTCACATCAGGTTCTGGATCATCAAGCAGGTTGACCAAGGCCTCGGGTGCAACGCGCTGAACTGCGGTATAGCGCACCACCCAATCGGGGTCAGTTAATAGCGCAACGGCATCTTCAGGGCTCATGCGTTCAGCGATGATGCGTCTGACTTCTGGCGCGTCATCATGCGTCATTAACCCCAGGCTAACCTCGGGCAAACGTTCGGCAACCACTTTTCTGACTTCGGCATCTTTATCCCGAATAAGTCGAAACAAGCGGCCTGTCGGTAGTCGTCTGGCAACCGTTAATCTGACAATGTAATCCGGGTCAGTCGCCAGTTTTTCCAAGTCCTCCAAGGCAATGCGATCGGCCACCGTCATGCGCACTTCCCGATCCGGATCATCAAGCAGTTGAGGCAGTTGAGCTTGCGGTAACCGATAGGCAACTGCGCGTCTCACCACTTCATCTTCATCATGAATCAGCTCCGTTAATGCTTTTTGTGGTGCATAACGGACGGCAATGGCTCGCCTTTCCCAAAAGGTATCGTGCAGGTAGCGTTCTGCATAGTTTGGATTAACCCGAAAAAAGCGGTCAATCTGTCGGCCGCTTTCCACGGATACGCACGTATCACCGGGCATACAGCGCCCCATTAGCAGGGTTTTGCCACGAAAAAGACATAAACTGCAATCAGCAACAGGAACGCTAACAGGGCTTTCACGACCGGGCATGGGAGGTTCCGTTTAGTCAGGGTAGGTTTCAGCAACGACAATACCGGTTGCAGTATCGTAATTATTGGTCAGACACAAGCAATGCTCCCTGCCGTCAATTAAATAAAGATTGAAGTCTTTATGTTCAACGACAGGCGTATTATTGGGCAGGTCGTCATCCATGCAATAAGTAAAATGAATGGGTTGATAATGCTGCCTTAACGCCGAAATAGTGGTTTCATCAAGACCTAATGTCTTGATTTTTTCCGCTATTTCGTTAACTTGGCTGGTGGTAATCATCCGGCTGCCTCCCGCTCAAATCTGAATCGATTGACGGCATCAATACCCATGACTTTAGCGAGCCAGGGTGGTGGTGTACCTGAAATAACGGTTTGTAGCTGATCAATGATGTCGGTAATCGCTTCAGTACCCGACAGTTTCATCGGATGGATGCCCAGTTTGACGATTTTTGCAGCCGCAGGCCCACCGACTGACGCCATATAAATGACCTGGCAATCCTGAATCAGCTCGGCCCGGTACTTGTTTTTATCTTCCATATCCAGACCGTCCAGACTGTTCGTGGAACGGATGTCGATTAAACGGGTTTCATCAGCGGCAACCTGGTAGATCAAAAATTGACTACAGGAGCCAAAATGACCATCGACATTGATGGCATCATTACTGGCACAGGCAATACGAACCGATCCCGGCATATCGCCTTCTACATAGTTATCAATGTCC
>CAIYRS010000047.1 GCA_903928685.1 uncultured Methylococcaceae bacterium
CTGGTTGAGCGGTTATTCCAGAAGTTAAAGCATTTCAGGCGTGTGGCCACACGCTATGAACGCTTGGCAAGGAATTATCTGGCCATGCTCTGCTTGGTTTCCACGGTAATATGGCTCAATTGAGAACACCCCCTAGGTTTGAGTGGGATGTATATCACATCGAGAATTATCTGCTGGACAACACAATCATAGCGGATGTTATGAATTCCCTTACTCTAAAGGAAGACTTTAAGCCTGACTTTGTTGAGTCAAAATTGAAGGAATCAGCTCGCCAAGTTGTTCCAAGTATGCTCGTTCATAGAATGAGTGCACATGTGAATTCAATAATTGTTCAGAAGATTTCATTAGGCTTCTCCCCTGAAACGAAAACCATTGGCAAGGATTTACATGCAGCAGCAAGTCGATCTGCAACTAAAATTTCAGATCTAATGCAAAATCATCTATCTGAAATTGCTTTAATCGATCAAGAACATGCCTTTAGAACCGAATACGAGACATGCTTTGCGGACGGCACATGGAAATTGAAGCTTCCAGGGAGAGAGATACTCAAAAGGTTCGTTGATATTGCAAACATATCCGTTGGATATGAGGTTTTTAGAAATATGATCGTTAATAGGATGGTAGAGACTTCTTATCAACCAGAAGGCATGAAAGTAATAATTGATAAAATCGTTAATGATTAGCCTGATTTCACAAAATAAAGTCAAACTTTATCGTCTATCATAAATTCAGAAGCTATTATTTATGGTCGTTTGGAATCCTCTCATAAGCTTTGCTAAATTACTATCGAAATCCCTCATCAAGACACTAATATGCAGCTAACGTTAGAAATCCCCGACCAATATTTTCAAGGCAAAAACAAAATAAAAACAGCCCGGCAAATCAAGCTGTATGCTGCATTGCTGATGTTCCAATCCGGTCAATTGTCACGCGGGGCGGCTTGTGAATTTGCTGATGTGGATATTTATGATTTTCTTTTGGCGTGTAAGCAGTATCAGATTAGTGTGATAGATATGCCTGTAGAAGCTATCGAAACGGATATGTTGAATTTTTAGAAGTATTCAGGCAATAAAAAACCCGCTAAGCCTTACAGCTTGCGGGTTTTTTATTTTAAGTGTGTTCTCAATCTTGAATTTGGTGGAGGCGGCGGGGATTGAACCCGCGTCCGCAAGTACTCCGCCCCAAGGTCTACATGCTTGTCCCGTACTTTTGATTTAGTTGATGACTACCCGCCGGGCCAAGAAAATAATCAACGATTCCGTAGGGTTTTAGCGCATCCATACCGGACAGACTTCAGCGCGATCTTATGTAAATGACCCCTGAGCGTCTAGCGAACTAGACTCTACCCGCATAAGCACAAATAGTCAGAGGAATGGTGCTGTGTTTAAGCAGCGATAGCCATTGAGTAGTTTTCGTCGTTTGCGAATACTTTTTTTCTGTATATTTTACGAGATTTACAGTCCTCGGCATGCACTTAAGGTTTTGCTACCCACGTCGAAGCCATGTCGCCCCCGTGGCTTGCTAGTTTACTTGATATGGCAATGCTATGCCATGTTTGTTATCAGTCGTACTTGATATATTTAAAGCGTGGGTCATCTGGGGTACCGGGTAGGGCGCCGCCTTCTGTTCCGGGTTGCCATTGGATGACGCTTTCTATTTTTTGGGCCAGTTCAAAGTCTTTGTTGGTGATGCCTTTGGCAGCGTGGTTCATGAGTTTGACGATGACGAAGGCGTAGGAGACGGTAAGGTCTGGGTGGTGGAATGCGGCTTCTGCCAAGTGGCCTATGGTGTTGACGACCATTAGGGTGGCTTTCCAGCCGCTGGTTTTGTATTTGCGGCGTATCCAGCCGTTTTCTAAGTACCAATGGGGTAGTTCTGCCGCTAAGCGTTGTTCTACTTCGGTATCGGTGTAGGTGTCTTCGTGGGTGCGTTCGCGCCAGCTCATGGTTTTTTCCTTGTGGTTGTTTGCTAACTTATTGATTATTTTGTAGCCCTGCCTTAAATCTTTTGTTGCTGGGTTTTATTGTATACTTTTATAGATTGATACAATCATGATCCGTTAAATAGTTTTTACTTTCCCACTGGCTGTCGTTATGAGCATAAAAAAAACCGCTTTAGATAAGAATAAACTTGACCAAATTGTCTCCGATGCGCGGCGTAACCAGGAGCTGCGGGAGCAATCCTACCGAGGACAGGCGTTAAAAATGTATCCTTGGGTTTGTGGTCGTTGTGCACGGGAATTCACCAATAAAAATCTGGCTGAGTTGACGGTGCATCATAGAAATCATAATCATGATGATAATCCTGCCGATGGCAGTAATTGGGAGTTGTTGTGCTTGTACTGCCACGATAATGAGCATTCCCGTTTTGAAGAGACCCGATTTGGCGGTAATCAAGCAACTAGCGGTAAAAGTGCAGCTACTGCAACCCATAATCCATTTGCTGATTTAAAATCGATGCTTAACAAAAAATAAGCATAAAAAAACCGCCATGCTGCTGGATGTTATCACTAGCGGCATGGCGGTTTTTTTGTTCAGGGTTTTATGCTGATTATTTTTTTTCGCTTTCTAAAGCTTCTACCAGTTGTTTTGCTGGCAAGTAACCTGGGTAGATGTTGCCTTTTTCGGTGACGATGGTTGGTGTGCCTTTTACTTCAAACTGTTCTGCTAGTTTCATGTGGGCATCAACGGGATTATCACAAGTTTTGCTGGGGACTTTTTGGTCTTTTTTCGCGGCTGTTAAAGCGGCATTACGGTCATCAGCACACCAAACCGAGACGGCTTTGGTATACGATTCTGAGCCCTTCCCTGCCCTTGGGTAAAACAAGTAGTTGATGGTGATGCCTTCTGCCATGTATTGGTCAATTTCTGAGTGCAATTTACGGCAGTAGCCACAATCAATATCGGTAAAGATGTTGACAGTGTATTTGTGTATTTTCGGTGTGAAGGTAATCATCTTGTCTTGTCCGATGGTAGCCAAGGCGGCTAAGCGGACAGCAGCGAGTTTTTTCTCAGTTAAATCAACACGTGATTCAACATCAATCAAGCGGCCTTGAATTAAGTATTTGCCGTTATCAGAAGCATATAAGATGCTTGAGCCGACAGTGACTTCATATAAGCCTGGTACTTCAGATGGCTTAACGCTATCTATTTTCAGTTCCGGCATGGTTTTGGCGACTTGTTGTTTAATGGCGTTTTCGTCAGCATTCACCGTTGGTATTGCTAGTGCCATTAACGATACGGCAACAATCTTAGTAATGTTGTTCATGGTTTTCTCATGGGTTGAATAAATAAAATTGAAGCGATTATTGGAATAATCGTTGTACATCTAACACCATCGCCAATGCCATTAATGACATCAGTATAGCCAAGCCAATTTGTTGGAAGAACAGTTGGATTTTTTCTGCTACAGGGCTGCCTTTTATGCCTTCGATTGCAAAAAACAGCAAATGCCCGCCATCTAATACTGGTACGGGTAATAGGTTCATCACCCCTAAACTCACACTGATTAATGCCAAGAATTTGATAAATGGCACTGCGCCCATGCTGGCAGATTGCCCGGCATATTGGGCAATGCTAATCGGACCACTCAGGTTTTCTACAGAGGCTTTGCCTATCAGCATTTTGCCCAGCATTTTTAATGTGGTGACTGAATAGTGGTAAGTGCTCTGAAAGGCGACTGGAATGGCATCCAGCGGTGATAAGGAATATTCAACGGTGACGGATTTCAGCAAACCTTCCGGAAGCTGTACCGATGCGCCAATTTTGCCTTCACTGCCAACAGTTTTTGGGGTGACCAGTAAATTCAGCGCAACGCCATCACGCTGTAAATTTACCTGCATGGGTTTGCCGGGATGGGTTTTGACAATCTCGACCCATTGTTGCCAATCGTTAACGGCGACGTTATCGGCGTTTATGATGAGATCACCAGATTTTAAACCCGCCGCTAGTGCGGCACTATCCGGCAACACTTGTCCGATAATCGGTTTGAGTTTGGGCGACCAAGGTTTAAAACCGAGATGTTGGTAGAAGCTTTCTGGATTTTGGGCATCGCTTTCGGCAATCTGCAAATTGCGGGTAGCGATAACACCGTCTTGGCTTTTTACTTCAACGGCGATGGTTTGTTCGCCATCTAAGGCTAAAGTAACCACGTCGCCCATGGCTTCTGTCCATGTTGGCGTAGCTTTGCCATTTACTGAGAGTATTTCTTCGCCTTCCACAAAGCCAGCGGTTGCGGCAAGCGTGTTGGCCTCTATCGTGCCTAAGATGGGTTTGATACCAGTTTCACCGATAATCAAAGCACCCCAAAATAAAGCCACGGCAAGCAGTAAATTACAGATAGGCCCTGCGGCAACAACAGCAAATCTAGCCCACAGTGCTTGGCGGTTAAAAGCATGTGGTAGGTCTTCGGGTTTAACTTCACCTTCACGCTCGTCAACCATTTTTACATAGCCACCTAGGGGTATGGCGGACAAGACGTATTCAGTCGATTGTGGATTTTGCTGGTAAGACCATAAAACTTTGCCAAAGCCTATGGAAAACCGTAACACTTTTACGCCAACTTTACGCGCTACCCAAAAATGCCCAAATTCATGGAATGCAACTAGTACACCGATGGCTATAGCAAAGTAAAAAAGGGTATGCAGTAAATCCATTAATGGATGGCCTAAGAAGGTGAAAGCTGATTAACCAGCTGTTGGGCAATTTGTCTGGCCTGGTTATCGATATCTAAAATGATTTCTAAGGTATCGGCAGGTTTAACAGTGAAAGTATCCATACATTTTTCAATAATCACAGGGATGTCTGTGAAGCGTACCTGTTCATTTAAAAACGCCTCGACGGCGATTTCATTAGCGGCATTCAATACCGTCGGCATGATACCGCCAGCATGAATGGCTTGATATGCCAAGCGTAAACACGGAAAACGTTCAAAATTTGGCTCTTCAAAATCCATACGGGCAACTTTGAAGATGTTTAATGGTTCTGCGCCAGAGTCAAAGCGTTCAGGCCATGCCAAGCTGTGAGCAATCGGTATACGCATATCGGGGTTACCCATTTGCGCCAACACCGTGCCATCAACATAGTCAACCATGGAGTGGATAACGCTTTGCGGGTGTATGACTATCTGGATTTGCTCTGGTTCCATATTGAATAACAAACAGGCTTCGATCATTTCCAAGCCTTTATTCATCATGGTGGCAGAATCTACCGATATTTTTTTGCCCATATCCCAATTTGGGTGGGCAACAGCTTGTGCTGGGGTAACATTTGGCAACAGCTCTAAAGGCATTTGTCTAAATGGCCCGCCGGATGCCGTCAATAAAATGCGCCGGACTTGTTTGTTAGCGTCGCCTGTTTTGTAGCCCGCTGGCATACATTGAAAAATGGCGTTATGTTCGCTATCAATCGGCAATAATTCTGCGCCTGAGTCTGTCACCGCTTGCATGAATAAATCGCCAGACATCACCAAGGCTTCTTTATTTGCCAATAATACGGTTTTTCCGGCTTTTGCTGCCGCCAAACTAGGTAGCAAGCCTGCTGCACCGACAATAGCTGCCATCACTGAATCGACGGCATCTAAAGTAGCCACTTCGGTTAATGCGTCGCTACCCGTTAGCACTGTTATATCGGCAATGGGGGAATTTACCAACTGGGCTTTAAATTCCTCAGCTTTGGCGGCATTAACCACAACCACATAGGCTGGGTGATGCTGTAAACATTGCTGATATAAATCGGCTATATTGGTATTGGCGGTTAGGGCCACAACCTTATAAAGATCAGGATGCCGTCCGACAACGTCTAAGGTGCTTACGCCGATTGATCCGGTTGCCCCAAGTATGCAAATGCCTTTCATTCGATAGACCTATAAATTAACAATATACCCGCATAGAAAAACGGCGTTGCAGCCACTAAGCTATCAATTCTGTCCAAGATGCCGCCATGGCCCGGTAAAATCTTGCCGCTATCTTTAACGCCGCGCTGACGTTTAACGACGCTGAAAAATAAGTCGCCGTATATGGAAATCAATACGGTTAATACCGATAGCAAGACAAAGTCAGATGCAACTAAGAAGTTGAAGCCGTAAATCAAACTTAAAATGACCCCGCACAATGCGCCGCCGAATAATGCGCCATACATGCCTTCAATGGTTTTGCCTGGGCTAATGTCTGGCGACAGTTTGGTTTTGCCAAATTTTTTGCCGATAAAATAAGCGAAAACATCGGCTGTCCAAATTAACAACAGCAAATACATCATCATTTCAGCGCCGTAAAAAGCTTTTAAGCGGGATAAGAACATCCACACAGAAAACAGCACGAAACCGCCTATCAACAATTTATAAATAGGCTTCATGGTGATTTGTAAAACACCTGTTGGGGCATTTCTTATAACCACCATGACCACTATCCAAAATAGTACAGGCGGTACAACCAACCATTCTAAAGCGCCGGAATACGTCCGCACATCAGTCCAATCAAAACTTAAGGCGATTATTTCTAAGGCTTGTGTCCAAAAATGTACACCTAGCATGGGTAAAACCAATACCACCAGAAATAACGCCCTTTTTATATAGGATTGAATGCCAACGAGATTGCTCCATTCCCAGGCCCCTATCAAGGCGATGACACCTATCAATAAGGAAAAATATTCAGATGATAAGTTGAATACCGCCAAGGCTATCAACGCGGCTAAAACTGATGCGGTAATTATTCGCTGTAGTAACATGTGGGTTTGCTATGTAAATGAGGTTATAAACTGACAGATTGGTTAAGAATCTGTTCGCCGGTATGCCCAAAGCGACGCTGCCTTCCTTTAAAGCTCGCAATCGCTTGCTCCAATACTTCTTGGTCAAAATCAGGCCACAATGTTGGGGTAAAGTACAATTCTGTGTAGGCCAACTGCCATAACATAAAGTTGCTTACCCGTTGTTCACCGCCAGTCCTAATAAATAAATCCGGTTCAGGAAGGTCGGCGGTTGATAGATATTGTCCAATAAGCTGTGGAGTAATCGGTTGGTTAGCCAATTCGCCTGCCATTATTTTATTATGGATTTGTTGGCAGGCTTGGGTCATATCCCAATGACCGCCATAGTTGGCGGCAATAACTAAAGTAAGCGCTGTATTGGATTGTGTTTGTGCTTCGCCTTCAGCCATTTTTTGCTGTAACTTTTCCGGAAAAGCGGTTTGGTCACCAATGAACCGTAAACGGATATTATTGCGGTCAAGCTTATCAATTTCCCGTTGTAAGGTACTCATAAATAAGGACATTAACAACGACACTTCTTGTTCTGGCCTGCGCCAATTTTCACTGCTAAACGCAAATAACGTTAATACTTCAATGCCTTTATTGGCGCAACATTCGACTGTTTTTCTGACGGTTTTTACGCCTGCCTGATGTCCAAAAGCCCGTGGCATAAAGCGTTTCTCCGCCCAGCGACCGTTACCGTCCATAATAATGGCGATATGTCGGGGGAGATTTCCTTGGGGAATAATTGGCGCATCATGACTGGACATAGTGACCCAGCCTATAGTGACATCAAATCGGCTTCTTTGGCTTCCAACAGCTTTTCCACGTCTTTAATGTATTGATCGGTCAGCTTTTGAATTTTATCTTCAGCGGCGCGGGCTTCGTCTTCAGAAATCAGTTTTTCTTTCAGCGCATCTTTAATTTCAGAATTAGCATCACGACGGATATTTCTGATTGCAACGCGACCGTTTTCGGCTTCATGTTTGACAACTTTAACGAGACTACGGCGACGTTCTTCTGTTAACGGCGGCAGTGGGATACGGATAGTCATACCGTTAGTCGAAGGGTTTAAGCCCAAATCGGATTTTAGAATGGCCTTTTCGATTGCCTGCACCATACCTTTTTCCCAAGGATTAATGGTTAAGGTTCTGGCGTCTTCTACTGCAATATTGGCAACTTGGGATAACGCGGAATCGGTGCCGTAGTAAGAAACGGTGATTTGATCCAGCAAGCTAGGGTGCGCCCTGCCTGTACGAATTTTTGAAAATTCGTGTTTTAAGGAATCAATACTTTTTCCCATGCGAACGCTGGCATCTTTTTGTATATCATTAATCATTATCTGTTCCTCTTTCAATCAGAGAACCAATGTCTTCACCCATCATCAAGCGCATAATCGCACCGGATTCAAAAACATTCATGACACGCATTGGCATATTGTTTTCTTTGCATAACACCAAAGCCGTCGTGTCCATTACATTTAGACGCTGATCGAGCGCTTCATCATAAGTGAGACGGGAATAAAATTTGGCGTCTTTGACTTTTTCAGGGTCTGCCGAATAAACACCCTTAACTTTGGTTGCCTTAATCATTAACTCGGCATTAATTTCTATGGCCCGTAAACTGGCTGCCGAATCGGTAGTAAAAAATGGGTTGCCAGTACCCGCAGCAAAAATTACCACACGGCCTTTTTCAAGATGGCGTACAGCCCGACGACGAATATAGTCTTCACAAACCTGATTGATTTTTAACGCCGACATGACCCGCACGGGCTGTCCCAAATGTTCGATGGCATCTTGCATCGCCAAGGCATTGATTACCGTAGCCAGCATCCCCATTTGGTCGCCAGTTACCCGATCAAGGCCTTCGGATGCTTTCTCCGCACCACGCAAAATGTTGCCGCCACCAATGACGAGGCCAACTTGCACCCCAATATCACACAACTCTTTTACCTCAACCGCCAAACGTTTGACAATATCGGGATCGATACTGCCTCCATTCTGGGTCATTAAAGCTTCACCGCTTAACTTCAGTAAAATTCTCTGGCAAATCAGTTTAGTCATAACTCATCAATGGGTAGTTTTGCGTGGAATGGATAGCCTAATTATGTTGTTTAGAACTTAATTGGCGCGAACTTGAGCCATTACTTCTTCAGCAAAGTTTTCTTCTTTTTTCTCTATGCCTTCACCCACTTCAAAACGGCTGAAACGGATAACTGCATTGCCTTTAGAAGCAACTAATTTGCCGACAGTCAATTTGTCGTCCTTAATGAACGGCTGACCTAACAAAGTCACTTCAGCAAGGAATTTGCTAACACGGCCTAAAACCATTTTTTCAATGATTTCTGCAGGTTTGCCACTTTCTGCCGCTTGTGCTGCAAAAATTTCTTTTTCTTTTTCAATGGTTTCAGCTGAAACTTGGTCATCAGAAACACAGATTGGCTTACTTGCAGCAATGTGCATAGCTATATCTTTACCTAATTCGGCATCAGCTTTAGCCAATTCGATGATGACACCAATTTTGCTGCCATGCAGGTAACAAGCCATACCACCTTCAGCCGTTTCGAATTTTTCAAAACGTCTGATAGTGATGTTTTCACCCAATTTAGAAATCAAGCCACGGCGCACTTCATCAACCGTTACGCCATCAGCCAATGGCAGAGCCAGCAATTCTTCTTCGGTTTGGATATTGGCATTCAATACTGCCGCTGCAATGGTGCTAACAAAACCAACGAAATCATCAGCTTTAGCAACAAAATCAGTTTCACAGTTAATATCAACAATCGCTACAGCTTTGCTGTCATCACTTACTTTTACGCCAATAATACCTTCCGCAGCAATACGGCCAGATTTTTTATCAGCTTTGGCAAGGCCTGCTTTACGCATGTTTTCAATTGCCAATTCCATATCGCCTTCGGCTTCAACCAAGGCTTTTTTACATTCCATCATGCCTGAACTCGTCCGTTCACGCAGTTCTTTTACCATTGCCGCACTAATATTGATACTCATCGTCTGTTTTTCCTCAAGTTATTATCACTATAAAAACGCCCCCGTGAGGAGGCGTTCTTTTGGCCTAATTAAACTGCTACTTATTACCAAGCTTATTTAGCCTGCAATAAGTACAAACAATTATTCTGCTGAGGCTTCTTCAACAAAATCATCTTCTTCTGTTTTTGCAGACATGCCCAGAACAGCTGATTTGGCATCCAACACAGCATCAGCCGCGCTTTCGCAGTACAGTTTTACTGCACGGATGGAATCGTCGTTACCAGGAATAATGTAGTCAATTTTATCAGGTGAGTTATTAGAATCGACCACGCCAACAACTGGAATGCCCAATTTTTTCGCTTCACCGATAGCGTTTTTCTCGTAGCCTACGTCCAAAATGAAAATCACATCTGGCACGCCTTTCATATCTTTAATGCCGCCTAAGCTGCGTTCTAACTTTTCTAACTCGCGTTCCATCACTAAGGCTTCTTTTTTACCAAAACGTTGGTATAAAGTGCCGTCAGCCTTCATGGCTTCAAGTTCTTTAAGGCGATTAATTGATTTTTTAATCGTCTTGAAATTCGTCATCATGCCACCTAACCAACGGTGGTTGACATAAGGCATACCGCAACGGATTGCCTCTTCAGCAACAACTTTACGTGCCGCTTTTTTAGTACCTACGAACAAAACAGTGCCTTTATTGGCTGTCATTTGTCCAAGGTAATTCATAGCGTCATTAAACATTGGAAGCGTTTTTTCCAAATCGATGATATGGATCTTGTTACGCGAACCAAACAGGTAGTTAGCCATTTTTGGGTTCCAATAACGAGTTTGGTGTCCAAAGTGAACACCCGCTTCAAGCATTTGACGCATGGATACTGCTGCCATTTATTTCTCCTAAGATTAAAAACCGGACTTCTCCGGAAGGGTTACGCCTCCGCCTATCCCGCTTGACAACCAATTACAATGATTTGAATTGGCACCCAGTCGCACGTGACGATAAACGTGAGTATTGGTACAAAATTGAACTTGCCTTTATACCATAATATAAGCATTTCAACAACCAATGGATGACATCACAAGCACTATAGCAGCTGTTTATTTAGGTCTTTTTACGCCTGATAGCGGCAACTTTGTTGGTATAAATGGATTTTTCTTGCCATACTTAAAGAATTTTAAAACCGCCAATTTTTTCTAAGTATTGGCAATCCAGAATATTCGTTTGTTAAAACCCTATCGACATTTTATAGTATCGCCTAAAAACCAATTACAAGGCTTGAACCATGAAAACCCTAAAAACCACACTGGCACTTTCTATTTTGACCGCACTTTTCTCGCCCTTAAGCGCACAAGCAGATGCGTCTGGCGATAACATGCACCAGCTATATCAAGACAACTGCGCCAGTTGTCATGGTTCCGATCATGGCGGCTACCTTGCCCCAGCGCTCAATGCCGACACCCTCAAAGGCCGCAGCCCAACCGCCTTACGCACCATTGTTATGGCAGGCAGCTTCGATACCTTAATGCCTCCGTTTTACGGTAAACTCAACGACGACCAAATCCGTGGCGTCATCAAACATTTGCAAAACACCCCAAAATTGCCAAACCCGGCATTCACCATAGACGACATGAAAGCGTCACTGAAAGTGTATGTCGCCGATGAAAGCATCCTGCCCAGCAAACCAACTTTCGCCATCGACAACATGGATGACGTCATTGGCGTAGCCGCGCGTGGCAAATACGGACGCGGCGAAGGCTCGCGGGCAATCTTTATCAATAGCAAAACCCACCAAAAAATCGGCGAAGTACCCACTGGCACAGCCGCGCACATTATCGACTACAACCCCGCCAACCCACGCTGGGCCTATGTAAAAACCGATACCGCCGAAATTTTTAAAGTCGATTTATATTCCATGCAAGCCGTCCGCAGCATCAAAACAGGCTGGAATGGCCCCGGCATGGGCGTATCCCGCGACGGCAAATACATCATGGCAGGCTCATTCGTACCGCACAACGCCGTCATCCTCAATGCCGATACCTTAGAGCCATTAAAAACCTTTGAACTAGAAGGCATAGACCCAGACGGCAAACAAGTTTCCTCCGACTCCGGCATGATACTCGGCACACCCTTTGCCGATATATTCGCCATCGCCTTAGAAAATACCGGACAAGTCTGGGTAGTCGATTTAACCGAAAGCTTCCCCGTCACCCGCATCACCGACGTAGGCCGCCATCTGCATGATGCCTTCTTAACCCACGGCGGACAAAAACTGATGATCGCCGCTTACGACGACGGCATCGTAGCCGCCATCGACCTAAAAGACCGCAAAATCATCAAAAAACTGGAAGCAGGCTGCGTACCACACGTTGGCGGCGGCTCAGCCGTGGTTGTTGACGGGCGCACCTTAGGCTTTGGCACAAACTTTGGCGATTGCGACAAAACCGTGGTTAGCGTTTGGGACTTAGACAAGATGGAAATCGTCAAACAAATACCGGTTGATGGCGGCACCGAATCCCCCGCCGCCCACGCCAACGCCCCGTATGTCGCCGTAGACATCATCAGCAAAGACCGCCGCGCCCGCACTATCCAATTAATCGACAAGAAAACCTTAGAAGTCGTCAAAACCCTCGATGTTGGCGGACACGCCTACTTCCCTGAATACAGCGCCGATGGCAAATTCCTCTACGTCAGCGCAGGTTACAGCGGCGATGAAGTTGTCGTTTACGATGCCAACAGCCTACAACGCCTAACCAGCATCAGCATGGAAAGCCCAGCCGGAATATTCTCCCACGGTCGCGTCCGCTACATGACCAGAGGCCTATCACCTGATGAACTGGCAGCACGCGACGGTGGCCTGCAAGGGGCAAAATAATGAAAGCAATGCCAATAGGATTACTGCTGCTGGCCTTGGCTTTTACCAGCAACGCCAACGCCACCAACCTTTACGCCGGACAAAGCCGCGCCGAAGCCGTTTGCTCGCAATGCCACGGCATCAAATCGCCATCCGCCGACGCGCCATTCCCTATATTGGCAGGCCGAGATGCCGCGTACTTGCAAAGCGCACTCAAGCAATACCGCGACAAAACCCGTAAATCCGACATCATGAATGCCATTGCCGGATCATTAACCGACGCCGACATTGCCAATATCGCCGCTTACTACGCCCGACTGAAACCCTAATGCCGCTTACCAAAGGCGTGAAAAAAACAGCTTTTTCACTCCAACTTTTTTTCGCCATCTGCTTGCCCAGCATCAACGCCTGGGCAACAGAACCCTCCCCTGCCCGGCAAACCGAAATCCGCAACCTACTCAAAAACGACTGCGGCGCCTGCCACGGCCTAACCCTGCAAGGCGGCATGGGGCCAGCGTTATTGCCAGAGAAACTCGCCGGAAAATCGGATGAATTATTGGTGACGACCATTTTGGAAGGTCGAAAAGGTACGGCGATGCCGCCTTGGAAACCGTTTTTACAACGGGATGAAGTGGTTTGGTTGCTTGGGGTTTTGCGAGTAATAATGCCTTGAGCAAAATTGAATTAGTTCTTTTGTTTTGGCGTAGGCATAGAAGAATTTATACTCACTGAGCAGTATGGAACATTAAATCAGTATTCTTGCGGGAGCGGAAAAGGCTGAGAATCACAAGTGATTGAAGTATAAATTTAAAATATGAGGGTTACAAAAAATGGAGATTTTTTTTCAAAAGATACAAATACGATAATTTCATCTATAAGTGGCATTGCAACAATTATTGCGTCTATCATCGCCATATTGACATTATTAATTTGGCGAAAACAACAATTGTATAGCGAAAAATTCAGAATCCTAATGGAGCTTGAAGATAGTTACGAACTTCTATTTAACCAATACTATGAAAACTTCAATTGGTTCTATCAAATATTTAAGTTATCTCTTGAAGCAACTGAACAGAACACAAAGCTTATCCACGATAAAATAATCAAAGATTTTGAACAGTTTAAGATGATAAATCAATCAGCGGTCTACGAAAAAAATTACCAACTATCCTACGCTCGTGCAACAAGGTTGGATATTGGAATAGAACTTATTGAATCGCTGAAATTTGAAAAATTGAAAAGCTTCTCCACAGATAATATGAATATGTTAAATAATGATAATTTTTCAAGTGAAGCTCAGAAAGAAGAACTCAATCATAAATTTGCCAATAATTTTTGTAAGTTAAAAAATGAAGGTCATGAACATTTTAAAAAAATTAGAAAATCAATATAGCCTTTTCAGCATCATCATGGGTTCATTCTTACGCCGAAAGTGTGAGAGCGATAAAAAATTAAGTTATTGTTATCAGAGATTTTAAAACATGGCACATCCAAATGGCGGAAATGGAAATATATTTCAAACAAATACAAGTTTTGTAGAGGCTTTTGATTTTGTAGCAGGTAATGGGTCACAATTTATATCAACCACGGGCGAACAAATTTCAGCAAGACAAGGATTTGCTAGGGATAATGTAACACCAGTAATTGTGTTTAATGGTGAACGACATAGACATGGGAGCGCTTGCCAGTCTTGTTGGGGATTTAGATTAGATTGTAATGGTTCCTATATCGGACAATGTGTAGAAGCATTGGATCAAGTGATCAGGTTAGCAAGCGTTAACTGATTGTTATGTAAACTGTAATTTCTTAACGTTTCAACTTATCCTTAACAACTGAAAACGTTACGAAACGGGTTACAAACCCGTTCCAGCATTTACCCCATGACCAAACAAGAAAATTATTGGCATCGCTACGCAATAACCCCAAAGCGTTGCGGTTTGATGATGCTTACAAGATAGCAGAACAGTTGGGCTTTACATTGAAAGGCTCTCATCGAACGTTAAGTGAGTCGCTGTTTTTGCGTAAAGATTTTCCGGGCGTCCTGCCCGAAAATCCGCAAAAACTACGCGACGGTTAGATTGCTCCGCAAGCCCGCGCCGTCCTGTCACAATATCGTCCCGACCCAACAAGGGGATCGGGACATCGTGCCACTGACTCTACGCCCTCAGAGCTATAGGGCGCAATAGCGCAGCGTATTGCGCCGCATGATTAAGCCTCGCATTCGGCGTAATACGGCTTCGCCTATTACGCCCTACGTGGGTTGCTTAATCCAACGCCGTAGGGTAGGCAACGCTTTTCTGCCTTCATTTGCCGCATAATCGGTGGGCAGAAAAGCGCTGCCCACCCTACCTAAAACGCTTAAATCATGCCCAATTCCTACCGCACCAACACCTAATGGGCATGGTATTTTTTACGTTTGCGGCTTTCAGAAGCCACTGCATAGGATGTGCTGAACAAAGTGAAGCGCATCATTCGCGACCGATGCGCCGCCTGTCTTCGGCACATCCTTTGTCGATAAAAACCATCCCTACATTTCAATTATGAAAATTGCTTATTTGCTGTTGTTATTCGTTCTACCCATTGCGCCACTTCACGCCGAAACCCGCATCGCCATTTTGGATTTTGAGCTGAACGATTTGACCATGAAGCCGCGCATCCCCGAAGAAATCGCCCGCACAGCCAGCATAAAACCGTTATTGGAAAAGGAATTACAAAGCGCGGATTACCAAATTATCGCGGTATCGCCAGCCGCGCAACTGCAAGCCAGCAGCGGCTTCGGTTATGTGTTTGACCACAACGAAGTGGCGGCAGAATTAGGTAAAACCGTTGGTGCGGATTATGTGTTGGTCGGTCGCTTGCATAAACCCAGCTTTTTGTTTGCCTACCTAATGGGGCATTTGGTCAGAGTAAAAGACGGGCAGTTAATCGGCAATTACATTTCCGAATCCAAAGGCGGCGATAAGAAATTAACGCTAAAAGCGGTTGAAAGCCTAACGGTAAAAATAGATGCCGATTTGGATAAGCGCTACACCCCGCCACCGCCTGGGCAAAGCCATTGACATGAATTAAGCACTTTTAACTTTCTTTAATCAGGACATTTTATGCAAAGCATTTTTTTTAAAGAAGCCCAACAGAATTTCGACCAGCTTTGCCTACAAGCTTGTCAAGACCATGAACCTTGCATTGTGAATCGTGATGATAATAACCATGTGGTGATTTTGTCGCTGGAAGACTATAACGCTTGGCAAGAAACGCATTATTTATTATCCAACCCTAACAACGCACAAAGACTGTTGCGGTCACTGGAACAAGCACGTAACGGACAGGCGACAGAGCGGGCATTGATTGAAGAATGAATATTCTGTTTACCGATGACGCTTGGGAAGAGTATTTGTATTGGCAACAAACCGATAAACAGACTTTAAGAAAAATCAATCAACTGCTTAAAGAAATCCAACGCACGCCTTTTAATGGAACTGGCAAACCAGAACCTTTGAAACATCAACTACAAGGCTGCTGGTCAAGACGGATAGATAGCGAACACCGTCTAGTTTATGAAATTGCCGAAAACACCATCAAAGTCATTGGCTGCCGATACCATTATTAATTACCCTGATTCCTAAGCTCCGGCTTGGGAATCGAAGTCTCAGCAGCTCTAGCTTCGAGAGACACGGGAAGCTAGAACTTCCCACCCTACATTCCCATTTATGCCCTGCGGGTAAGCCGGAGCTTGGGAACGAGAAAATAATAAAAATAACAAACCAACACCATGAAAAAATTACTCCCCTCCCTAGCCCTACTCTGCTCACTAACCGCCCAAGCCGAACCCCGCGCCACAGGCGATTTAGGCTTGATAATAGAACGCGAAGACAGCGCGGCTTTAATTATCAACACCACAACCCACACCCAACTCGCAGAAATAAAAGGCTTAGGCGACTTGTCCCACGCCTCGGTGGTGTTTTCGCGTGACCAACGCTATGCCTATGTGTTCGGGCGCGATGGTGGTTTAAGCAAAATTGACTTGCTGCAAGACCAACTCACCAAACGCATCGTGCAAGCGGGTAACAGCATCGGCGGGGCGATTTCGCAGGATGGCAAATTGATTGCGGTATCCAATTACGAACCCGGCGGCGTGAAAGTGTTCGCGGCTGATACCTTGGAATTGGTCGCCGATATTCCCGCCGAATACGCGCCCGGCAAACGTTCTAAAGTGGTTGGATTAGTCGATGCGCCCGGGCAAAAATTTGTCTTTAGCCTGTTCGATGCCGGAGAAATTTGGACGCTGGATATGCGCGATACCAAGCATCCCGCCATCGCAAAATTCAAAAATATCGGTAAAGAACCATATGACGCGTTGATGTCGCCGGAAGGGCGTTTTTACATCGCTGGATTGTTTGGCGAAAGCGGCTTGGCGTTGCTGGATTTATGGGACACCGTCGCAGGCGTGAAACGCATTTTGCCAACGTATGGCAAAGACGACGACAAACTGCCCGTGTACAAAATGCCGCATCTGGAAGGCTGGGCCATGGCGGGCGATTTGTTGTTCGCGCCCGCGATAGGCAAACATGAAGTGCTGGTCATCAACAAACGCGATTGGACATTGCTAAAAGCCATCCCCGTACTTGGTCAACCTGTGTTTGTGATGGCGCGGCCTGATGCACGGCAGATTTGGGTGAATTTCGCCATGCCAGACAATAACCAGTTGCAAATCATTGATGTCAAAGAGTTGGCGGTCACCAACACACTCACGCCCGGCAAAGCCGTATTGCACATGGAATTTACCCCACGCGGCGAACAAGTTTGGGTAGCCTTGCGAGATGACAATCAAGTGCTGGTCTACGACACCGCAACCTTGCAAGAAGCCGCACGTTTGCCCGCCAAGCATCCGAACGGCATTTTTTTCAGCTCACGGGCGCATAAAATCGGATTTTAACCATGCTGACGGATTTGCATAAACACTTGTTAAACGATTTCCAGCGTGATTTCCCTTTATCGCCGACACCTTACCGCGACATTGCCGATACGCTGGGCGTTACAGAAGCTGAGGTTCTGGCTGCCTTGGCGGAGCTGAACGAACAACAATATATTAGCCGCATTGGTGCGGTTATTCCGCCCAATCACATTGGTGCTAGCACCTTGGTGGCAATGGCAGTGCCAGAAGCCGAATTGCAAACCGTCGCCGACCAAATCAGCGCCTTTCCAGAGGTAAACCACAATTATGAACGCGAGCATCGCTTCAATTTATGGTTTGTCGCCGTCGCCGCTACCGCCCAGCAATTGCAAAATGTCATCGAACGCATTGAGCAACAAACGGGCTATGCGGCTTTGCAACTGCCCTTAGTGGATGATTTTTATATTGATTTAGGCTTTAAATTGGATTGGCAACATGCTTGACGCCAAAGATTTTGCATTATTGGCACAAGTCGCCGACGGCTTGCCTTTGTGTCCGCGCCCTTATGCCCAGATCGGTATGGAGTTGGGTATGGACGAAGCGGAGGTCATCACCCGATTGGCAGCTTTAAAAGCCCAAGGTTTGATTAAACGGCTAGGTGTGATCGTCAAACATCGCCCACTAGGCTACCGCGCCAATGCGATGGTGGTCTGGGATGTGCCTGATGATTTAATTAAAGAATTAGGTACATACATCAGCCGTTTCAGTTTTGTAAACCTATGTTACCAACGCCCCAGACAACCGGAATGGCCTTACAACCTGTACTGCATGATCCACGGTAAAGACCGCGCCACGGTGCTGGCGCAATTGGAAGCGCTTAACGAAGCCTCTGCTCTGGCGGATTATGATCGGCAGATTTTGTTTAGCCGCCGTTGTTTTAAGCAGCGCGGGGCGGTTTATCAAAGGACAGCCATGTCATCGTAACGTTTGCCAAAAATCATTATAATGGCCTTGCCGAACAAAAACTTACCTACTACAACCGAATATGAACGCCATCCCTATTGATACCTTACAAATTGCCAATCGTTTAAAAGCGGTGGGTTTTACCGATGCACAAGCCGCCGTCATCACCGAAATCCAGCGCGAAACCAGTAACGAAACCTTGCAACAAGCTATCCATGACTACCATCTTGACGATGTCGCCACCAAACGGGATTTAAAAGAGATGGAAACGGCACTCAAGCGCGACATCAAGGAACTGGAAACCAACCTTGACCACAAAATTGAATTGCTCAGGGCAGATACCGGACGGTTAATCGCCGAAACCAAAGCGGATTTAACGCGCTGGATTATTGGCGCGGGCTTTTTGCAAACCACGTTGATTATTGGCGTGCTATTAAAACTTGGCAAACTGATCTGATGGCATTTGCCAGCCAAACGATGGATAAAATCGACCGTGACATTATTAACACCTTACAAGTCGGTTTTCCGATTTGTGATGCACCTTACCGCCAAGTCGCGCAATTGCTAGACATCAGTGAAAGCGAATTATTGGCGCGTTTGCAAGCCTTATTGGAAAACGGCACGTTGACCCGTTTCGGGCCGCTGTACAACGCCGAACAAATGGGCGGCGCGTTGACTTTAGCTGCCGTGAAAATCCCCACCGAACACTTTGAAGAAGTCACCGACATCATCAACGCTTTTCCTGAAGTTGCGCACAATTATGCGCGTAGCCATGAATTGAACATGTGGTTTGTGCTGGCGACGGAAACGCCAGAGCAACAACAGCACACCATCAGAGCGATTGAACAACAAACAGGCTTGGCTGTGTTCAACATGCCCAAGCTGAAAGAATATTTTGTCAATTTGAAATTAACTGCATAGAAATGAATACCCTACAAATTGGTAGAGCTGGCGAATTACTCGTCCAATATAAATTACTTAAATTCGGCATTGATTCATCAGCATTAACAACGGATTCGGGAATTGATCTTGTCGCCTATTCAACAAGAATAAAAGAAGCGCGAACCATTCAAGTAAAAGCCAATGAGAAAGCAAAACCTGGTGGTGGTTTAGGTTCACTCGCATTAGATTGGTGGCTTCGCATTGATTCACCTGCGGATTTTGTAGCCATTGCTTGTTTAGACTCAAATGAAGCTTGGCTATTTACTCATAAAGAATTCTCTGAGGCCGCACAACAAAGCTCTAATGGTCGTGTTCATTTCTATATGTACATAGAAGATAGCGTTAAAACAAAGAAAAAGGCATTAAAAAGTCAGTTTAATGAATTCTTATTGGAAAATAGGGTGAGTGAATTACTGTAATCGCTTCAATGAGCCACCACATTCAATTTACTCACTTTATTTTTCAAGAATGTTAGAAATTTGACATGAATCCAATCGACCGCCTCATCATGCGCGCCACCCAAGCGGGCTTGCCGCTTACGCCTGAGCCCTATCAAACCCTAGCCGAACAATTGGGTTTAACTAAAGAAGACATCATGCAACGCATGGCGACGATGCAAACCAGCGGCATTATCCGCCGTATCGGCGCAGTGCCTAATCATTACAAACTCGGCTACCGTTTTAATGGCATGACGGTATGGGATGTGCCGGACGATAAGATTGACGAACTCGGCCAACAAGTCGGGCAACTGCCGTTTGTCAGCCATTGCTACCACCGCCCACGGCATCTGCCCGATTGGCCTTATAATTTATTTGCGATGGTGCATGGCAAAACGCAAGCAGAAGCGGATGGGCAAATCGTGCAGATTGCGGAGGTGTTGGGCGAGCATTGTCGCGGTAGGGATGTGTTGTATAGCACGAAGATATTGAAGAAGACGGGATTTCGTAGCGGCGACCGGCTGGTCGCCGTTCAAGAACGAGCAATTAATAATCAACAGTCACAACCAACCCGCATAGTAAGTAGAAAATCCATCCGCCTTCCAAACTATGACTACAGCCAAAATGGTGCCTACTTCATCACGCTCTGTACACATAACCGAACCTGCTTGTTTGGTGAAATACAAAACGGCATCATGCAAGCCAACACTTATGGCAATTTAATAATAGAAGAATGGCAAAAATCAGCGGCTATCAGAAATGAAATTGAATTGGACGAATTTGTCCTAATGCCTAACCACATCCACGCGATTGTTTTTATTCAACGTAGCGGCGAGCGGCTGCTCGCCGACCAATCCTCGACAAAACCAAACAAACATCTCAAACCTAAATCATTAGGGGCTTTGGTGACGGGCTTTAAATCAAGCGTCACCGCCAAAATCAACACGCAACGCAATTCTCCAGGGCAAGCCATTTGGCAACGAAATTATTATGACCGTGTGTTAAGGGATGAGGGTGAGCTGTTGCGGGCAAGGGAGTATATTGTCAATAACCCTATGCAATGGGATTTAGACGAAGAGAATCCAGAATACCGCAAATAATCAATCTCTGGGCTAAACGGCGAGCAGCCGCTCGCCGCTACAGCACCTCAGTTATTTGCCCATCATTCCCTTAATTTGATTTGTCGGCGACTAACCAGTCGACGCTACCACTAAGTAAATATTTTATGTTCCGACTCAGCCAATACATGCGCGAACTTATCGCGCCCACGCCCATAAAACTCACGCGCAAACCTGCCGCGCCTGTGGTGATTTGGAACTTAATCCGCCGCTGTAATCTTACTTGTAAACATTGCTACACCACCTCAGCCGATGTCGATTTTCCGGGGGAGTTGACCACACCGGAAATTTACACGGTGATGGACGACCTGAAAGCCTTTAAAGTCCCGGTGCTGATTTTGTCCGGCGGCGAGCCGTTGCTGCATCCTGATATTTTTGCCATTTCCCGCCGCGCTAAGGACATGGGTTTTTATGTGGCCTTATCGAGCAACGGCACGAAAATCTCCAAAGACAATATCGATCAAATTGCCGAACTAAATTACCAATATATCGGCGTCAGTTTAGATGGCATTAAAGGCACGCATGATGATTTCCGGCGAGTGAAAGGCTCGTTTGATGAAGCCATGCGCGGCATCCATTTGTGTTTGGATAAAGGCATTAAAGTCGGTATTCGCTTTACGCTGACCGAAGACAATTACCACGATTTTCCGGCTTTATTGCAATTGATGGATGACCATGACATCGACAAATTTTATCTGTCGCATTTGAATTATGGCGGACGTGGCAACCGCAACCGTAAAGACGACGCGCATTTTGACCGCACCCGCACGGCGATGGATTTAATGTTTGAAACTTGTTACGACTGGCTAAGTGCAGGCAAGGACAGGGAGTTTGTCACGGGCAATAACGATGCCGATGCCGTGTATTTTTTGCATTGGGTGCGCCGCCGTTTTCCTGAACAAGCCGTACATATCCAAGCTAAACTCGCGCAATGGGGCGGCAATTCGTCGGGGGTGAATGTTGCTAATATCGACAATTTGGGTAATGTCCATCCTGATACGTTTTGGTGGCACTATCACTTAGGTAATGTGAAGCAACGCCCGTTTTCTGAGATTTGGCAGGATGTGTCTGATCCGGTGATGGCGGGATTAAAACAAAGCCCTAGGCCGCTGGAAGGCCGTTGTGCAAGTTGCCATTATCAAGCAATTTGTAACGGCAACACACGGGTTCGGGCGATGCAGATGACGGGTAATGTCTGGGCGGAAGATCCGGGTTGTTATTTGTCTTTAGAAGAAATTGGCGTTTAGCTTATTCGCCATTCCGCCTTGGATCAAAAGCATCTTGAACGGTATCGGCGAACAAATTCGCCGCCAATACCAACGCAAACATAAACACAAAAGCGGCTGATAATGACCACCAAACCAGTGGCTCGCGCGCCATCTCCAAGCGTGCGCCGTTAATCATATTACCCCAACTGTAAGTGGTGGGGTCGACACCTATATTAATGTACGACAACACCGCTTCCGCCAACACCAACGAGCTGAAATCCAAAACCACGGAAATCAGCACAATGTGCATGACATTCGGCAAAATGTGCCTAATCAGCACCCTACCCTGCCTAACACCAAGGGCATTCGCGGCTTGTACATATTCCATTTCCCGCAATTTTAAGGTTTCGGCGCGTAACAAGCGGCATAAACCTGTCCAGCTGGTCACCCCTAAAATCAAACATAAAAACAATAATCGTATATCGGCACGAACCAGTACGCTGGTGAATGCTTGTTCATGGTTAGCCATATAGACCTGCACCATTAATATCGAGGCGGCTATCAGTAACACGCCGGGGATGGCGTTTAAGGTGGTGTAGATGTATTGGATAATATCGTCAACCCAACCTTGATAAAAACCCGCCAATAATCCGAAAGCTATCGCCATAGGTAACATGACCAACGTGGTTAAGGTACCTATCAGCAAACCCGTGCGTATGCTTTTTATGGCTTGGTAAAAAACGTCTTCACCAACTTTATCGGTACCCAAGATATGGTAAAAATTGGCTAGGTACGCGGCAGTGTAAAGCAAGCACACGGTAATGACGATGGTTGCTAAAACCGCTTTTTTAGCGGCGCAACTAGGTAAAGGCTGTTGTTTTTTTGCCACTAAAACCAACAGTGCTAATAACCCTAGGGCTTGTAATAAGCCTGCTAAGGTTTTTTTTATGACATCCATCGCATGTTGCTTTTCAGGATCATCCAGATGTTTTCCGCCAAATTGCAAGCGCGGATACGCCCATTGGGATGTGCCGTCGGGCAACACCAACGTTTCTTTACTATATAAAGTGCTTGCGAACGGTGCTGAATAGGTTTTTTCAACGTGGCTGCGTAATGGTGCGGCCCAATAATCCAAGACGCTGATGATTTCGGTTTCTTGGGATTGGTCAGGCTTAAAATGCAGGCTATCTAACAAGCCAACCAAGACAAAAAACAGTAATAGCGTAAATGACACCATGCCTGTTTTATTCGTAGTGATTTTTCGTAACGGCCGCTGAAGGTGCGCTTGGCCTTGAAAATAAAACGCAAATCCCAAAACGATGGCGATTAACAAGAAAACCAAGAAATCTGTCCATAAAATAGTCATTACAATTTCTCTACCTAAATGATTCTGTGTTATTGTTTTTCACACGCTTATTGGCAACATCAATAAATAGAATACCGTAACCTAAGCGGTACATTGCTAATTTGTATAAGCTCTTAGGGAATTTTAACACCAATTAAAAACTCAGCCGCTTATTGTGGCATCCGCAGATTATTAACAGAGAATACTAATGTTGAAACAACCAATTTATAAATCTATTAGTCCTTTATTGGCTGGTCTGACCGCTATTTGTGGTGCCACTATTGCCTTCCCTAGTTACAGCCTAGATTTTCATCCCACCACCGCTGTTGCTACTATCACTTATGCTAATGGCAATGTGGTAACTGAAAATTTTGCTTTTAAGTCTGAACAAGAGTTTAGCGATACTTTAGAGAATAAAATCATCAGTAACCCCAATTATGATTTAACGCAGGAACGGCCTGATATTGTCGTTATAGCGGATATTCAAGGCGCGGAAGTGACCGTAAGCACAGCAAAGGGATCAAACTTACTGCGTATGACATCGAAAGATTTGAATATTGACCAATCATTTGATGCCACTAGTCGCTCCGAAAGTACTAAACAACTTGAAACTTGGGTAAAAGACCACGCTAGTGGCTTAATTAAAGAAGTCAACACACAACCTAGTTTATCTACCATAGGTGGCGCTTCTGGATATTTAGCCAGAACATCTATTTACGATGCTTCAATTGATGGCGAAGGTAGCGGCTCTAATGTGTTACGGGACATAAACAATACCGAACGTTCTAGCCATTTAAGTGTACTTACCGGCTTTTCAAATTATGATTCCAAAGGAAGAAGTGCAAAAGTCTACAATTTGCCCATTAGTTTCAACTGGGAAATAGCCAATGGTTGGGCTTTACTCTTTAACGTGCCGCTAAATTATATCGAAACCGATGGCGTTGCTTCTTATAGCGGCTCTGTAGGTACAGGCTTACGCATCCCGATGTCGAAATTGATTGATACTGGCAAGGTAAAGTGGGACTTGATCCCGTTATTCCGTGTGGGTGCTATTGGTTCTGATCAAAATAGCATTGAAACCAGCGTTATTTATTCCGGCGGTTTACAAAGCAACGTCGGCGTTCCTCTGGGTAATAATTATTCTTTAGTAATTAATAACCAATACAACCATTACACAGTTACCTCTTTTTCTAATTATGAAACTGTAAAAGTCAACGGCAACGTTTTAGATGTGCCGGATATAGGCAATGATATTTACCGAAATGGCCTGCAATTAATTAAAGACTTTGATTACAAATTAGTGGGGCGAACCTTAACCAGCAGTGTCTCTTTTGCAGACACGCGCATATCAGGCACCAGACTAGCGATTGATAACCAACAAGAGATAGGCTTTAGCATTGGCCTTAGAGGTTTGACCAAAAACAAGGTTGAATTTGACTTGAAAGAAACTGCCGATGATGTCTTAAACACGCGAGTCGCGAAGCTAAAAAAGAAACTCAAGCAGAAAGCAGATGGCAGTGAATATCGTATTGGCTTTAAATACACCCGTGCCGATAATATCGACAACGCATTTGGCGTAAACTTTAGCAGCACTTTCTAAAACATCCCCAAATAGCTAGGCTTTTTGAGTAACCTCCGACCACCTCAAAAAGCCTTGCAAAGTTTGCTACTGTTATTGCTCAATCTATTTCTCCCACCTAGCATGCCTGCCCCCACATATTTATGCGTTTATTGTTTTTTTTATGGCTGAATATAATCAGCCAGTCCCTTATGGCTGCTGCGGTTTTATCCGTTGAAGAAATCGCTGCTGGGGTTTATGTACATATCGGCCCACATTTATTACCGGATACTAAAAATCATGGCAGTATCGCCAACATAGGTTTTATTGTCGGCGACCGTTGTGTGGCGGTCATTGATACTGGCGGCAATCCTGAACAAGGATTAGCCCTTAAGAAAGCCATCGCCCATGTGACAGAAAAACCCATCTGTTATGTAATTAACACCCATGTGCATCCAGACCATATCTACGGCAATAAAGCCTTTAAACAAGCGGGGGTTCAATTTGTTGGCCACGCCAAGCTTAAAGCCTCAATTGCCGCACGCGGGGTGTATTACTTGGAAAAGGCAGAAGAGCAATTGGCAATCCAACTATCTGCCGAAGATTTGGTGATGCCGGATATAGCTGTCGCGATAGATACGCCTTTGCATCTAGATTTAGGTGGACGCACTTTATTATTGACCGCCCACCAAACCGCCCATACCGAAACAGACTTAAGTGTTTTCGACGCCAAAACCAATACCTTGTGGTTATCTGATTTGTTATTTTTGGAACACATTCCGGTTATTGATGGCAGCCTAAGTGGTTGGCTTGCAGAATTGACTGCTTTAGAAAATCAACACTACCAATTTGTAGTCCCTGGTCACGGCCCAATAAGGTCTGATTGGCCAAATGCCATGCAAGCACAAAAACGCTATTTATTAGCTGTGCGTGACGGTATCAAAGCAGTGTTAAAACAGGGTAAGTTTATGGAAGATGCTATGGCTAGCGTGGCTTATGAGGAAAAACCGGATTGGAAATTATTTGAACAATTCCACCGTAAAAATATCAGTACGGCTTTTGCGGAATTGGAATGGGAATAATCCAATTAAACCCTATTAGCGAATATCCACACTCATGAAAATCAACATTTATAAAAAATCTTGGGTTATGGCTTGGCTAATAGTACTTTTGCATATCGCTGGTTGTACCGAAAATATCCGTGAAGCGCCCGCGAATCTCATTACAAAATCCACAGAACATCAGGCAACGCCAGATGATAAAGGCTTGGCATGGTTTGCACCCGAATTACATACCAGCCAATATCGGGCGTTATTTTTTGGTTACGATACTTTAGATTACCGTTTAGCAGCACCGGAACATGCCGACGGCGACCACGTTAGCTTATTATTCAAAGTAAGTTATGGTGGCAATATCCGCCATTACGACATCGCCAATGCCGCAGACGGCACTCGCCATGCCATCAAACAGCAGAACCATCATGCCGTCCGCTGCCAAATTTTTAATAGCCTGATTTTGTCTTGTTTATATGAAGGCCAGTTTAGCCTGGCCTTATCACGCGCAGACTTAGCACAAATAAGCAAAGCAGGTTTACAACTGCAATCCAAAAACGGTTATCAGTATGAACACATCGACTTGCCTATGGATTACGTCCAAGGATTTCTTAACGCTAGCAAATCAAATTGATGCTTGCGTTTCTTTTGTCCAGCTACGTTTGTAGCGGATAACAACTTTTGATTTTTCTTTAACGGGTTGGACTACTTTTTTGGGGATAACTTGAAGCTGTGCTTGGAAATAAGCACTGTAATTTGCTGATGGGGTCATTCGTTTTTTTGGAATTAGAGGATAAAAGGTTAAAACCACCGACGTCAGTCGATTGGCTTTATTAACGCTGGGAAATTTGAAAATAACTAACTGAAGAGCAGAACGAGGAATTACAGAGGAAACATCGAGGTGATAAACAAAGCGAAATCAGATTTTTCTAGCTGGGGCGATTATAGGCCTATTACCCTGCTTGTCAATTTAGTGGGCATTGCTTCAGTAGCAGCCAGATCGGCTTTATGGATGAAAAATAATGGCATAATAAAGCAAGTGAAAGTTTGGGCGAAAACCCTTGCTTTATAATTGCCGTATCAAAGCCAATATTTCAAACGGTTTGGTATCGGTAAAACAGTGCTATTCGTAGGAGACATTTTTGAAACCCTCTTTTTATGACCTAAATTACGCTGATTTAGAAACCGTTATAAATCAGCATAATTTAAACCCCGCAGCCGCATCGGTGCTTTTTAATTGGCATTATAAGAAAAAAGAAACCAGCCAATGCCTCGAAAATATCTCAAAACCTGCCTTGGCTTTTTTTGAACAACAGTTCGATTATTCCCTGCCTGAAATCAATACGGTTCAGGAATCAACAAAAGACCGCACGGTAAAGTTTCTTTTTAAGCTGAAAGACCATCATAAAGTCGAAACCGTCCTTATCCCGTTTAATAACAAATACTCCATTTGCCTTTCATCGCAGGTTGGCTGTGCGATGAATTGTTCGTTTTGTTTTACTGGCGAACAAGGGCTGAAACGCAATTTAACTACCAGTGAAATTGTCGGTCAGTTTCTACAAGCTTGGCGTTGGTTGGCTGCTAATAGGCCGGGAGAAGAGCGGATTTTGAATATCGTTTTTATGGGGCAAGGCGAGCCGTTACATAATTTTGATGCCGTTAAAAAAGCCTGTGAGATTTTTTTATCGCAACACGGCACTTCAATTGGTGTGCAAAAAATCACCATTTCAACGGCGGGTTATATTCCGGGGCTTAAACGATGGAGCGAGGAAATTCCTGGTGTGAATCTGGCGTTATCGCTGCATTCGCCCTTTACAGAAAAGCGCAATGAACTGATTCCCATCAATAAAAAATATCCGCTAGATGAGGTGTTGGCCTATATCGATAAAGTGCCTTTGAATAAAAAGCAATTTATTACCTATGAATACATTCTGATAAAAGATTTTAACGACGCACCCGATGACGCTAAAAAATTAGGGGCAATGCTGGCTGGTAAAAGGGCTTATATAAATCTAATACCCTTTAACGAATTCCCTGGGGCACGTTACCAGCGTCCCGATTTAGATAAAGTCGAACAGTTTAAGTCCGTTTTAGACACCTTTAAAATCCCGACTTTAATAAGAGGCACCAAAGGGGATGATGTATTGGCTGCGTGTGGTCAGCTCAATTCTAACAATTAAATAGTCGCAACGCGGTATGACCAACTGAAACGAAGTTTTATTGGCACAGTTGCTTTAATATGCGCGTTTTTATGGTTGCCAATACTTTTAATAAGCTTCTAAAAATGCTTTTATCTGCTCAATAAATATTTTTGGTTGCTGTACATGCAGCCAATGCGCCGCATCTGTAATGTATTGCAATTGGGCAAAAGGAAATAATTCCGGTAATTGCTCCGGTTTCACAAAATTTGAATCTGCCCCGGCAATAAACAAACTTTCACCAAAGAACGGCTGTAAATTCCCCGTATCAGGGAAAGCGATAATACTCGCAGCGGCTTGCTGAAAATAATCCAGATTGATGCGCCAGCGGTATTCACCATCCTGCAACACCAAATTCTGTAATAAAAATTGCCGAAAACTCAAATCGGGTATGGCTTCCGCCAAAAAAACTTCCGCCTGCTTGCGGTTAGTTAACTCATATAACGGCAATAACTTTAATGCGGCAATTAAATTATTGAAACAATGCTGATAGCTCACCGGGGCAATATCGGCAACAATTAACTTGCCGATACGCTCAGGATGATTGAGGGCAAGCCACATAGCCACCTTACCCCCCATGCTATGACCTAAAAGGCTTACCGTCTGCAAGCCTTGGTTATCCATAAACGCTAGCAAATCTGCCGCCATCGCCGGATAGTCCATTATCGGATGATGTGCGGACTCACCATGATTACGTAAGTCCAGCACAAAGGTACGTCGCTTATCCGCTAATTTTTCGGCAATCTGCCGCCAATTTCTTGATGATGCAAAAAAGCCATGCAAGATAATTAAGGCAGGATCGGAAGATTCACCAAAGACTTCAAAAGCCAGATCGATAGTAGCCATTAGACGATCAGTATCTTTACTTATTCAGCCGTTTGCTTTGGCGCTTTTGTGTTAAGGGTAATGTCTGCAGAAGATTGAAGGCTGTTTACCACCGCATTAAATTCACCTTCACCGTAAGCATTGGCAATAGATTTTCTTGCCAATTCAAGCTGCTTTTTATCATCTTCTGACATAACGCCTTCTACCACTTTTGCCAAACTCACTACGACTTGCTCACCTGTTGGCATGGCAACCACAAAAACGCTAGGTTTATCGGCAACGGGTTTAGCGGCATTGAATATCGCTTCAATTAAGGTTTGAGGCAATTCGGTATTATTGCGCTTTAAGGCTTTAGCTGATTTGATGGTTAAGTTGTTTTCTGTAGCAACGGCTTGGAAGGCAGCCCTACTTTGTAAACTGGCTTTTATTTGTTTGGCTTTTTCAACTGTTAAGGTTTTGGCTTTTACATTAGCCAATACTGTTGAAATATCGGCTTTAACTTCAGCCAACTCACGGGTAGCAGCGGTTTTGTGCTCTAATTGCCGCAACACCACTAAGCTATCTGTGCCTAATTCAATTGGGGCGCTATTATTTCCTTGTTGCACTTCTTCAGCAAAAGCCGCGCTGCGAATTTTGTCATCCGCTGCAATACCTTCACCTTTTTCTTTGGTAAACAACCCGGTTTTGTTGATTTTTAAATCTAATGCTTGCGCGGCGGCTTGCAAATTATCTGGGTTTTCAAAACTTAAATTGGTAAGTTTTTCGCCCATTTCATAAAAAGTATTTTCTGCTTGGCTCTTTTGGTAGGCTTTACTGACTTCTGTTTTCACGCTTTCAAAACTTTTAGTCGTACCTGGTACTAATTCGGTAACTTTTATCAAGTGATAACCAAATGATGATTTTACAGGTTCAGAAACTTCGCCCAGTTTCAGGCCTTGAACCGCTTTATCAAACGCAGCTTCCATTACGCCTGTATTAAATAAGCCCATATCACCACCGTTTTTAGCACTGGCTTTATCGTCAGAGCGCTCAGCAGCTAATACGGCGAAATCTTTACCTGATAGCTCTTGTTTAGTCTGCAAGGCTTTAGCCAACGCAGCTTTGTCATCAACCTTATCATTGACTACAAACAATATATGGCTGATTTTTCTGCGTTCTGGTGTGCTGTACTGGTCTTTTTGTTCTTCGTAAAAAGCTTTTAGTTTATCGTCGGTAATTACGACTTTACTGGCAATATCGGTTAACGATAATTGCAGATATTCAATCGAGCTTTGTTCCGGGGTTTGGTACTCGTCTTTATGTTTTTGATAATAGCTGGTGATTTCTTCATCACTAGGTTTTTCTGCCGTTGCTTGAAGATTTACCGTTATGTATTCGGCATCACGCTGCTGATTTTGAATCCGAAAAAAACTTTCTACATCATATTGGGTAGCAAAACTGCTGCCAACAATACTGGTTTGAAATTGCTGCATTAATAACGCATTTTTGATCCGGCTTACAAACTCATTGGAAGATAAATGCTGAGAGGCCAGTAAGGTCTTGTATTTTTGTTCATCAAACTTTGCATTCGTTTGAAAATACTCTAATGATTTAATAAATTCCCGCACATCATTATCGTTAACAGCCAAGCCTTCTGCTTTAACATACTGCAACAACACTTCATCTTTAATTAGTTTATTAAGCGCCTGAACTTTCAGTACTTGCTCATCAATACCCATACCGCGCAAGCTTTGGCTATATTGCTCGTAAGCTTTGTTAACATCACGCTGGTAAAAATCTTTGCTCCCTACCGAAGCAACCGGGATTTCCCGGGCATTATCAATGTAATTGTTAATGCCCCATAAAACGAACGGAATACCAATCAAGAGTAAAATGCCTGCAGCAAATGCACCTTGTGTTTTTTCTCTAATTTTTGTCAGCATTACATAATCCTAAAGAATCAACTTACTATTAAGCAAAAAAAAAGCCCCGAACCATAAGGTACGGGGCTTTTATTATTTTGGCGAAGTGGACGGGGCTCGAACCCGCGACCACCGGCGTGACAGGCCGGTATTCTGACCAACTGAACTACCACTCCAAAGTCTGGTGGGTGCTGAGGGGTTCGAACCCCCGACCCTCGCCTTGTAAGGGCGATGCTCTCCCAGCTGAGCTAAGCACCCGACTAATGAAACTTAGTTTACAGCATCTTTTAAACTTTTACCAGCTTTAAATGAAGGAATTTTTGCTGCTTTGATAATTATTTCTTCACCTGTTTGTGGATTACGGCCTTTTCGCTCGGCACGTTCTTTCACAACATAGGTTCCAAAGCCAACTAAAGCAACAGAATCGCCTTTGCTCAAAGCAGTTGTTACTGCGCTGATAAAGCCATCTAATGCGCGCCCTGCATCTGCTTTTGTTAATTCAGCAGATTCCGCTATAGCGTCGATAAGTTCCGATTTATTCATTATATTCCCCCTTAGGAAACAGTTATTATGGATATTAAGCAAAAAGCGTGTGATTCTTATCTGTCTAGCTATAGTACTACCAGCGACCGCTGTATTTATAACAACTACGACAACAGAGTGTCAAGCTTTAACGCCTTGAAAACCGCGCCATTACTGGCTTAAGCAAGGATTGTTAATGTGCGGTAATGCTGGATTTAACCGTTTTGGCAGCATCTGCTTCCGTTTTGATTTGCTCATCAACTACCAGTTTTTCTGTTGGGATTGGCAAATACTGCAACGCCACTTCCAACACCTCATCAATCCAATGCACTGGTTTAATTAACAAATTGCCTTTGATGTTATCAGGAATTTCTGCCAAATCTTTTTCATTTTCAGCAGGGATAAGTACCGTAGTGATGCCGCCACGATGAGCCGCCAGCAACTTTTCTTTTAAACCGCCAATTGGCAACACTTCGCCACGTAAAGTAATTTCGCCTGTCATCGCAACACAGGCTTTTACGGGGATTTTAGTCAAAGCAGAAATGATAGCGGTACACATACCAATACCGGCACTTGGGCCGTCTTTTGGCGTTGCACCTTCGGGAACATGGATATGAATATCATTTTGCTGAAAAACATCATGATTAATCCCCAAAATATCAGCACGACTTCTTACCACCGTCATCGCCGCTTCAATCGACTCCTTCATGACATCGCCCAACTTACCAGTTGCTGAATGCTTGCCCTTACCAGGAATCACTGCCGTTTCTATAGTCAACAATTCACCGCCGACTTCAGTCCAAGCTAAACCAGTCACTTGACCAACCTGATCTTGCTCTTCAGCGACACCATAATTAAAACGGCGTACCCCTAAATATTTATCGAGATTGCCACTCGTCACCAAGATTTTTTCTGGGTTACTAGACAGCAACAAATCTTTAACCACTTTACGGCAAATTTTGGATATATCCCGCTCCAAATTCCGCACGCCCGCTTCCCTAGAATAATAACGGATCATATCGCGCACGGCGGATTCGTCTATATTGATTTCCGTAGCTTTTAAACCATTGTTTTTAATCTGTTTAGGGATTAAATAACGGATGGCGATATTGATTTTTTCATCTTCGGTATAACCTGCCAAACGGATAACTTCCATCCTATCCAACAAGGCGGGCGGGATATTCATCGTATTGGCGGTCGCCACAAACATCACATCCGACAAATCAAAATCCACTTCCAAATAATGGTCAGCAAAAGTGTGATTTTGTTCAGGATCAAGCACTTCTAATAAAGCAGATGCCGGATCACCACGGAAATCCTGCGCCATCTTATCGATTTCATCCAGTAAAAACATTGGATTACGAGTTTTTACCTTGGCTAAATTCTGTAAAATTTTACCCGGCATTGAACCGATATAAGTACGGCGATGACCACGGATTTCCGCTTCATCACGCACACCACCTAACGCCATACGAACATATTTACGGTTAGTTGCCCTAGCAATAGACTCACCCAAGGAGGTTTTACCAACGCCCGGCGGCCCAACTAAACATAAGATCGGCCCTTTTAACTGCTTAACCCGCTGATGCACAGCCAGATATTCCAAGATGCGTTCCTTCACCTTTTCCAAACCGTAATGCTCGGCTTCTAGTACTTGTTCAGCGATTTTTAAATCATGGCGGACTTTCGTGCTTTTTTTCCAAGGCACATTCACCATCCAATCAATGTAATTCCGTACCACTGTTGCCTCAGCCGACATCGGTGACATCAATTTCAGCTTATTCAACTCAGCATCGGCTTTTGCCTTTGCTTCTTTGGACATCCCTGCCCCAGCAATCTTTTTTTCCAACTCTTCAATTTCATTAGGCACATCTTCCATTTCACCTAATTCTTTCTGAATCGCCTTCATTTGCTCATTCAGATAATATTCCCTTTGGTTTTTTTCCATTTGCTGCTTAACGCGGACACGGATTTTCTTTTCCATCTCCAAAATATCAACTTCGCCTTCCATCAGCGTCATCAACTTTTCTAAGCGCACCGCAACATCAGCCGTTTCCAAAATGGCTTGTTTTTCGCTTACCTTCAATCCCATGTGCGCTGCCATGGTATCGGCAAGACGACTAGGATCATCAACACCCGCCAATGAAGTCAGCACTTCGGGTGGAATTTTGTTATTTAACTTAACGTACTGCTCAAATGAATTGATTGCCGTGCGCTGCAAGACATCTTGCTCTTGATCTGAGAACGTTAAAATATCTTCTAATGGCTCAACCGCCGCCGAGAAAAAATCACCATTATCTTTATAATGCAGAACCGTTGAACGCTGGCTGCCTTCAACCAAAACTTTCACAGTACCATCAGGCAATTTCAACAACTGCAAAATATTTGCCAGCGTACCGATCATATACAGATCGGTAAAATCAGGATCATCAATTTCCGCTTCTTTTTGAGCGACCAACAAAACCTGTTTACTGTCACGCATTGCCGCATCCAGTGCGTCGATGGATTTTTCCCTACCGACAAACAAAGGTATAACCATATGTGGATAAACCACCACATCCCTCAGCGGCAGCACCGGAATTAAAGCATCAGCTTGTTGCAATTCGTTATGTGTTTCCATTACCGGAATCCTCAGCAATTTTGTAAAAGACGATTATGGGGGTAACAAATTAAATAGCAAGGATTGCTAAGAAAATATCTGTTCAAGGATGGCGGTTGTAAATCAACTGCTGTGGCGTACAACCTAGAGATTATATGAAGCTGTTTAAATCTTTTTAAATCGTTACCAATGCGAAAGCTGGCGACTGCCCAGTTATCGAAATGCAACGTTTCCGTCCTAGTGACCAAAAGCGGCTGCCTTATATAAGTGCTAACCAACTCACCAAGTTATTCTGTAGAGATAGCCTGAGTTTCGTTTTTCAACGCCGCATCCAGCGTATGCCAAGCCAAAGTCGCACACTTCACTCGTGCCGGATACTCGCGCACACCCGCTAACACAGCCAATTTGCCGACCGCTTCCAACTGGATGTCTTCCTCTTTGCCCGTGGTCATTTCGTGGAAGGTCTTAAACAACGCCTCTGCCTCAGCTTCGGTTTTGCCTTTGATGATTTCCGTCATCAACGACACCGATGCTGTGGAAATCGCGCAGCCGGAACCTTGGAAACTGGCATCTTGGATAGTGTCGCCGTCCATTTTTAAAAACAGCGTCAGACGGTCACCGCATAAAGGGTTAAAACCTTCCACTTTACGGTCGGCAGGGTCAATCACACGGAAATTGCGCGGATTGCGGTTATGGTCAAATATGACTTCTTGATAGAGGTCGCGTAGGTCTTCAAACATGGTTTTTCTCTGTTTATTCAGAATAGAAATGCGGAAACAATTGCTCCGCACTGATATATCGGCTGGCTTGGCGCATTATCGCCTTGCATGTTCCGGTGTCGAGTTCGTCATGGTTCGGAATGGTCAATATTTGTTTTTGCCCCAAAACCATCCGCATCATTTTAATGTGACTGCCGCGTTGTGACACAACAATAAAACCAAATCCGCTTAAAATCGCCAAAATTTGTTTAACGGTTAAACGTTTTAGCTTTGGCACACAGCCGCCATTTCGTAATTCACAACAATCGGCGGATTAGGTGCAAAACCTAACGTTGCCAAATCTTCGCCTTCCAAATGCAAGCTGATGGCTTCACGCAGGTTAGCGGTCACTTCATCTAACGTTTTCCCTTGAGTAACGATGGGCAATTCAACGCATTCGGCGACAAAGCCGGATTGTTCGCCTTGGTGGATGTGGGCTTTGATGGTGTAAAACATAACTTCCCTTAATTGAATAACCGACTACGGCAGCGACAGTCATCAACATGCGCCAACGCGTCAACATGAGCAAAACTTTCTAAGGGCTGTAAACCATCAAAAAAAGACTTTAGATCATTGGCTTTGCGCCGTTGTAATTCATGCGCCACCGCTTGCTGGACAAATTCTTCAAAAGTCTCGCCACAGGCTTGCAGATTGGCTTGGATTTGGTTGGTTATTTCGTCTGAGAAATTTAATTGGGTGGCAAACATTGGGTAACTCCTCATCATTACGCCGACTTACCAAGCTGAATCTTGGCAATAAAACAACCTACAGCCATTCACCAAAGCGTCGTTCCACCTCGGCTTGACAAATTACGACTTCATCATTTGCCCGCTGCAAACCACACTGTATTTTTCCATTACATATAAATGAAATTGGATGTTTTCCAATTCGCTGTTTTCTGGTAGGCGGGCTAATAGTGTTTTGACTTCGGTTATGGCGGTTGAAATAGGATTGTCCTTACAAATTAGCTACAACTCTAATGGTAAATCAATTTTTTGAGCAACAAAATTAAAAAACCCTTTAGAATCAATATCAAATTTATAAAAACCCCGTTTTAATAATTCAAAATTTTTGCCAATTTCTTTGAAATTGCTTACATGGGCTGTGTGCCATTCATAGATTGCATTAATGAACCAATCATTATTATCCTCTAACAAAGATGCAATGTTTGATTGTGCCATTTCATGCGCCTTAATTTCATTTTTAATTAGCCCTTGATAAATATCCGGTTTTGATATTTTTAGAGCAATTACATAAGGTAAAACAGAATAAATCAGTTCATTTATAGGCAGAGAAAATGCGAATAATGCAACACCGCGCTCTATATCCCGCAATGAAAAATTAAAATGAATCGCCAGACTACAAAAACGATTCTTAAACTGTTCAGTATCTTGGGTTATTTCAAAATGGAAATTTTCAAAAACTTGATCAATGTATCGTTCAATATATTTTTTTGAAATATATTTATCCAAATGTTGTTTGGGTAATTGAAAAAAGAAATTTACAAATTTTCCCAAATATTCTGATGCTTCTGTACCCTGACCATATACACCCCTGATTGCTTCCTCTAATTGTTTTCTATTAATCAACAACACAAAAACAACATTTGGCACATCAAAAAAATGTTTTATTCGTTCAATCAACTTAACCGCGAAAGAAGGCCGACATCTATCTAATTCGTCAATAATAATAACTATAGGTTTTGGCTGGGATTCCGCCATTTGTTTCAGTGCATCTTTAAAATGCTTTAATGATTCTTTTTCTTCGGCGTAATTTTTTAGCTTATCTTCAATCCATTTTTCCGCCATATCGGCAGCGGAATCATTTGCTGATTCAACAGCATCCTTAATATCTTCGGAAATGTCAGCAGAACCTAAAGCAATACGTCCAATAGCATTAAACAATACTTTCGTTCCTACGGGCAAAATCGCCTTCATTACCCCCGCTGTCTTTTCACGAAAATTATGAGTATCTTCTTGGGCGTTATCCAAAGCTTGGGCGATTTCTGCGGCAATTAATATAAAAGGATCATCAACATAGTCTTGCTCAAAAGCATCAACAAATATCACTCGATGATCTGCTTCTTGAAGCTGCTTTGCCCAGTTTTTACCAAACCATGTTTTACCATCACCCCATTTGGCATCAATAGCCAAAACCGCACCTGCTTTTAGGCGATCAAGATAACTGGTCAAACGGCTGGCAAGATTTTTTCTGCCAAGTAGGTCGCCTTTAAAAGGCTCTTCCACTTCTATGGAGTTGGAAACCGCTAAAGGATATTGCTGAGGTGTTTGTTGAGTCATAAATGGTTATAAAAATTGCTGCCATATGTAATTAACGAATTAAATTACCCAAACGCCTCAATCAACCCCTTAATCCCCCCCATCAACACATCCACCTCTTCCATGGTGTTATACATCGCAAACGAAGCCCTAGCGGTTGCTGGAATTTGGTAGAAATCCATCACGGGCATGGCGCAGTGGTGGCCTGCCCGGATGGCGATGCCTAGGCTGTCCAGCATGGTGCCGATGTCGTGTGGGTGGATGCGCTCTAGCGTGAACGACAAAATCCCGCCTTTTTCCGCCGCTGTGCCGATGATTTTTAAACCTTTGATCTGCTCGGCTTGTTCGGTGGCGTAGGCCAATAGTTCGGCTTCGTAGTTGGCTATTGCATCCATGCCAAAGTTGTTTAAATAATCAATCGCCGCGCCCAAACCGACCACATCGGCAATGTTTGGTGTGCCAGCTTCAAATTTATGCGGCAAGCCTGCGTAGGTGCTTTTTTCGAAGGTGACGGTGCGGATCATGTCGCCGCCGCCTTGGTATGGTGGCATGGCTTCGAGCAGGGCTTGTTTGCCGTACAACACGCCGACGCCCGATGGCCCGTAGAGTTTGTGGCCTGAGAACACGTAAAAATCGCAATCCAAGGCTTGCACGTCCACCGCCATGTGCGGGATGGATTGCGCGCCGTCGAGCAGAACGGGAATACCTTTTGAATGCGCCAGGTCTATCATGTTTTTGACTGGATTGATCGTACCCAGCGCGTTGGACATGTGCACGACAGCAACCAAGCGGGTTTTGTCGTTTAACAAGGCTTCAAATTCGGAGTAAATCAGTTCGCCTTGCACATTCATCGGCGCAACTTTCAGCACCGCGCCCGTTTGTTCACAGAGCATTTGCCACGGCACGATGTTGGAATGGTGTTCCATCGCGGTGATAATGATTTCGTCGCCCGCTTGGATGTTGGCTTTGCCGTAAGTTTGCGCGACCAAATTGACGGCTTCGGTCGCCCCGCGCACGAAAATGATTTCTTTACTGCTGGCGGCGTTGATAAAGGTTTTGACCTTCTCCCGCGCCGCTTCAAATTTGTCCGTGGCGCGGACGCTCAGCGTATGCACACCGCGATGGATGTTGGCGTAATCGTGGCGGTAAAAATTGCTAATGGCATCAATCACCGCGTTGGGCTTTTGGCAACTGGCGGCATTGTCGAGATAAACCAGCGGTTTATTGCGGATTTTTTCGGCAAGAATGGGGAAATCGGCTCGGATTTGTTGTACTGGGAAGTTTGTCATGGTCACTGTTAGTTTCTGTTGCTTGTCTTAGGCCAAGCTATTATATTTACGTTAAATTCTTTTTAATTCTGGCGTGTTTATGGTCACTGTTAATCCTACTAAACCACTGGCGAATAACGGGCAACCGATGTCCGTTTTTTTTCCGGATTTTACCCGCCCACTTAAGCACCTGACCAATCTGGATGAATGGCGCAGAATGGGCGAGGCTAATATTTTTCCGCCTGGCAGCCGCGTGGAACTGATTAACGGAGAAATTTTAGATATGGCACCGATAGGCTCTTATCATGCGGGTCACTTGAAACGCATTAACCATGTGTTTAGTAAAATAATTCCTGGAAACCTGATAACCAGCGTCCAAGACCCACTCCAACTCGGTGATTTATCCGAACCCGAACCGGATTTCATGTTGTTAAAACCGCACGAGGATTTTTATACCTCGCGCCACCCTATCGCCGACGATGTGCTTTTACTAATCGAAGTGGCTGATTCATCCCTACGTTTTGACCAAAACGAAAAGCTGCGTTTATATGCCTTGCACGGTGTTCCTGAGTACTGGTTGCTCAATCTGAACGACAACTGCTTGGAAGTTTATCGCAAGCCGAATGGCGAATCGTATGCGGAAAAAACCACGTTACACGCTGGTGATTCGGTTACGTTGTCGCAATTGCCAGAAATTGCCGTTCAAATGTCAAACATCCTCTAATTAGTCAGATTCGGAACAAGCATTTGCATTTTTTTCGTAGGCTTCAACCGCAAGCAGCAAACTAGTCCTATGCAACCGAGCCACATCTTGCCAAGGCATCCCCGTCAAAGCCGACTCCAATGCCCACAATAAATTCAGACTGGCCTTGTTATTCAATCGTTTAACCCTAACATAGGCAGCCACCGAACCTAATTCTTGTAGTTGCGCGATAGTGTGAATCTCCGCTTGGGCAAGCATGGCTTCAGATTTCGGGCCAAGGCTTAGTAATTTGCTAATTGCTTGGGACTGCATCACTTCACTTTCGTCATCGCAATATTAGGGCTGTCAGGGTTCACCCTCAACGATTGCGTAGCTGGATGAATTATCACATCCATGTCTTCCATTGGAATCGCACCCAATAACACTTCATCACCCAAAATCATCGCCCCAACAAATGCTGAGCGATTTTGGAATTTGACTTTAATCGGGCCGGCGTAAGGGATTAGCTGTTTGCTACCATCGGCTAAGGTCACTTCACGGTCTTCCAACGTTTCTAACCGCAATTGCAAAGCCAAATGCTTAGGGATGCACAAATGCAATGCGCCGGAATCGACTAAGGCTTTGGCCTCAATTACTGATAATTCCGGAATCACCGGATTTGATAATGTTAAATTTGCGTAAACCAACCCCATAATCAACTCCTTTATTTATTGGTGTGCCTCTTACAACGGAACTTTGTTGATCACCTTGTAAGATGGCCTTGACCAAAATGTGCATTTCACTACATGTAGCATTAATGCAACTGATGGAAACGCAAGTATCAATGCTCCGAAAAATGAAACGAAAACTGAAATAACACCCAAAATACTACCTACAATAACGAGTATTTTTGGAGCACGGTTATCTTTAACCCAGAAGCACAGAATAACAAAGTAGAAACACCAAGAAGTAATAAACAGTGGAGTTTTATTAATAATAATTGGGTGTATTGATATGTCTATCGCCATAAATGAAAAACTTGTACAGACAATAGCCGCCAAAAAACGTAGTAAACTGTATTTCATTTCGTGCTATTCCCTAATTGATGAAAGTTAGCTTTACAACCACTCCTTCTCAATCCCAGCTTGCGGAAACCGTTCCAACAACTGCGCCAGTACCAAATCATGCAAGCCTTTGATCTTGATCTTATCCACCATCTCATTAGCAAACGCAAAGGTCAGCATATTCCTAGCCGTTTCCTCATCCACACCACGCGATTGCAGGTAAAACACCGATTTTTCTTCCAACTGCCCGACGGTCACGCCGTGGGCGCATTTGACATCGTCGGCGTAGATTTCTAGCTGCGGTTTTGTGTCGGCTTCGGCATCGGCGGATAACAACAAATTGCGGTTGTTCATTTGCGAGTCGGTTTTTTGCGCGTCTTCGGCAACCACCACACGGCCTTGGAACACACCACGGGCGCGGTCTGCCAATACACCTTTGTAAGTTTCGCGGCTGATGCCGTGCGGTTTTAGGTGGTTGATGCGCGTGTGGTTGTCGTGATGTTGGCGTTTTACGCCCAAGTACAAACCGTTCAATTCACATTCTGCCGCTTGCTGCAAATCGGTATGGATGTCGGAACGCGCCAGCAAGCCGCCGAAAGCAAAATTGTGGTGGGTACAACGAGCATCGCGGGCTTGTTGGATGTACAAGCCGCCGAAATGATAGGCTTTAGCCGATTCACATTGCACTTTGTAAGCGGTCAATTCGGCATTTTGGCCGACAAACGCTTCTGTCACCGCAGCCGATAAATAGCCGACATCTACACCGACAAAGGTTTCCAACCATTGCGCGGCGGCGTGTTCAGCCAGCACCAACAGGTTGCGCGTGGTCGCCAAACCGCCGTCTTGGGTGACAATGTGCAGGCATTGGATGGGTTTGTCTAACACGCATTTTGCGGGAATGTGGACAAACACGCCGTCGGTGAACCAAGCATTGTTGAAGGCGATAAAACCGTGTTCGCTATTACTGACCGCTTTACCCAAATACGCAGCGACTTGTTCGGGGCAGGTTTGGATGGCCTCTGCCATGCTGAGGATTTGTACGCCTTCTGGCAAACCCGCCAGTTGCGACAAGTCGGCAGAAAAATGCCCGTCAACCAAGACCAGCGAATAAGTATCAGCCAATTGGTAAGCTTTAAGCCATTCGGCATCAACCGTTTGCGCCGCACCTAGCAAGGGCTTGAAGGCTTTTTTCTCCAGCGCCGACACGTTGGTGTAACGCCATTCTTCGGCACGCGGCGACGGAAATCCGTGACTGGCAAATTGGGTGTAAGCATCAGCGCGGAGTTGTTGCAACCACGGCAAATCTTGCCCAGGCAAGGCCAACGCCGAGTAGTTGGCAGTGTAATCGCTTAACGCTGTACTCATGCTGCCGCCTCTTCCAACCAGCCGTAACCTTTTTCTTCCAGCTCCAACGCCAGTTCGGGGCCGCCGGATTTGATGATTTGCCCGTGCGCCAAGACGTGGACAAAATCGGGTTTGATGTAATCGAGCAAGCGTTGGTAATGTGTGACCATGATGAACGAGCGGTCTGGCGAGCGCAGCGAATTGACACCATCCGCGACGATTTTCAGCGCGTCGATGTCGAGACCGGAATCGGTTTCATCAAGAATGCACAATTTTGGTTCCAACATCGCCATTTGCAAGATTTCGTTGCGTTTTTTCTCGCCGCCGGAAAAGCCTTCGTTGACGGCGCGGTACAAGAATTTTTCGTCCATTTCCAAGGCTTTCACTTTGGCTTTGACCAAAGTCAAAAAGTCCATCGCATCGACTTCATCCAAACCGTTGTGCTTGCGTACCGCATTCAGCGCGGCTTTCAGCAAATACACATTGCTCACGCCAGGGATTTCCACCGGATATTGGAACGCCAAAAACACGCCTTCACGGGCGCGAATTTCCGGCGGCATATCGAGTAAATCCTTACCTTGATACATCACCGAACCGCCCGTGACTTCATAACCGGATTTGCCGGACAAAATATGCGACAAGGTACTTTTGCCGGAACCGTTCGGCCCCATAATGGCGTGGATTTCACCGGCTTTGACCTCAAGATTAATGCCTTTGAGAATTTTTTTATCGTTTACGTTGACGGTTAGGTCTTTAATACTGAGCATTGGGTTTCCGTTTTTGCTGGTTTGATAGTGTTTTGGTCGTTATTGGTTTTATCTTGACCATTCTGATTGTCGATTATTAGAATTGTCCTGCAAGTCTTGGTGATCACTCCACATGCCAACAAACCCTTCATCTGATAATTTTGTTTCTATTTTCGCTTTATGGCGATCTATGAGAAATTCGATAAAATTCTCGATTTGTCTCTGGCGGCAGTTGTTCAATATCGTTCAACAATTGGGTAAGGTTTATCATTTATTCTCTAAATCAATATCTCTGCCCATATCCTTGTCGCGTTTAAACAACTCATCTATTTCTTCATCGGTCATATCCACATCCCGTGATTTTCTTAATCGAGATACAAAAAATTCAACTTAATTCCAATCCAGATATAGTTTAGATGTTGGAGTATTCTCAAATACGCTTTTGTTCGTCTTCACAAATATCCCGCTAAAAAAGGTGGCATTGGCAGCAAGCTGATTATTTAACTGGCTTCACACCCAAGTCTTTACAAATTTTATTAGCCAAAATATCTTTAACTTCTGAGTGTCGCGGAATAGCCGAACGTTTGTTCAGTTCGGAATATGCCACCATGAATGCCGTCCACCTTCGCGCATTAACTCACACCCTTGTGCAGTCAAATACCGGACACCCCGAACGTTTCACAAGGCAATCAATTCTTCTTGATAATGTACGCCAGCGTTCAATAACGCTTCTTCGCGGTTAAAAGCCAAGGCTTCTTGTAATGTGATTTTTAGGCTTGCGATCAATTCATCATGGGTAGATTCTTGGCAATTCACGCCAGGGATTTCTTCAATCCAACCTAGCCACCAGTCGCCGTCTTGTTTTATTACTGCGGTGTAGTTGTTGTTCATGATTGATTATTGATTTGGTAAACGTTCGTTGCGTCTTAAATCGAATATTGGCTTATCCTATCGCCAGCATAACTAAGAATGTTATCCTTTAGAACGTGCATCATTAAATGGAGGAAGCTCTCCAAATTCATTTTCGTAATCTTTTAATGCAATAGCTTCGGCATCCCAATTGTTATCTTTAATTTCAATTGTTACGGACAAACTTTTGAATGGGAATTTATCCTGGATGACAGCACTGTATTTTTTTCCACATTGATGAGCATTAATATCCTCAAATCCAACGCCAGCCGCTGCACAAAGTGATTTTCTAAGACTCATAACTCTTGCTACAAGACATTTCTCTGCTGAACCAATATACAAAACACCATTGATATCTGAAGCCAATAATCTGCACGTAGCTATATAATTCTTCTGTTGTTCATCAGCAAAACAGCGCAATTTATAAATTCCAGAACGGTTGTAACCGATGTCTTCAACCAATTGTCCCCATATATCTGAATAAATTAAATACTCTTTTTCCACAGACCTATTCTCCTGTTCCACAACGTTGTTTTAATAATTCAGCTAACTGTTCACGTGATAATTCATTAGTTACTGTTTTAATAACCCAATCATAAAGTTCAGCATTAGTCATCAACGGTTGCTTTTGATTAGCCACTAAAAATACCAACATACAGGCAGCAGCAACCCGTTTGTTGCCGTCCACAAACGGATGATTACGGGCAATGGAGTAACAATATTGCGCTGCGGCTTGATAAATATCTTGCGTGTAATGCCAAGTTTGTTCCGCCGCGCCTAAGGCAGATTCCAGCAGGGCTTCATCCCTTAACAACGGCGAACCACCGAAACGTCCGATTTGTTGCTGGTGGATTTTTAATGCCAAGGCTTTAGAAATAAAGAACATGTTTGCCACTTATTGGGCTAGTTTTTCAAAAGCTTCGGCATATTGATCCATCAATTGGGCATGGATAGCTAATGCCGCTGCTTCTGTTACTTGCCCGGCTTGTCCGTGCCTTTGTTCCAATCTCAAAATATATTCAAAAACTTCAGTTTGTAAGGCGACAGGTAACTGTTCAACATGTTGCTGTATTTTTTCGACTAGCTGCATAATTAATCCCCTATACAATCGTAAAATTTTCTGTGCGCCACTTAATTTCTGACATTGAGGCACATTCAAAAAACAATTTCACCGCTTCTTTCAAATTATCTTTGGCTTCTTCAATATTTATGCGTTGGCTAGCAATGTCCAATTCAGGGCATAATGAAACATAAACATCGTCTTCTTTATGAATAATCGCGGTCAGTTGTTTGTAGTGCATAATTAAATTGGTAGTGGTTAAATTTATAGTGATGATGGATAATTCACCACATGATAGAAGAAAAAATCACCTACCGATGTCAGGCTTGTGAAAGCACTGATTTGATAAAATGGCCATTCCGGCAGCGGCAAACAGCAATATATCTGCA
>CAIYRS010000048.1 GCA_903928685.1 uncultured Methylococcaceae bacterium
CTGGTTGAGCGGTTATTCCAGAAGTTAAAGCATTTCAGGCGTGTGGCCACACGCTATGAACGCTTGGCAAGGAATTATCTGGCCATGCTCTGCTTGGTTTCCACGGTAATATGGCTCAATTGAGAACACCCCCTAGGTTTGCACTCCAAGTTACGAATCGGAATTACAGCGTTATCCCACAACCACACTAGCCATTTGACTACCGACAACTTTGTGGAACATTAGACCACTGTTTACAACGTCTTTATGGTCTTTGCTTATGAAAAATGCTTATCGCGTCGTTCTTCCGTTTATTGCCATCAGCTGGATAAACCCAACGATGGCAAGCATGAACACCAAACTGCCGATGTGTTTAAAAAGCCCCAATTGCCTGTCTAGCCAAGCCAGTTGGATTGATAGGCAACATTATATTGCCCCTTTTAAAATCAACGGCAACCTAGACATGGCTTGGCAAGCGTTAAAGCAAGCGCTGTCATCACAAAACCGCATGGTTATCACCCACAATGGTATTGATAGCCTTCATGTTGAAGCCACCAGCTTGGTGTTTAATTATGTTGATGACTTCAATATCGTGCTGGATAGAAAAAACCAACTGATCCATATCCGTGCCGCCTCGCGCATCGATCATGATGATTTTGGCATTAACCGTAAACGCATAGAACACTTACGCGCTATTTTGCAAAAAGCCGGCATTATCGGGAAGCCAAGCATTTGACCACAAAATACCAAAAATCCCTGTTCATTTTTCGCCGCGATTTACGGGTTGACGACAACCAAGGTTTACTCGCGGCATTGCAGCTTTCCCAACAAGTCTTGCCTTGTTTTATTGCCGACCCCAGGCAAATAGAAAAACACCCGTACCAAAGCAAACCCGCCTTGGCGTTTATGCTGGGCTGCATAGCCGATTTGCAAGAGCAGCTTCGTGGCTTGCAACGTGAATTAGCGGTTTTTTATGGCGATCCCGTGACTATCGCCCACGATCTGCAACGCCAACACCAGCTTGAAGCCATCTTCATCAACCGTGATTACACGCCATTTAGCCGACAACGCGATGCCGCTTTGGCTGAATTATGCCAATCGCTGGGCATAGCCCTACATGTGGTTGCTGATACTTTGCTCACCGAGCCTGAGCAAGTTTCTACCAAACAACACACGCCCTATAAAGTCTTCACCTCGTTTTATAACGCCGCCCGGCAACAGCCTGTTGCAACACCGCAGTCGATTAGTTCAGCGCGATTTTTATCAACGGATTCGACGTTTGACATGGCGACGCTACGTTCTGAACAAACCACAGCCATGCTAGCGGCTGGCGGTAGAAACAAGGCATTGGAAATCCTTAACGGCTTAGAGCAGCAACAAAACTATCTACAACAACGGGATTTCCCCGCGCTAGACAGCACTAGCAAACTGTCGGCGCATTTAAAATTTGGCAGTTGTTCGGTTCGGGAAGTATTTCATAGCGTTCGCCAAGTTCTGGGCGATGAACACCCTTTACTTAGGCAATTGTATTGGCGAGATTTTTTTACCCATATTGGCTACCATTTTCCGCAAGTCTTCGGGCATGCGTTTTTGCCACAATTCGCGGCCTTATCTTGGGATAACAATTTGGATTATTTTGCCGCGTGGTGCGCCGGAAAAACCGGGTTTCCTCTGGTAGATGCAGGTATGCGGGAATTGAATGCCACGGGTTTTATGCACAATCGCGTGCGTATGGTGACAGCATCATTTTTAGTCAAAAACCTGCACATAAATTGGCGCTTGGGCGAGCGTTATTTTGCCCAGCATTTAGTCGATTATGATCCGTGCGTCAACAACGGCAATTGGCAGTGGGCGGCTTCCACAGGTTGTGATGCCCAACCGTATTTCCGGATATTTAACCCGTGGTTACAGCAACAAAAATACGATCCTGAATGCCGCTACATTCATCGCTGGCTACCCGAATTGCGGCCTTTTCCGGCGAAAATTCTGCATCAATGGCACAGCCAGCAAGCTACAAAAGACTATCCCGCGCCTATTGTCGATCACGCGAGCAGCAGCCAAAACAGCAAAGCGCGTTATAAACAAGCGGCGCTTGATTACAAGCATTTTTAGCTTGTCCACGAAAGGCACGAAAAGACACGAAAAAAATGAATTGAAACAGTCTTTATGGCTATTGGAGTACAAAACAGGTTTTGTACGAGTCTGGAATGGGGTTTAAATCCGAGGCCTTATGGTTTTTGACGACCTAATCGGCACAAAAAAACGTTCTGTTACCTGTTTTTTTCGTGCCTTTCGTGTTTTTCGTGGACAAACACCTACAACAATTGATTTTCAAGCTGAATAACGGCTTTATTCAAGCAAATTAAGTTTTTTTCCTCATCAATCTGCATCCCCATCACATAAAAAATCGGCATCCAAAACGGATTAATTAAAATCCCACCTAAAACACTTTTCCACGTGCGTTTGAGATTTTTAAACAAGTTGAACGAATCCGCCAGCGACGGCATGGGATGTTCCGCAAACACGGTACTGATGGGATGCAGCACACGTCGTTGCCGGAGTTCCAAAAGCGGCATCGACGCCAGAAGTTTTTGTTCTATGCAAAAATAATTATGTCTGGCACAGCTTGATGATATGGCAAAAGTCAGCGCCACAAACGGCAGAATAACTGTCGGCGGGGCAATCGGCGCAAACGTCGACGATAACATCACAATGCCAAAGCCCAACATTAATATATCCTCACCACGGGCGACATCGCGGTCAACCCCCTGAAGCACTGCCAAAACCGGATCGTCAACCGCATCTATATCTATCAGATAATGAATTTGTTTTGGCATGATGTGATCTCCATTGGTTATCGACTCGATATACCCACGATAAAAAAAATGTCAATCTGACAACTTTGATTATTCAGCAATCAGAATTTACTGCTGTTATTCGGTCAAGTCTACTTTATTGAAAAATGATGTGATTAAAGCGTTATCAAAACAACCGTATTTAATAAGCGATTTCTTAAATACTTAAATGACAATATTCTACATTCACCCTATAATTCCCTTACCATTGATAATGGTTTTAACGCTAAATAATCGCTTTTGCGCTAGTCAGTTTCATTAAAGCTCCAGTATTTTGGCGCTGAGACCGCTTTCGCAGCAGCGCCTACTAACGATTGTGGAGGATATTATGGAGCAAATGAACGAAGAACAACGGCAGCGCATTCTTGAAAGCCCGCCAGTCGGCACGTTCTTATTAATGGCTAGCGTCATTGGCGGTATGGTGATTGCCTGGTTGTTTTTGTATTACGGCATTTTTTTACCACGTGGCTAGAGAGGCGTTATGCAAATAGAACCATCAAAAATAATCCTTGGTTGGCAAGCATTACGCAGCCAATTCACTGCCATCCATGTTGATCCGCTAGAACGCAAATGGATTGGCATTTCTATCGCGGTAGTCGGTTTACTGGTAGCCATTATCACCTTCGACGCGTTGCTGCATGGCATTAACCCGCCAAGTAAAGTTGAAACCATTGAATCTGCCAGCTTGCATTTAAGCAAAGAATTTGCCGAAGAAAACCTCGGCGTACAGGTTGACGACAAAGGCGCGGTGATTATCCGCATGGTCGCCGGACGCTATTCATTTTTCCCCAAGCACATACAAGTGCCATCAGAAACGCCGTTGACTTTCCGCTGGGTCAGTATGGACGTGTTACACGGCGTGCATATCCCCATGACCAACATGAGCACCATGATTGTCCCCGGCTATGTCGCCGAGATAAGCACCAGCTTTCCAAAGCCGGGCGAATATCCGTTACTGTGCAATGAATATTGCGGCTTAGGCCACAACCACATGTGGAGCAATATCTCCGTTATCGCTAAACAAGATTGGCAAGCGCCTGTACGCCAAGCAGTAAAGGGAGAACAACAATGATCGATGCTTCTGTCAAAAAACTGGCTTTAAGCCATTTATGGGTCGCCTTTACCGCGTTTATCGTGGCTTGTTTTATGGGTGAATACCAAGTGCTGGAACGCAGCGGCTTCTTCCCTGCGCTCGAATCCGCACCCGTGTATTTCGCTTCAGTGAGTACCCACGGCGTATTAATGGCGTTTGTGCTGACCACTTTTTTCATCATGGGTTTTGGCTATTACCTAGCGACCACTTCATTAAAACAGCCGATTTGGAACATGCCGCTGGCTTGGGGTGGATTCTGGTTAACCCTGTTTGGCGTAGTGCTGGCAGCGATTCCCTTACTCAGTGGTAAAGCATCGGTGCTATACACGTTTTATCCGCCGATTGTCGCCCATGCCGCGTTTTACATTGGCGCAACCTTGTTGGTAGTTGGCTCTTGGGTCTGGTGCGCCATTATGTTGGTGATGTTTACCCAGTGGAAACAAGCCAATCCTGACTTGCCTGTACCACTCGCCATGTTTGCCACTGCCGCCAATGCCTTATTGTGGCTATGGGCCAGCGCGGGCGTCGCCTTGGAAGTATTATTCCAACTGATCCCGCTTTCCTTAGGCTGGATAGACACCATTGATCCCGGTTTGGCGCGCACCTTGTTCGCCTGGACCTTACATCCGATTGTTTACTTCTGGTTGATTCCCGCTTACACCGCCCTGTATGTATTCGTCCCCAAACAAGCGGGCGGCTATTTATTCAGCGATGAAATGGCGCGGATTGCCTTTATTGTGCTCGCGGTATTCGCCTTGCCGATTGGTTTCCACCATTTATATATGGATCCCGAACAAGCCAGCGGCTGGAAATTACTGCACGGCATCGGCACTTTCGTGGTCGCCTTGCCGACTTTAGTCACAGGCTTTACCGTGATTGCCTCACTAGAAATTGCCGGACGTTTACGCGGTGGCAAAGGCTTATTTGGCTGGATTTTAAGCTTGCCGTGGCTAAACCCAATGGTGCTGTCAGTGATTTTGGCACTGCTAATGCTGATTTTTGGCGGCTTCGGCGGCATCGTCAACGCCAGTTATGCCATGAATGCGATGGTGCATAACACCGCTTGGGTACCCGGGCATTTCCACCTGATATTTGGCGGCACGACGGTCATCATGTATTTCGCGGTCGCCTATTACCTATGGCCGCAATTGACTGGCAAAGCACTGTTCTCCAACACCCTAGCAATCAGCCAATTGTGGCTGTGGTTCATCGGCATGGTCATTCTTACCACGCCTTGGCATATTTTAGGATTACTAGGGCAACCCCGCCGTATCTCCAGCGTGGTCTACAACAATTTACTGACCTTAGCGTGGGAACCTTACGAATTGGCAATGATTTTTGGTGGTTTGATATTACTGGGTTCCGCTTGCTTGTTTTTCTACAACCTAGTGAAAACCCAATTCAACCCTATCGCCGAAACCGAAAATACCGAACCAGAATTTGCCGAAGCCATCCATCCAGTCACAGTCTTACCGCTGTACCTGAACAGCCTGGGGATTTGGAATAAAGTCATTGCCGTATTGATGGCAATCAGTTTTGGCTTTCCGATATTACAGTTCTTCTTTATGAAAACCTTTGGTTCCAGCGCGTGGGGATATTAATCATGAAACCGCAATTAATAAAACTTGCCCTAACAGCCGCCTTATTATCGCCATTGGCAGTACCCGCCCAGCCGCCATCAAACATCGCTTGGACGCCTGAAACCTTAAACTTGGTAAAAAAAGCCGATGCCAGTAAAGGCAAGTTATTAGCTGAAAGCTGCCAAAGTTGTCATGGCAGCAAAGGTGAAGGCGTTGCCGCAGAAACCCGTGATGATGAAGTGTTACCAGCGATTCCCGCCTTAGCCGGACAGCTCGCCACTTACACCTTTAAACAATTGCGCGATTACGCAGACGGCAGTCGGGTTAATGACTCCATGAAAACGATCGCCCAAGGTTTAAACGAACAACAAGCGGCGGACGTGGCAGCGTGGTTTGCATCCTTACCCAAATCCGTCATTAAAAGCACAGAGAAAATCACCGCTAAAGCTGAAAAAATGGTTACCCAAGGCGATGGCAAACGCATCTTACCGCCCTGTTCAGTCTGCCACGGCAGCCAAGGCCAAGGCGAAAAAATGGATATACCCGCACTCGCCGGACAACAAAGTGATTACTTTATCCGCACCTTGCTAGCGTATAAAAATGGCGATCGCCATAATGACGTGTACAGCCGTATGCGCTTGATTTCCCAACAATTGAACGAAGCGGAAATTAAAGAACTGGCGGTTTATTACCGGAATTTGCAATAACTATTTGTCCGTTATTAAGAAAGTGCTGAATAAAGCCTTCGACAAGCTCTCGGTAATTGCTCCATGCGTTGCTCTACCTCCTGCATCCATGTAGTCGAGGCCGAACGGTAACTAATTGATTCCGTTCGTGCTGAGCTTGTCGAAGCATGAATGGAATCAATTGGCTCAGCGATTCCTTAACTCACCTTTCAGATTTTAAAAACCTGAAAGGTGTAATTTTCTAATGCTGCCAATAGAAGCAAACACCAAACAACCAGCGCTCAGCTTTGCAAACCATCAAATATCCGGTAGATTGTCTTAAATTAAAATCCACCAGACCACATTACCATGACGCAATTTTTATCCTTCCAAATTCACGGCGGCGCTGACCACGGAGCCAGCCCCGCTGATGGTATTGCCAATCTCTTAACGTTTTTTGATGGCATTTCAGGCCTTGCGCCATTAGAAATCTTTGCCTTATTCCTGCCCGGTTTAGCCAGCCTTAACAACATCCACCCCATGCTCGTCCATTTTCCCATCGCCTTTTTATCAGGCTTTGTTTTGGTTGACTTGGTCGGCGCAATCGCTAAAAAAGCCCAGTGGCGTAATCTCGCCAGCTATTTGTTATATTTCGGCACTTTCGCCGCCATTTTCACAGTGATAGCCGGATTTGCCGCCGCCAATTCAGTCGCCCACGGCGGCGATGTCCATGCCATCATGGAACGTCACGAACAACTAGGCCTCTCGGTGTTGACGCTTGCCCTACTGCTGAGCGGATGGCGGTTAAAATCCGGCATTTTAGGCAACGGCGGCGCTAATAACTTTTTTATCATCCTCTCCGCCGTACTGTTTGCTTTACTATTTTTAGGAGCCGACTTAGGTGGTTTGATGGTTTACAAATACGGTGTTGCCGTCAATGCCGTGCCAGTCAGCACCGTGCCGCATCAACATGAACACGCTGATTAAGTATTTAACAACTGACATTTATAAGCCCCGCTGAACAACGAGTCTCAGTATTAGGACTGGGAGTGGTAAAAAATCAACTGATTGCACAAACTGGCTTTTTGATGCCATCTTTGATTTTTACCATTACCTACAAACAATATGACACTAAGCCATTTTTCCTTGAATAAATTCAAGCACATTGCTTAATGAAAACTCTTCATTGTCTTTTGATGTCCGGCTTTTGTATTCAACAATGCCGTCATCTAAACTGCGGTCGCCCACTACGATGCAATGGGGGATGCCGATCAATTCCATATCCGAGAACATAAAGCCTGCGCGGACTTTACGGTCATCCAATAACACTTCCAAACCCGCATTTTGCAAGTCTTGATACAAGCCGTCGACTAAGGCGCGTAGGCGTTCGGATTTGTGCATGTTCATTGGCAAAATGGCGACTTGGAACGGTGCCAGGTTTTTAGGCCAGATAATGCCACGGGCGTCGTGGTTTTGTTCGATTGCTGCGGCAACTACGCGGGAAATGCCGATGCCGTAACAGCCCATCAGCATGATTTGGTGTTTGCCGCCTTCGTTAATAATGCCCGCTTTCATTGCGCCGCTGTATTTGGTGCCTAGTTGGAAGATATGGCCTACTTCAATACCACGCGCCAAGGTGATTTGGCCTTTGCCGTCTGGGCTGGGGTCACCTTCGACGACGGTGCGTAAATCGGCGATTTCTGGTAAGGCTAAGTCGCGTTCCCAGTTGACACTTTGATAATGCTTGCCGTCTTGGTTGGCACCACACACAAAATCTGCCATTAGTGTGACACTGCGGTCGGCAATCACAGCCATGGTCAAACCGATGGGGCCGATTGAGCCGGGTTTGCAGCCACACGCAGCGATGATTTCTTCTTCGCTGGCAAACGATAGCGGTGAGAACACGCCCGCGAGTTTTTCCGCTTTGATGGTGTTTAGTTCGTGGTCGCCGCGTAACAATAAGGCCACTAAGGTGTTTTCTTCTTCGCCTTTGACGATTAAGGTTTTCAGGCATTGCGTGGCGGCGATGCTTAAAAAGCCACACACTTCCTCAATGCTGTGTTGGTCTGGGGTATCCACCAAAACCATGGCTGCTGTTGGCGCAGGGCGTTCGCCTGTGGGGGCGAGTGCTTCGGCTTTTTCGACGTTGGCGGCGTAATCGCTTTCGGTAGAGAAGGCAATGGCGTCTTCGCCAGATTGTGCCAAAACGTGGAATTCATGCGATACCGCCCCGCCGATAGAGCCGGAGTCGGCGATAACCGCGCGGAATTGCAGGCCAAATTGGTTGAAGATATTGCTGTAAGCGCGGTACATCACGTCGTAAGTTTCTTGCAAGGACGCTTGATCCAAATGGAAAGAGTAAGCATCTTTCATGATGAATTCACGGCAACGCATCACGCCAAAACGCGGGCGGATTTCGTCACGGATTTTGGTTTGGATTTGGTAATAGGTAATCGGCAATTGTTTGTAACTTTTCAATTCGTTACGCGCTAAATCGGTGATGATTTCTTCATGCGTTGGCCCTAGGCAAAAGTCGCGGTCATGGCGGTCTTTTAAGCGCGCCAGTTCAGGGCCGTATTGTTCCCAACGTCCGGTTTCTTGCCATAATTCCGCAGGTTGCAAGGTGGGCATCAACACTTCTAATGCGCCGGATTTTTCCATTTCTTCGCGGGTGATTTTTTCGACTTTGCGTAATACCCGCAAACCCAGTGGTAACCAAGTGTACAGTCCTGAGGCCAGTTTGCGGATTAATCCGGCTCGGATCATTAATTGATGGCTGATAATTTCAGCATCGGCGGGCGTTTCTTTAACGGTATTAAGCGGAAATTGTGTGGTACGCATGGGTTATTGGTTTATTAATTGATAGAAAAGGGTGTTGATGTCATTGCTAGGATGCGCTGAATAACGGGAAGCGCATCATGCCATCGTTGATAGTGATGGGCTTCGTGTTAATCGCGGAAATTGGTAAATTGCAGCGGCATGTCGAGCTGTTCTTGGCGCAACATTTGGATAACTTCTTGCAGGTCGTCGCGTTTTTTTCCGGTAACCCGTACTTGTTCGCCTTGGATTGCCGCTTGCACTTTCATTTTTTTGTCTTTGATTAATTTAACGATTTTTTTGGCGAGTACGGTATCTACGCCTTGTTTTACGGTGAGTTCTTGGCGCATTAATTTGCCGCTTCCTTTGGCGACACCTAGGTCTAAACAATTGATGTCTATGCCCCGGCGGCTAAGTTTGCTGCAAACGACGCTGAACATTTGCTGCAATTGAAATTCAGATTCGGACAGCATGATGACTTTGTTGTCGTTCAATTCAAAACTGGATTCCGTGCCTTTGAAGTCAAAACGGGTATCGACTTCTTTATTGGCTTGGTCTATGGCGTTGGCTAGTTCGTGTTTGTCGAATTCGGAAACAATATCAAAAGAAGGCATGGCTTGGGGCAAAGGCTAATGGTTAAAGGGGGATATTCTACAGTTGTTTGCTAGTGTTGATAACGTCGGCAACGGCTTTAATGCGTAATTGCCGGATGGCTTCGCCGATAGCCGGGCCTTGTAAGCCGCTGTTTAATAGGCTTGAAGTATCTATGGCATTTGCTGCTAATGTCGCTTGCCTAAATAAGTTGGCTTGTGGATATGGGCGTTGCTCAAAACCTGTGCGGCCTTTAGCGTCGGCTTCGCAAGCCAAGACAAATTTATCGACGCTGTTATTGGCTTTGAATGCGCCGATGGCGGCAAGGGTGTCGGTTAAAGTCGAGGCGCGCAGTTCCGCTGCTTTGTGGCAATGAGTGTGGTATTGCATTACATGGGTGGCAAGCTGACGGTAACTGTTGGGTACGCGCAGGCGGTTACACATGGTTGCCAACACTGGCAGGCCTTTGGTTTCATGTCCGTAATGGTGGGGCAGGTTTTCCTTTGGCGATAGCGCTTTACCTAAATCATGCACTAAGGCAGCAAAGCGGACTTCAGGGCAGGGCGATAGTATCGCCGCTTGCTCTAAACACATCAGGCTATGGATGCCGGTGTCTATTTCCGGATGATGTTGCGGCGGTTGTGGCACACCGAACAGCGCATCCAGTTCCGGGAAGATTCTCGCCAACGCACCGCAATTTCTTAAGGTATAAAAAAAGGCCGATGGGGTGTTTTCCAGTAAGGCTTTTGCCAGCTCTGCCCACACCCGTTCTGGCACTAAGGCATCGACTTCGCCAGCGCTCACCATGGTTTGCATTAACTGATTGGTTTCTTCCGCTAAAGTAAAACCCAGATGGCTGAAGCGGGCGGCAAATCGGGCTAGTCGCAGGATACGCACGGGGTCTTCGGCGAAGGCAGGGGAGATGTGGCGGAAAACGCGGTTTTCTAAGTCTTGCTGACCGCCGTAGGGGTCGATAATGATACCGTCGTCAGTCATTGCCATAGCGTTGATGGTGAGGTCGCGGCGGATTAAGTCTTGCTGTAAGGTGACATCAGGATCGGCATGGACGGTAAAGCCGCGATAACCGGGGGCGGTTTTGCGTTCGGTACGGGCTAGGGCGTATTCTTCATGGCTTTTGGGATGCAAAAATACCGGAAAATCTTTGCCCACAGGACGAAAACCTTGTTTTACCATGATTTCCGGAGTTGCGCCTATCACTACCCAATCGCGTTCGACAACGGGTAAGCCAAGCAAAGTATCGCGCACTGCGCCACCGACAAGATAGGTTTCCATGATGTAAGGCTGGTTTTAAAAACGCTTAGGATAGCACGATGGCTAATAAAGGACGGTATTATGGTCGGTTTGTTTGTCCACGAAATACACGAAAAGGCACGAAAAATTTTGGGGTTATCCTGCCAAAATGGCTTGAAGGTTTAGCGGCGGTTTGTTTTTAGGGTAAGAGAAATTAAAATAGAATCAATTTGTTATGTGAAAAATAAGGTGTGGTTTGGGTTGCGGAAAGCGTACGATTAAATCTAAAAGACTTGTTTCAAAAACTTTATTTTCGTGCCTTTTCGTGTTTTTCGTGGACAAACCTTAACCATCCCTTTTCAAAAGGATACTAATGGAAATTGACATTTTTTTAATCAGTTTGGCGGTCGGCACGGTTTCTGGGGTTTTTGCTGGCTTATTTGGGATCGGCGGCGGTTTGATTATCGTGCCGATATTGGCAAGTGTGTTTAAGCATTGGGGCTTTCCGGCGGATAGTGTGCTGTTGATCGCTGTCGCTACCTCGTTGACGACCATTATTTTGACGTCAATTTCATCGGTAAGCGCACATCATCGTTTAGGCGCGGTCATTTGGCGGAAAGTCTGGCGTTTAAGCCCTGGCATTATGCTCGGTTCAGGCTTGGGTGCGGTCATTGCTGAACAAATTTCAGCGGAAGCGTTGCGCTATGTTTTGATCGGTTTTTTATTGTATGTCAGTGTGCAAATGGCCTTGCAGGTACAACCGAAGGCGGGCAATCGCGAAACGAAATTATGGCAAGATTATGCGGTTGCGATAGTGATTGGCGTGATGTCGGCGATTGTCGGCATTGGTGGTGGAACGCTGACCGTACCGTATTTGGTGCATGGGCAAATCCCGATGAAAAATGCCGTGGCAGTCGCTAGTGCTTGTGGCTTGCCGATTGCGGTCGCCGGAACAATTAGTTATGCGCTACTAGGATGGCATGTATCTGGTTTGCCAGTCTGGAGTTTGGGCTATGTGTATTTGCCTGCGTTTTTAGGGATAGGCTTAAGCAGTATTTGTACCGCGCCAATCGGGGCAAAATTGGCGCACAAGCTGCCCGCGCAACATTTGAAGCGTTATTTTTCATTATTATTGTTGCTGATGGCGGCTAAATTACTTTGGCATTGACCTGTTGAAAATAATGCGGCTTAGATTGGAGTCTAGTAGTTGCTGATGATATAGTTGCCGCGCCAATTTACGGCTATTGCATTGATTCACTAAAGGAAATGTTTTTGATAGGGTTGTTTAAATAGCGGTTGACGGCATTAATCACTAATTAATTCCTACTTAAGATGAGGCTAAGCAGATGCAATTACTTCAGAGTTCAGCAAATAAAAAACGCTTTTTTTATGGCCTAGGCTTATTTCTTTTTTCGGGTAGCACAGTGGCATTCGTAACCGACCCATTTTTAATGGCGGATATGGCTTTGGTTATTGTGGCTATGTATTTGATGGTTTCTGCACTTATGCCGCAGAAATTTAGGGCTTGGTAAGTACGCATAAGTTTTTGGACTTTAAATCCTTTCAAACCTTTAACACCTGAAAGGATTGCACAAGCACTTTTGCATATAACTGCTTAAATGGGTTTATTAACATTAAACATCGGATGTCATTGGTAGGTAACAAATAAGCTTTATTATTCGAGTGGTTATAGGTCGGTATTTATAACTTCGATAAAGCCATTTAACTAACCAGATAGGCATAGCCGATGAATCTTAAGTTTTTTGAAAAAACCTCGCTGATTATTGCTATTTCAGCAGCACTTAGCAGCGGCGCAGTATTTGCTGACGCCCCCATTACCCCAGCAACACCGATTGAACACGTTATTGTCGTTATTGGTGAAAACGTTACTTTTGATACCTTATATGGTGCTTATAAACCCGCAAAAACCCAAAAAATTCGTAATTTGTTGTCTCGGGGCATTATCAAGGCCGATGGCCTACCAGGATTTCATTACGCGACGGCTTTGCAACGGCAAGCAACAAAACTAAAAACTGAATACAATGCAAAACCTGCACTAGGTGCCCCTTATTCCTCTTTACCGCAACCGCTGAGAACTGGCATTCTTGATCCAGCCACTTTAAGTTTTTCAGCGGCAACGCCAGATACTCGTTTCCCAAGCGATTTACCCAACGGCCCGTTCCAAATCACTAAATACGTACCTTACGGCAGCCCGTTATCGGCTACTGGTGATCCAGTGCATCGTTTTTTCCAAATGTGGCAGCAAACGGGCGGCAATAATGCCAACCACAGCTTATTTACTTGGGTAGCGACGACTACGGGTACTGGCGGTGATAACGGTGTTGATGGCCCTAAACCTGGTGATAGCCAACAGGGCGGTGAATTGATGGGTTTTTTTAATATGTCGCAAGGTGATGCGCCGTATTTCAAAGCTTTAGCGGATAACTACGCATTAAGTGATAACACTCATCAATCCATCATGGGCGGAACGGGCGCAAACTTTTTTGCTATCGCCACAGGTGACGTTGCCGTTTATAACAATGCGGGTATTTTAACGCCACCTGCAAACCAAATCGAAAATCCTAATCCAAAACTAGGCACTGAGAATTTCTTTAGCCAAGATGGTTATCAGGGCGGTTCTTATGTTAACTGTGCTGATGCCAGCCAACCGGGTGTTAAATCGATTTTAAATATCCTGAAAAAGTCGGGTCGCGCCAGTAAGTGTGAAAATGGCAAATTTTATTTAGTTAACAACTACGATACACCTTACAACATAGACGGCACAGCCAAAACATTGGCAGCAGATAAATTTGTCTACCCGCCACAAACCATCCCTACTATTGGTGAAGCACTAAGCAATAAAGGCGTGAGTTGGAAATGGTATACCGCAGGCCGCGATGCCGAAGATGTATTAAATGATGAAATTTACCCACTGATTCATTATGCTGTAAACAATCAGGTGCCAAGTTATATTCCTGAGCCAACGCGCACCGCAATTGTCAATGGTCAAACTTACAACTTAACGCAAGGCGCTATTTATAACGCCATCGGCGATCCGCACAATGCTTCTAGCAATGTAGTTAACACGGCGTTGCGTAATAACTTGAAAGGCATGAAAACCTTTTTAGATGATGTCAGCAATGAGACTTTGCCAGCAGTGTCGTTTGTTGTGCCTAAAAACCTGTCTAGCGGTCATCCAGGTTATTCTGCCCCGGTTGCCTATGAAGCTTTTATTGGTGACTTGGTTACTAAAGTCCAAGCAAAACCCGCATTGTGGGCAAATACCGCCATCATTATTACTACCGATGAGGGTGGTGGCTATTTTGATATTGGTAATATCCAAAACTTAGATTTCTTCGGCGATGGCCCACGTATCCCATTATTAGTCGTATCGCCTTATGCTAAAAAAGGCCATGTAGACCATGTTTACCATGACCATGCCTCCATTCTGAAATTTATTGAATACAACTGGGGCTTGTCACCATTATCTGCCCGTAGCCGCGATAACCTTCCAAACCCAGTTACAGTGCCAAACGTCTATATTCCAAGCAATCAACCAGCAATTGGTGATTTGACTAGTATGTTTAATTTCACTAAGTAATCCCGAAAAGTTATAGGGGCATCTACTTTTAGGATCGCCTCTATAACTGTCTTCTGATAGCGTGTAGCAACACGCTATCATTCCAAATTTTCCCCTTTTAAAAGCCAATGCTGCTTACTATTCCTATGATTAGTCTTATAATCCGTAGGGTAAACAATTAATTTTAAATTTAAAAATCCGATCTATCTGATAAACAAGGAGAAACATGAGCGACCAACCCAATTGCCCTTCCTGCGGCTCAAGCTATTGCTATGAAGACAATGGTTTATATATTTGCCCAGAATGCGGTCATGAATGGCCTAAAGACAGCGGCGCAGAAGCCACAGAAAGCACGGTGATACGCGATGCTAACGGCAATGTTTTGAATGATGGCGATACCGTCACCGTCATTAAGGACTTGAAGGTTAAAGGCTCTTCTTTAGTGGTAAAAGTGGGCACTAAAGTTAAAAACATCCGCCTGATTAATGGCGACCATGATATTGATTGCAAAATTGATGGTATTGGTGCGATGCAGTTGAAATCTGAATTTGTCAAAAAAGCATAAAATTAGGCCAAAAAAAAGCGTCCTATTCCGAGAAAAATAGGACGCCAATGGCACCAAACAAAAAGGAAAAACAACGAGAAAACAACAACATTACCACTTTGTGAAACTAATATTAATAATGCACTTATGATGCCAAATATTTTTTTATTTAATATATCAATTAGTTAGATTGTTTTTACAAGATTCAAGCATTGCTGGGCGATTTTTCTTGCACCAAAATTAAAGTTTATTACTGATTTTTAAGATATTTCTGCACCAATCAAATGCGGGCTTATTTATCTTTTTCCAAACCACAGACATCTTCCTGACAACGCTTAGCGCCCAATAAACCGCCTAAATAAATACGATGCTTGGCAAACAAGGTATAGAGCTTAGCAAAGACAATATTCAATACAGGCCATCCAGTCGGCGCGACCAACCAGCCTAAACCTACCGCCTGATAAGCAGCACGAAATACCGGCACGCCTTTGATGATTGTGCCATCAGGATAAAGCCCATGAATTTCCGCCATCAATTCAGCATGGCTTTTGCCGTAATTTTCGGCAATAAAATCCGTGGCATTAATATCCTGTAAACCCAAGCGCTGCTTGCTATTAAAACGCGATAACCAAGCCACTTCCTTTTGGCAAATAGGGCAGTCGCCATCGTAAAAAAGCGTAAATTCATAATTTTTAGACAGATTATCCATTTATCCCCCGTAGCATTAAATTGACCTAGCTAATATAGCTGAATGTAATCGCCGCGAGGATAACAGCAATGGATGGGATAGGCTATTGATAGCTATATTTTCAGCGCGATCCCAAACGGAGCTACTGGCGGGTAAGATCATTAAATCCCAAGGCGTCCAAAAGGAATAACAGTGTAGAGTCTGCAAACAGCCAGCGCTTTGTTGGAGGTTTTGTAAAAATAGACTGTTAGGGCGCATTTGTTTAGCACCTAAGCGTGTGGAGAAATAGGCCATTATGGTGCCGTGATGTGGAGCGGCAATGCTAAAGAAATGGCTAACGCGTTGGTGACCGCCTAATTCCTGCAAGTAATATCGGCTTACTAAGCCGCCCATACTAAAGCCAACCAAACCGATAGGGATTTCCTGGTTGGGCAATTCAGCATTAATAAAATCCCGAAGTTGCTTTGCCAGATGTTCTAAACCTTTGCTGCCATTGTTTGGCGTTAAAGATGGGGCAAGGCAGCGATGGCCTTGTTGTTCCAATGCGGTTTGCAAGGGCTTTACCTTGGTACAAGTATCATGGATGCCGTGTACTAAAACAAAAATCATCCTGTATTCCTAAGTAATATTACCTATCATTGGCGCTCATTCCTAAGCTGCTGGTTCACTGCCATTAAGTTAAGGATTTATACCTTTAATTTCAAAAAGATAACAATGTCGTAGGGCGTATTAGCGATAGCGTAATACGCCGGATGCTTGAAAGCCAACATGCGGTGCAATACGGCTATCGCCTATTGCACCCTACAATAAGTGTTTTACGGATTTTTTAACAATTTGATTCTAAAAGCAATTTCATTAACTTAATGGCAGTGAGCCAGAGCTTGGATAACTAGAGCAAAAATGCTGATAAGTCATTGAAAAATAGTTTTTATGTAGGTTGGGTTGCATGCTTTCCGCAACCCAACACCTGCGCCAATCCCGTTGGGTTGCAAACAACAGACAACCCAACCTGCGCCAGATGCGCTTATCCTTTTTAATTGGCCCGTTTTTCCTCAAACCACCGATACAAAGTCGGCAGCATGACCAAAGTCAGCAATGTTGAAGTAATCAAACCGCCGATTACCACGATTGCTAATGGTCTTTGCACTTCTGAGCCTGGGCCGGTGGCGAACAGGAATGGCACTAAGCCTAGTAAAGCGATGGTGGCGGTCATCATCACTGGGCGGAAGCGTTGGGCGCAGCCTTGGCGGATGGCGTCGATTTGGCTCATGCCGCCATCACGCAAGTTGCGGATGTAAGACACCAGTACCACGCCGTTTAATACCGCAATCCCCCACAAGGCAATAAAGCCGACTGACGCTGGCACGGACAAATATTCGCCAGTAATGAACAATGCTACCACGCCGCCGATAGAGGCAAACGGCAGCACTAAGATAATCAAGGAAGCAAAGCGCAAGGAATTGAACAACATAAACAACAAGAAGAAAATCGCGCCGATGGTGATGGGGATGATGATTTGCAAATGCCCCATCGCCCGTTCCATGTTTTGGAATTGTCCACCCCATTCAAGATAATAACCCTCCGGTAATTTCACTTTGCTGGCAACGGCTTGCTGTAGCTCGGTAACGAAACCACCCAAATCCCGATCACGGACGTTTACACCAATAACAATGCGGCGTTTGCCCATTTCGCGGCTGATTTGCGATGGGCCGTCATTGAGTTTAATGTCCGCCAAATCACCCAGCGGTACACGCGCACCATTGGCGGAGGTGAGCAAAATCGCATCGATGGTTTCTATGCTGTTACGGAAACCTTCCGGCATCCGCACGGCGGCAGAAAAGCGGCGTTCGCCTTCGTAGATTTCTGTGGCGGTTTTGCCGCCTATCGCGGTTTCAATGACATCATGAATATCGGCAGCGTTAATGCCGTGGCGGGCGATGGCTTCGCGGTTGACGGTAATCGATAAGTATTGCTGTCCGGTCAGGCGTTCAACGCGGATGTCTTGCGAGCCTTTAATACTGCCAGCCACTTTGGCGATGTCATTAGCGGCGGCTTTGAGTTTTTCCAAATCATCACCAAACACTTTCACCGCCAAATCCGAACGCACGCCAGTGAGCATTTCATCAACGCGGTCAGAAATCGGTTGCGCCATGACCACTTGTACGCCAGGCAAATTGGTGTTGAGTTTTTCACGCATGGCATCGGCAATATCATCTTGATCCCAGCCTTTCGGCCATTGGTCGCGTGGTTTTAAGCTGATGATAGGCGTGGATTCATTTTGCGCTTGGGCGTCGGCAGGGCTTTCACCACGACCTAAACCAGAAACTGCCGATAACACCCCAGGAATATCCATAATCATCCGCATGGCAGATTGTTCCATTTTGATGGATTCATCCAAGGAAATATTGGGTGTACGGTTAATGCCCGGCACAATCGAGCCTTCTTTCATTTCAGGAATAAACGAGGTGCCGAGAAAGGGGATGATTGCTATGGTTCCGGCAAACAACCCCGCTGCTACCAATACCACGGCATAGCGGTTATTCAGGGCGGTATCCAATAATTTCAGATACGGTTTTTTCATCACGGCAATAATGCGGGTGTCGTGTTCTTCACCGTGATGGCCTTGGAGCATGAACGAACACAGTACAGGCGTGAGCGTTAGCGATAAAATCAGTGAAATCAATAAGGCAATGGCGATGGTGTACGCTAACGGCGCGAACATTTTGCCTTCCATGCCTTGTAAGGTCATCAACGGCAAAAACACCACGATGATAATGCCGACACCGAATAGCACTGGCGTGGCGACTTCTTTTGCCGCTGCCAATACCACTTTAATACGGCTGGTGCTGCCGCCTTTGCGTAAGCTCAGCAAGGTGAAGGCGTTTTCTACCACCACCACCGAGCCATCAACAATTAAGCCGATGGCAATCGCCAAACCGCCTAAAGACATTAAATTGGCGGACAAACCCATTTGATTCATGACGATAAAGGTCATCAAGGGCGTAACGATTAAAGTACAGACCACAATCACGCTGGAACGAATATCGCCCAAAAACAGCATGAGGATAATCACCACCAGCACCACGCCTTCCATCAATACCTTGGTGACAGTATGCAAAGCGGCATCCACCAACTCGCTGCGGTCATAGTAAGGTACGATTTTTAGTCCGTCCGGCAGCATGTTTTTATCGTTGATTTCTTGCACCCGCGCCTTGATACGGCTGACCACTTCTTTGGCGTTGCCGCCGCGTAGCATCATCACCACGCCGCCGACCGATTCGGTGTAGCCATTTTTGACCACCACACCCACTCGCACTTCGTAACCGATTTTGACTTCAGCGACATCGTGAATGTGAATCGGTACGCTGTTTTCTTCTTTAAGGACGATATTGCCAATGTCGTTAACATCGCGGATTAAACCCACGCCGCGAATCAAATATTGTTCGGCATAATGCGGCAACACCCCGCCGCCGCTGTTGGCGTTGTTTTGCGCTAAGGCATTGAAGACATCTTTTAAAGCGATATGGTAATGGTGCAGGCGGTCTGGATGCACCAGCACTTGGTATTGTTTGACATAACCGCCTTGCGAGTTGATTTCCGCCACGCCTTGGATGCCGCGCAACAAAGGCCGCACTACCCAATCTTGGGCTTCTCGGCGGCGCATCAGGTCTTCTTGGCTTAAGTCTTTTTGTCCATCATCGGCTTTATCGAGGGTGTATTGGTAAACCTCACCCAAGCCAGTAGACACCGGCCCTAAAATCGGCGTGACACCTTCAGGCATGTTATGGCTGACTTCCATCAACCGCTCCATCACCAATTGCCGCGCGAAATAGACATCGGTGTCGTCGGTGAACACTAGGGTGATTAGCGACAAACCATTTTTGTTGAGCGAACGCATTTCCGTGAGTGCCGGAAGCCCGGTCATGGCGATTTCTAGCGGTACGGTAATGAAGCGTTCGACTTCTTCGGGGGAGCGCCCAGTGGCTTCGGTAGCGATTTGCACTTGCACGTTGGTGACATCAGGGAAAGCATCGACCGATAAAGTTTTTAAGGCTTTAATGCCAAACAAACCTAAGCCAATGGCAATCACCACCACTAAGATACGATTGTTGAGACCGCCACGAATTAATCCATCAATCATGGTTTACCCCAATTCTTTGCGTTGGCGTTCGTTATTAAGATGGAAACCGCCTTCCACCACCACTTTATCGCCTAGTTTTAAACCCTCAAGCACATGCCGGACGTTGCCATCACGAATACCCAGTTTGACGGGCTTTAAGGTGAATTCATCGGCGGAAGTTTGCACAAAAACATGGTCACGGTCGTCAACGCGGATAACCGCTGCATCCGGCAACACCAATTCTTGAACGCCTTGTTTGTGGATAACTAAAGTTGCCAGCATTTCGGGTTTAAAAGTCCGCTGTGGATTGGTGATGTCCATACGCACGGTGACGGTGCGGGTTTGTGGGTCAACCATATCACCGACGTAAATCAGCTTGCCCCGTTGTTCTTGATCGGGCAGGGCGGCAATAGTGACTAACGCTTGATCGCCTCTATGCGCCCAATGTGCTTGTTGTTCCGGCACTTCTGCGACCACCCAAACGTGCGACAAATCGGCTACGGTGAATAACGCGTCAGCAGGCTGCACGACTTGCCCGACGGTGACGGTGCGTTCGATAATCGTGCCTTGTAAGCTGGCGGTGATTGGCAGCATGGAATAGATTTTTTTCTCCTTTGACAAACGCGCCAAATCGGCATCGCCCATGCCTAACACCCGTAATTGGTCGGTGGCAGTGCGTAAATCAATTTCTGCTTCAGTTAATACCGTTTCCCGTTCTTGTAATTGCGCGGCGGCAATCACATCGCTGGCGAACAGTTGTCTGGCACGGTTTGCTGCCATGCGGTGCAAATTAACTTGGGAGCTGGTTTTTAAATAGGCCGATTGCGCCATGCCTAATTCAGTGCTGTTGAGTAATGCCAAACGTTCGCCTTTACGGACATCTTGCCCCAATATCGCTTGGGTTTCGGTGATCCTGCCAGTAACTGTCGCGCCGATACGCGCTACCCGTTGCTGATCCAGTTCAACCCTAGCAGGTAAACGCAAGGAATCTTGAACTTGGCCTTCGCCGATAGCGATAATTTTTAATTGCTGTAACAGCATGGGTGAGGCTTTTACGGAAAGCGAAGGGTCTGCATAGACAGCTGCGGTAGCCAGCAACAGTAAAATAATTAGCAAGTTAAATTTCATGGTGCGGTTGTCTCCAAAGCCGTCGAACGTAAATATTTTTAATTTAGTGTAACCAATATTAATTGCCCAATATGACCATATTGGTGCAAATAAGTTATTTTTTGCCTCAAAAGAAAGCGAGGCAATGGTTTTGAATAATTTTCAGCGGCATCCCTGGTGATTTTTACTCGGACAAATGCAGGTAAAGCAGTGATAGCCAGTGGCATAGGCAGAAAAAATGGATTTTTTTCAACGTTTGATGAAATAGCTTGTTTATGGATTAAAAACTATCTTAATTGATGATTAGCAATATTTAGGCCCAACAATAGTTCATTTTTTTCAAAAAAATATTTTATGTTTTAAATCAGTAAATTAAAAAACTATCAAGGTAGTGCACGACACAATTTCTGGTGTTTTTTAAAAGAAGGAACACTGAATTGAAGATGAATAAATTGTATTCAAAAATGGAAACAATAAGTAAATTTATGATGCCATTGTAAATAATATAGCCCTGCCATATAGTGAACCTGCAGTTTATGTAACTGCATTTTTTAAACTCAAATGAGGCTTTTATTTATGAATGAATTATACAAAGACGTATTAGTTGGCGTGGTTTTCGCCACTGGGTTGCTGGGATTTATTTCTGGCGAATTTATTATTTCATCGGCATTATTTGCCACAGCTGCTGTTGCCAGTAACGTTAACTTAAATAGTAAACGTGAAAAGGCAGAGCACTACGTATGCAAATAAATGACTATCCAAAACCAATAACTTGGGGATTTCCAAGGCAGGGATGCCTTGGAAGTTTTACTGTTATTTGGCTTCGCAATTAACAACCGCGTTTACCGCCAAAAACTTATCCAGTTGATTGGCAAATTCTTGTATATCTCGTGTATTCATCGCCGCTGGCCCGCCGGTATTAATACCGCTGGTGCGTAAGCTATCCATAAAATCCCGCATACTTAGCCGTTCCTTAATATTATCTGCCGTATACATTTCCCCGCGTGGATTTAAGGCGTGACCACCTTTTTCAAGCACTTCATGTGCTAATGGTATATCGCCAGTAATCACTAAATCGCCTTGCGCCAAACGTTTGACGATTTCATTATCCGCGACATCAAATCCCGGTTTTACTTGCAGCATTTTAATAAAGCGCGATGGTGGTATGGCTAAATGTTGATTGGCAACCAAGGTAGTCGGTAGCATTAAACGCTCAGCAGCCCGGTACAAAATATCTTTAATTGCTTTAGGGCAAGCGTCGGCATCTACCCAAATTTGCATGATTTAATCCTAGAATGGTGCTAACGAAAGCCGTATGACGGGTGGTTGGCAGACGATTGTTTATCGATATTACTGATAAACAAACTTGGAAGCCATTAATTGTAGGCTACAATTTTTAATCTGTTGTTAAATTATTACATCTATTACAATGCAATACTGATTATTTACCGTACAAATACAATTATTCTCAGCTATGGATACAACTATGGATGCCGATAAGGCAAAGATGTTTCGGGTAGATATTTTAGTGATGCTGATCGACGACCAAGCCATCGTCGGCAAGTTGGTGCAAACCATGCTGTCTGAACACACTGATATTAGCTTTCACTACTGCCATAATCCTGAAAATGCCATAGCAGAAGCTCTCAACATTATGCCAACGGTCATTTTGCTAGATTTATTGATGCCAAATATCAGTGGCTTGGAATTATTAAAATCCATACGCCAGAACCCAATCACCCATGAAATCCCTGTCATCATGCTCTCAAGCGAAGATGAGCCGCGTACCAAAGTGCAAGCATTTGAGTCCGGCGCGAATGATTATCTGGTGAAACTGCCCGATAAAATCGAACTGGTCGCGCGGCTACGCTATCACTCCAAAGCCTTTGTCCATAAATTGCAACGCGACAAAGTCTTCGAAGCCTTACAAAAAGCCCAAGCTGAACTCGAAAAACAGAATATCGAATTGCTGCGCCTAAGCCAGTTAGATGGCATGACCGAAATTGCCAATCGCCGCTATTTTGACGAATGTATCATTATCGAAATGAAACGGTCGGTGCGTAACCAACAACCCCTGTCAGTCATTATGCTGGACGTTGACCATTTCAAACGCTACAACGATACCTACGGACATTTGCAAGGTGACGATTGCTTAAGAAAAATTCCTGCCATCATCAAAAAACAATTGCATCGACCCGCGGATTTGATCGCCCGATATGGCGGCGAAGAATTTGTGTTGTTATTACCTGAAACAGATCTGGACGGCGCCAAAATCATTGCTGAAAGCATTTGCCTAGCCATTTTCAATGCCAAAATACCCCACGGCAGCTCCACCACTTCCAACTATGTTACCGTCAGTTTGGGCGTTACCAGTGGTTTACCAAACAATACCGATACCCCCGAACAATGGCTAAAGCAAGCGGACGAAATGCTTTATCAAGCCAAAGCATCTGGGCGTAACCAAATGCAAGCTTGCGCCATCAAAAGTCAGTAAGCCTTAAGTTATGTGGCTAACTGCCTTTCATTCCTTGCTGACAGCCCAGACCGGGCTGACTATTGCCGCCTCCGACTACGACAAAGTTAATCGGTTTTTACAGCATCGTCTGGCGGAATTACGCTTGGCGGATTTTTCCAGCTATCTTGAGCTGCTATCAGCGCCCTCGTTAATGGCAGATCAAGAATGGCAACACATTGTGCAAGCGCTCACCGTACCGGAAAGCTTTTTCCTACGCGACAAAGGCCAAATGCGTATTTTGCAAGAACATATCTTGCCCGAACTCATCCAGCGCAACCGCTTCAGCCGCCAGTTGCGTATCTGGAGCGCAGGTTGCTCTACTGGCGAAGAGCCTTACTCAATCGCGTTGCTATTACAACAGTTATTACCCGATATTCACGATTGGGACATACTGATCTTAGGCACCGACATTAACGACAAAGTCCTCACCAAAGCGCGTGCTGGCTTATACACACGTTGGTCGCTGCGGGATGTCGATAGCGAAATTCTGACCTACTTCCAACCCGCCGCACAGGGCTTACTGTCTTTAGATGCCGCCATCCGCGATAAAGTCAGCTTTCGCCGCGTCAATTTGCTGCAAACCCCGTTTCCGGATTTAGAAATCAATGAAATAGACCTGATCTTATGCCGCAATGTCTTCATTTATTTTGACCAACAAGCCATTGCTAGCGTATTAGAAAAATTTATCCAAACCCTAAAACCCCACGGCTACTTAATCACCGGACACGGCGAACTGTATCAACAAGCGTTAAACGGCCTGGAAACCTGCTTATTTGTAGAATCGGTGGTTTACCAACGCAGCACTAAAAAACCAGCCGCCTTAACCCAGCACATAATCGAAACCAAACCGCCGATTGCACTATCCGTTAAGGCAGAAACCAAGCCCATCAAGCCAGAACCGACCGCCAATGTGCCGTTACTGAGTGTCGCCGCAAGCCTGCAACAAGCCTATCAACAACAAGATTACAGCAACGTCTTGGCGATTGCCCAAACCCAGCCTAGCGACATCCCCAATTTTGACAGCAGTTACTGGTCAGCCAAAGCCTTCGCCTGCATGGGTCAATACCACACCGCCGAAAGCCGCCTGCAAGATGCGCTCGCTTTAAAACCCAAATCAGCCGATTGTTATTACTTATTGGCGCATATCAAAGAGTCGCAAAACGACCTAGAAAGCGCCAAAGCCTTATTGCAAAAAACCATTGTTTTAGATGAAAACTTTGTACCCGCCTATTTAGATTTGGCGGCTTTATGTGAACAGGAAGAGCCCGACAGATACCAGCAGCTCAACGCCCAAGCTTTGGCACGCCTAAAACAGATGCCGCCAGAACATTATTTTGACGACCTCGCCGCCCATGTCCGCGAACTCATCCCGTTATTGCCCGCATGAAAAATTATTTTGTTTTCGGCCTCAAGCCTTTTTATTACGCGGTGTCGGCAAACCTCGTGCAGGAAGTTGTCAATCTGCCAGAACTGACTTTATTGTCGACTGTTTCCGCCGATGTGGTTGGCGTGTTTGATTTACGCGGCAGCCTGATTCCCGTTTTGGACGTGCGCCCACGTTTCCGGCAAGCCTGCCAAGCGTATCAAGCCAGTGACTGTATCGTTGTGCTAGCCATAGACGAGCAAGTATTTGGCTTGATTGTGAATGAAATTTACGATGTTTGTAGCGCGGACAGCCAACAAGACAACCCATTATTGTTCGCCGCCAGCATCAATGCCGAATTGCCCGAACCCTTACTCATCGGCAGCATTACTAAAGATGAAAAAGTCATTACCGTATTAAACGCCGCCGCCTTGTTGCAACAAGCGTTTTTTACCGCACCGACCGAAGCCATTGAGCGCCAAGATTTCTACAGCCGCGCCCATCCCAACGACCATGCCGTGTTTGCCTTGCGGGCAGAAAAGCTCAAATGGCGCGAGCAGCGCGATGATGCCAGCGGCTATTTGGCCTTAGCCGTGGTGGTGCTGAATGGCGAATATTTCGGTGTTGATTTACTGGCAGTGCGCGAGTTTGCCAATATTGGCGATATTGTCCCCATTCCTTGCACTCCGGCTTACGTGTTGGGCTGCATCAATCTGCGTGGCAATGTCATCACCTTAATTGACATGCGCCACATCATCCATTTGCCGCCACAACCCGTGCAGGCCGATAGCAAGGCCGTAGTCATCAACGGCAACGACGATTTTGCTGTTGCCTTGCTGGTGGATAATGTCCCGGAAGTGATTTATGCCGACCCCGCCGCCATTACCCCGCTGCCTTCTGCCGTGGCCTCAGTCAGCGGCGACTACCTGACGGGCGAAATGCCTTATCAAGACAAACTGTTAACCCTGCTCGACCTGAAGCTAATCCTTGCGAAAGGCGAGTTGGTCATCGACGACGAAGTGTGAGAAAACTATGCGTATAGCCAAACAAAAATTAACCCACAGCCTGATGATCCTTTTTTTGCTCACCTCGGTCTTGCCGATTATGCTGATCGGATTTTGGAGCTTCCAATCAGGTAAGGAATCGCTAAAAAGCCAATTCTTAAACGACTTCACCGCCATTGTCCAAGCCAAGGCGCAAACCGTCAGCCAATACCTTGAAACCGAAGTCATCCGTATTGAAAACCTGGCTGCCGACGAAGACGTACAACAATTGTTGCAACAAAACGGCAATGAAGCCTTAGCCGGACAATGGCAAAAGCTCATCAAATCAAAAGTCTTATCAAGCCAGTCCGACTTAAAACACGGCTACAGCGAAACCTTGATAATGGATGCCAATGGCTTGGTGGTCGCATCCACCGACAACCAAACCGTGGGGCGTGACGAATCCGCCAACGTCATGTTCAATGCTGCCCGTGATGGTGTCCACATTAAAGATGTCTTCGAACATGCCGCCAGCAAGCAACCGAGCTTTACGGTTTCCGCCCCCGTTCGTCAGCCAGGTTCCGGTAAATTGCTGGGCGTGGTTGCCAACCGCTTGACCTTGGCGACATTAACGGACATCACCACCAACCGCCAAGGTTTGCGGGAAACTGGGGAAGCTTATCTGGTCAACAAGAACGGTTACATGATTACTCCGTCGCGCTTTATTCCCAACGCTATCTTGAAACAGAAAGTCGATTCCGAACCCGTACGCCTGTTCCAAACCCAACAAAAAAACATGGCGGGCTTATATAACGACTACCGCAACCAGCCGATTGTCGGCGCATCCGACGGGCAATTGCTTAACAAACGTTACGATTTAGGTTGGCTATTGTTGGTAGAAATCGATGAAGCCGAAGCCAATGCCGAAATTGTGCAACTACGCAATTGGGAGCTGCTGTTTGGTTTAGCCACCGCCGCTATTGCCGCCGCTGTCGGCTTACTGTACGGACGTAGGCTCAGCCGCCCGATCAGCCAAGCCACCGCCGAAGTGTTTACCACCTCCAGCGAGTTGTCGATCACCACCGACGAACACGAACGCACCGCCGCGCAACAAGCCGTTGCCGTCAACGAAACCAGCGCCACCATGAACGAGCTGGGGCGTTCCGCGCAGCAATCCATATTGCAAGCCGATGCCGCCAGCCAAGAAGCTCAGCAAGTGGTCAACAAAGCCTTAGCGGGTGCAATGACGATGCAAGAATTGCTCAACAGCATGGACACCTTACGCGGCAAAGTGGAACACATCGGCACGCAAATTTTGCGTTTAAGCGAACAGACCAGCCAAATCGGCCATATCACCGAAGCCGTCAAAGACATCGCCAACCAAACCAACTTACTGGCACTGAACGCCGCTGTAGAAGCTACGCGCGCGGGCGAACACGGCAAAGGTTTTACCGTGGTATCGCAAGAAATCCGCAAGCTTGCCGAGCAAAGCAAAAAATCAGCCGAACATATCGGCAATTTGCTGGAGAACATCCAAAAAATCACCAACACCACCGTACTGGCAACCGAAGCGGGCACACAAACCGCACAAACCAGCAGCCAACAAGCCGAACTGACCAAACGCAGTTGCGATGATTTGTCAGAAGCCGTAGCCAACATTGCCGATGTCTTGCAGCAAATTTCCTTAACCGCCAAGCAACAAGCCAACGCCACCAACCAAGTGGTAGAAGCCATGAACATGCTCAATACCGGCGCCAAAGAAACCGCCAACGGCATCACCCAAAGCAAGCTCGCCATCCAAAATTTAAACAAAGCAGCTGGGCAATTGCAGGAAATGATTTAAAAGCGGGGTTGGTTTGGGAAAAGATTTATCGTTCCCACGCTCCGCGCGGTAACGCATCATGCAACGCTCCAGCGTTGCGTAAGACGACGCTGGAGCGTCATAGGCAACATTCCCACGCGGAGCATGGGAACGATGTAAAGTAACGTAGGATGGGCTGACGGCAGGAAGCCCATCATTGGGTCGCCTAATTTGATGGGCTTCCTGCCGTCAGCCTTTATGCCCTTGGGTGCATCCTACAAAATATTAAACAGATTCTTAGATAAGCCTGCCTACCCATTACGATTGGTTTTTTATTCCCCCATAAACAACAACATCTCATCAGTGCGAGTGTAATCGCTGGTTTTATACAGCAAATTATCATCAGCATTGGCAACCACAAAAAACGGCAGACCTACTTTTAGCTCAGGAAAGCGTTTGTCGTTTTGGAACTGTTTGAATTCTGGGTCGTTGTCGTAAATTTTCAGCAAAATGACTTTTTTCAGACCGTCAATTAAAGCGCGATCCGTTTCGGTCAGGTGTTCAAACTCTTTGCAGTTGGCACACCAGTAGGCAAAAAAATCGACAAATATCGGCTTGCCTTGTTCGCGCGCGGCTTTCACGGCATCTTCGCGGTTTAAATACCAAGTCAATTCGCCTTTGGTTTCGGTCAGTGGTGCGCTGCTTGCTGCTGCGCTGGTTACGATTGCTGTAGGGGCGGGAGTCAACACGCCGTGTGCCAAGCTTAAGCCGCCAATCAGAGCGAACAGGGCAAATAACGATTTTTCCATGCGCTTGGCGCTGTGTAATTCGTCACCTTCCCAAAAATGGTAAAGCGAATACAACACCAACAAAGCACCGAAAAACGCCAGTTGAATCGATTCCGGCTTAAAGCCGTAGCCGGACAGGCCTTTTTCCAAATAAGTGTAGGCAAAATACAAGATCAATGCGCCTAATGCCCATTGCACATATTTCATCCATGAACCGGATTTTGGCAACCGTACGCCAAACAAACCAATCAGCAAGAACGGAATACCCAAACCTAAACCAAAGGCGAACATTTTTAGCGCGGCGGTCAAGGTGGTAAATACGCTCAGTCCATCGGTTTGGCTGGCGATACCGACTAAAATGCCGACCACGAACGGCCCGACGCAGGATGAGGACAATAAGCCTGCGCCCATGCCCATCAAAAACGTGCCAGCAACACCTGGGGTTTTGTCGCCAAGGCCGTTGCCACTAAAAAGCGAAACATGCAGAAAGCCTGCGGTCGCCAAGGCCAGCAGCAAAAACAGCAAAGCCAACAATAAATTAGTGATGGGCAGGCGCAGCACTTCATTAAACGCGCCGCCCGTTGCTGCGGCAATCAAGCCAAACAAAAAGTAGATACTGGCAAGGCCGATGTAGTAAACCGCTGGATGTAAGGCGCGTGGTGCATCGCCTTGCGAACGTCTGGCAATAATGCTGGCGGTGATGGGATACAAGGGATACACGCAAGGCAGTAAGCTGGCGAGAAAACCGCCCATTAATAAGAACAAATAAGCCGATGCCGAGGCTTGGTTGGATGCCAATTGGCTTTCCACCCAAGCATTTAAGCCAGTTAAGGATGCAGCATCGGCGTTGCTGGATAGCAATACTAAGGTGATAAGCAGATAAGTCGGTTTCATAAATGTGATTCTCTAAGATGAAGGCGGTGGGCTTGGTCGTTATTAAGTGCTGATGGAAGACCTTTCAGGTTTTTAAAACCTGAAAGGTCTGGTTTAGCGGAAAGTGAAGGAATCGCTGAACTAATTGATCCCATTCATGCTTCGACAAGCTCAGCACGAACGGAATCAATTAGTTACCGTTCGTCCTCGACTGCATGGATGCAGGAGGTAGACAGAAAACTGCTCCTGCGTTTTCTGCATTCGCCACATCCCTGTGGCTTAGCAACGCATGGAGCAGTTGCCGAGAGCTTGTCGAAGGCTTTATTCAGCACTTCCTAACATTAGCCAAACCCTAAGCCGCCAGAAATTGGTCAATTAGCCTTTTACTTGCGCCATCATATAAGCCATTTCCAAGCCGATTTGCTGGGCGCGTTCGTCATAAACAGCTGCTTCATTAGGCAAACCGTCGGCAACTTTTGGGTCTTCATAATGGATAGGAATCCGCAACGCGCTGCCTTCGACAACGGGGCAATTTTTATCAGCTTGCGAGCAGGTCATAAACGCCGCGTAATTGCTTTGTGGATTGCCTTCAGCATTATAAAGTTTGGAAAAACTATGGATTTCCGGTTTGGAATCGGAATATTTCACTAAATAAACCGGATTTTTGCCGCCCGTGCTATCGGTAAAACCAAAGCCGACGCGTTTTAAGGCATCAACGGTGCGGCTATTCATTGCTGTGGCTTCCGTGCCACCGGAAAAAGCTTGTACGCCATCAACGCCATAATAAGCGGCCGCCGTCTGCGCCCAAATCTGTGCCAAATGGCTGCGGCGGGAATTGTGTGTGCAGATAAAAGTGATTTGCGCGGTTTCGCCAGCTTTGATTTTGGAACGGATAAATAACGCGCCTTTTTTCAGAAATTTTTGCCGATCGGCAGGAATGCTTTGGAAGCCTTCGGAAAATTTTGCCAATTGTGGGCGGATGCTGGGTAACACATCTTCAGGACTGGCGTTGGCAGTGTTCATCAAGGCAAATAAATGCAGGACGGCAAAAAAATATAACAAGCTGTTTTTTATCACTATAAGTTCCTCGTTTGCTTATATGGGTTATGAGCTGGCTATTATATTCGTTTTTACGCATATGTTGTGTAACGAATATGTTACTGCTTGTATTAAGGCATCGTTGAGATTCGTAGTTTCGTAGGGTGGGTAGCGCTTTTCTGCCCACCAACTGAGTCTTCAGCTTTATACCTATCTACACAAGCTTAATTAATTCCGTAAAGATGGTTACGACCTACCGTGTGTGATAGATTCTTATCTATCGACCCAGTTTCGTAGGATGGGCAGCGCTTTTTTGCCCACCAATTACGTCTCCACCCCTTACGTGTTTTTAAGCTAAAGCCAACCCATGATTGACGACCCCGACCTGCGGCAAATGTTTAAGGATGAATGCAAAGAGCGTTTGCATAATCTTGACCAGCACTTATTACAACTGGAAAAACAGCCGGAATTAACGGCACTAATAGATGAAGTGTTCCGCGAAGCGCACAGCTTAAAAGGCTTGGCGCGGATGTTGGGCGAAAAAAATATGGAAAAAGTCGCCCATCATTTTGAAAGTGTATTAAAAGCCTCGCTAACTAACCAAGAACCGCTGGCAGCCAACATACTTGAACGCCTCTATCACGGCATTGACGATTTACGCGGTCTTGCTGAAGAAGCGGTGACAGGCGTGGTTTATCCGATTAGTGTAGAACTGATTCTGGCGCGGCTAAACAACCAAGCCCCACTCGCCGAAACCCGCGTTGCACAACCCGTAGTGACTGTGCCGACCAGCGCACCCGAAACAGAATCGGAAACAGAATCCAATCTACCAGCCAGCCCTTTCGCGACTAGCAACGACAACAACGAAACCGCCAGCCAAATCGACACTATCCGCGTCGGTACGCAACAGCTGGATAATTTGATGACTCACGTCAGTGAGCTGACCGTCAACAAAAACCGCCTGGCGCAACGGCTAGGTGACGTCAACGATCTGCTGTTTTATTGGGAAGAATGGAAACAACAGCACCGCGAACTGTTTACCGCCGAGCTGACGCAATTGGAAAATCGGCTGTATGCCTTACGCAGCCAACTTTACGAAGACAACAACCGCTTTGATTATTTAAACCACGAAATTGGCGACGGCATCCGCACCATCCGCCTGTTGCCGCTCGCGACCACATTTAGCCTGTTTCCACGCATGGTGCGTGACATTGCCAAGCAGGAAAACAAGCAAATCAACCTGATTATCGACGGCGACGATACCGCCGCCGACAAACGCATCATTGAAGAACTCAAAGACCCGCTCACCCATCTGATCCGCAACGCCATTTACCATGCCATTGAAACGCCGGAACAACGCCGGGCAATGGGTAAGCCGGAAACGGGTACCATCCGGCTAAGCGCCCGGCAAACGCCCACCAATATCATCATTACCGTCACTGACGATGGCGGCGGTATTAACGTCGAAAAAATCAAACAGCGGGCTTTGCAAAACCTGTTGTACAGCGCTGACGAACTGGCGGCGATGTCTGATGAGCAATTACAAGAGCTGATTTTTAGCCAAGGTTTTTCCACCGCCGACCAAGTCAACGACATTTCAGGACGCGGCTTGGGCATGGCAATTGTCCGCATCACCATTGAACAACTCAAAGGCCATCTTGATATTGATTCCACGCCCGGTGTCGGTACTAGCATCCAATTGATCTTGCCGATTACCTTAGCCACCACGCAAGTCATTCTTGTCGAACAACAAAAACGCTATTTTGGCATTCCTATGGAAGCCATCGAACTGATTCGCAGCGTAACGCCGGAGCAGCTCTTCAATATCAACGGCAGCCCAAGTTTGTTGCAAGACGGGCAAGCGGTTTCCGTGGTGCGTTTAAATGATTTATTAGGCATTGCCAACAGCACCGCAACCCCGCATTTTGCGGTCATTATTCGCGTTAAACACGGCAAATTGGCGGTATTGGTAGAGCGCTTGCTGGACGAACAAGAAATTTTATTGAAACCTTTAGGCGGCGTACTAAAACGGGTACGCAACATCAGTGGCGTAACGGTACTAGGCAATGGTGAAATCTGTCTGATTTTAAATCCGCATGATTTAATCAAAACCGCTTACGGCAAAAAAGCCGCGCATATTCCGGTTACCAACAGAGAATCCGCAAGCCAAGAAAAAAATCGCCATATCCTCTACGCCGAAGATTCCATCACCGCCCGCACCCAAATCAAACGTTTTTTGGAGAAAGCAGGCTATACCGTCACCGCCGCCGTAGACGGGCGCGATGCTTACGAAAAACTCGCAGGCAACACTTTTATGGCCTTAGTTAGCGATGTCACCATGCCCAATATGGATGGCCTGATGCTCACCGAAAAAATCCGTAACCATCCCCAACATAACGCCTTGCCGATTATTTTGCTCAGCGCCATGGATAAAACCGACGACCGCCAACGCGCATTGGAACTCGGCGCTAACGCCTATTTAAGCAAAAGTGCCTTCGACCAACGGCATTTGCTGGAAGCATTAAAAACCTTGGTTTAAGCAAAATACGGCTACCCTTGCAGAAGCTGCTGTTAAGGATTTGGCTACCTAAGACCTTTCAGGTTTTTAAAACATGAAAGGTCTAATCATCCGAAAATTAATAAAAGCCAAATCCTAAAATTTTGCCATACAGATTTATCGCTGGCTGTAGATGCACTTTGGTTTTTGTGGAGCTAAAAAATTGATCGACGTATTTTTAATTGCTGATTCTTCAGCTTTATCAACCATACAAAGCTGCCTTGCCGCGTATTCTGATATTCATCTTATCGGCAATGCTGCAACTGCCGAACAGGCGTTAACCGACATTACCCGGCTAAAACCCGATGTCATTTGCAGCCAAACCAAGCTATCTGGGCAATCGTGCTTGCCACTGATTGAGCAGATTATGGAACACCAAGCAACCCCGATACTGATTCTCAGCAGTAATGATGAACCAGACTTTCTGGCAGCAGGCGCGGTTGAAGTACTGGTAAAACCCACGCCATTTTCGGAAGCAGTTTTTGGCAAAGAAATCGCGCGTAAACTGAAAATACTTTCTGGGGTAATGGTGTTCTCCCGCATCGCCAATACAACCATTGCCGCCACGCCAGCCAATCCATTACCGCAAGCGGCAACCCAAGCAGCGGCAAAGCCCGCCCTGGTAATTATTGGCGCATCCACAGGCGGCCCAAATGCCTTGGAAACCGTGCTATCAAAATTACCGACTGACTACCCCTTACCGATAGTTTGCATCCAACACATCAGCCAAGGCTTTCTTGAACCGTTCATCAGCTGGCTAAATGGCAAAGTAAAGTTACCCGTCAGCATCGCCCGCGCCGGACAATTGCCAGAAAACGGGCATATCTATTTCGCCCCAGACCACGCCAATTTAGAATTCGACCACCAAGGCCGATTCCGCTACAGCACCGCCGCTGAATATTTGCATTACCCCTGCGTTAACGTCAGTTTCCACAGCGCCGCGCATTTTTACAGCAACCACACCGTAGCGATATTATTAACAGGCATGGGCGAAGACGGCGCAGACGGCTTAAAAACCATCGCCCAAGCAGGCGGCACAACCATCGCCCAAGACCAAGCCAGCGCCACCGTATTTGGTATGCCCAAAGCCGCGATAGAAAACGGCAGCGCCCAACAAGTACTAAATCTGGAACAAATAGCCGCCGCTTTGTGTAAATTACGGAAGTAGTTTGGGGTTACAAGCGATGGAATGAAAAACATGTTTTTCACTCCAAAACTAAAGACTTGGCTATCGTTCCAACGCTCCGGCGTTGGAATGCCGCCGCTAACGCTCCAGCGTTGCGTTTCACGAGCAATCAACACTGGGGGCGTTGGGACGATGAATTACCTCGCAGGAGCGCCACTGTCATTAAATTAAGGATTTATATTTTATTTTAATAAGATAGAGCGCTCGTTCCCAAGCTCCAGTCATAGGATGTGCTGAGGAACGAAGCGCATCTGTCGAGTTGCGCTGGTTACCAAGCTCCGGCTTGGTAACCCAAGTTTCAGAAGCTCTAGCTTCGAGAATGATAGGAAGCAAGAGCTTCCTATCCCGCATTCCCAAGCCGCAGCTTGGGAACGAGCGTAATTGGAATGAAAAACATGTTTTTCACTCCAAAACTAAAGGCTTGGCTATCATTCCAACGCTCCAGCGTTGTGTTTCACCAGCAATCAACACTGGAGTGTTGGAATTAAAATCAACTGTTTAACTTAATAGCAGCGAACTAAATCGCCGCTTAGCTCGCCCACTTTTTTACAATTACGGGATCAACAACATTGAACAAGATTCGCCTAATTAAAAAAAAATTATCCAACCCTCGCGTTAGAAAACGTTTAAAAATCGGCCTGATACTGTACGGCGGCGTGGTTTTACTTGGGGTGGTTTTTAAACTCGCCTACGATATTGGCTATTTCGACGCGCAATCGGTTGAAGTACAAAGAAACGCCGGGCAGTTAATCGGCAGACCGACGCTGACAATAGAATCCGCCCAGCAAATTGTCACAGGCGCATTAAAAGAAGACCCCACCAACCCGTTAACCAAAGTCACCAAGATTGTTGATGACAATCAAAAGCTTGCCACCATCATCATAGAAAACAACAAGCTCAGCAAAGTCGCCTGGATAATCGATATGCGCTTGTTTTTTACAGGCGACATATTCAATGACGCAGGTTATAACCTGACCGAAGGCATTGAAAAGCAAAATAATATTAGCCGACACGCGCCTTAAGGCCGCTTCAAACGGAATTTGAATTGTCGGTATATTTCCGTAGCGGCGAGCGGCTGCTCGCCTAATCGTGCCAGGATTTTGTAAGGATTCTAAAAAAGGCGGACAGCCGTCCGCCCCTACGCGATTAACCCGACAAATCCCGATACAAACCCCAGCGGGGTGAAATGATTATAGAAAATCAAGCACATCCAACCATAAACCCCGAAGGGGTGGCATACCCCCCCTATTTCTAGGGCAATCATTATTTCACCCCGCAGGGGTTTGAATTCTCTAACATGATATTAGCTATAATCATGGCATCCCTTCGGGATTATGGGTTTTCATCTTGCAGAAAGTATCTGCGTAACATCAGCCAATAAAACCAACTACTTATGGCACAAAAACAATTTTCTTATGATGTCTTTTTAAGCCATAACAGCCAAGACAAGCCGCGTGTGCAGAAGCTGGCGGAACAAATGCGTGATGCAGGGCTGCGGGTTTGGTTTGATGACTGGGTAATAAAAGCAGGGGATGATATTTACCTTGCCATAGAACGCGGGTTGGAAAGCTCGCGCACTTTGGTTTTGTGCATGTCGCCCAATGCCTTTGGTTCGGATTGGGTGGGCTTGGAGCGCAGCACGGTGTTGTTCCGCGATCCGTCCAATGCCGACCGCCGCTTTATTCCGCTGTTATTGGCGGACTGCGAACTGCCGGATACCTTGCGGCGCTTTAAGTATGTGGATTATCGGGCAGAGGCGGAAGCGGCTTTTGCGGATTTATTGGCGGTTTGTGGCTTGGAAACGCCAGCGCCGACAGCTGCGCCAAGTACAAAACCAAAGAATGGAACGTCGGTGAAAAAATCTACACCGCCAACCCAAACTGAACCAATAGCAGTATTTGAACGAAAACTCGAAGGTCACAAAGACTGGGTAGGTAGCGTAGCAGTCAGTCCTGATGGTACTTGGCTGGCATCAGCATCTGAAGATAAGACCATCAAGATTTGGGATATGGCAACTGGTCTGTGTCGTACAACCTTGGTAGGCCATACGGGTAAAGTGTGGTCGCTTGCCATCACTCCAGATGGGGAAACGCTGTTTTCAGGTTCTGATGACAACACCATCCATTGCTGGTAGGTGTTAACAGGCCAAGCTACTGCCGTTTTACAGGGTCATACTAATCATGTATTAGGTCTTGTGGTATTTAACCACGGCACGAGGCTTGCATCTTGTTCTGGCAATGAATATCCACCAACTATCAGATTGTGGGATACCGCTACTCTCTGCCTTCAAAACATCATTAAAGACAATGGCAACAATGCCGTTAATTCAATTGCTGTAAGCCAAACTGGCGATAGATTAGTTTCCGGCGGAGGTGACGGATTTGTTAAGGTCTGGGATGTGACCAGCGGTGAATTGCTTATGGCCTTAACAGGCCATTCTGAGAATGTAAACTCTGTGCAAATAACCCCAGACAGCAAATATGCCATTTCCGGCTCGGACGATAAAACTATCAAAATCTGGAATCTAGCTAGTAAGAGCTGTATTGGTACGTTGGAAGGACACGAAAGAAAAATAAAATCGCTTGCGCTATCCCCTGATGGGAGACTGATAGCCTCTGTAAGCATTGGTTTGGTTGAGTCTGCAAAGCTTTGGGATTGGCAGTCTGGGGTTTGTTTGCAAGATATACACTCTAATAAACTACTTATGCTTCTTTCTGTAGCCTTTTGCCCTAGCGGTAAACGACTTTTAGTAAGCACATCCGATGGAACAATCTACAGCTTTATCCTCAACCTAAACCACTCCTTTCCAAACCTTTCAGCTCCAAGCCGCTATAAAAACGCCAAAGTCGTCCTCATCGGCGAAGGCACAGTCGGCAAAACCTCCTTGGCGCATCGTTTGGTTGATGATGACTTTGTCATTAAAAGCCGTACTCACGGCATGAGTGTCTGGCGTTTGGATTTGCCTGATACCCCTCACCTCGGCTCTCTCCTTTATGCCCCAGAGGGTACAGAGGGAGAGGGGATTTTTGAAGAACGCGAAGCCTTGCTCTGGGATTTAGCCGGGCAAGAAGATTACCGCCTGATTCATCAACTGTTTTTGCCAGAAACCGCGCTGGCGTTATTGCTCATCAACCCGCAAAAAGACGACCCGTTTGCCGAAGCGGGCGATTGGCTAAAAGCCATCAACACCGCTGTTAACCTCACAAATAGCCAACGTGCCGTTGCCAAGCTACTGATCTTTTCTCAGATTGATGCTGGCGGCATGAAACTCGGCAACGCCAAAATTGACCGCTTTATCAACCAACACGGTTTCGCCGCTTGGCTAGCCACCAGTGCGAAAACAGGCGAGAACTGCTCTGACAGCGATAATGACGGACAAGCTTCCGCCCTGAAACAACTGATCGCTGAGCATATTCCTTGGGAGACGCTGCCGTGGACAAGTACGCCGCGCTTATTGACAGCCCTTAAAAACGCCGTGGTGGCGATGCGTGATGATACCGACATCCGCTTGCTACGCTTTGCCGAATTGGCGCAACGCTTGGAATCCATGTTGCCTGAGGAAACGTTTGGCGCAGCCGAAATCCGTACGGCAGTGACGCTGCTGGCGAATCATGGTTTGGTACGGCCTTTAAAATTCGGCGATTTGGTGTTGTTGCGGCCTGATTTGTTGAATGGTTACGCGGCTGCCATCATCCGCGCCGCCCGCGCCCACACGGACGAAATCGGTTGTGTGGCGGAAGCCGACATTTATCACGCCGATTTTGATTTTACGGGCGTGGAGAGGCTAAACCGCGCTGATGAAGAATTGTTATTGCGGGATTTGGTGCAAACCTTGTTGGAACATGCTTTGTGCATCGCCGAAGACACCGGGGACGGGCGGCATTTGGTGTTTCCTTCGCAATATCGGCGCGAGCGCGAAATTCCTAAACATCCTGATATTTTTGTTTCTTACACTTTCTGTGGCGAGTGGCAAAGCATTTACACCACGCTGGTGGTGCGTTTGTGGTTCAGCCGCGAATTTGGGCATAAAGAGCTGTGGCGCAATGCAGCGGAATTCACAACCAGTAAAGGCCATATCTTGGGCTTGAAAATTGACAATAAACAAGGCGAAGGCGAGGCGACTATCAGCCTGTTTTTTGATATTCCCGTGCCGGATGAGTTGAAGGTGAATTTTATCGGGTACATCCATCGGCATTTGGCAAAATACGCCAGCGAAGTGCGGCGGGATAGACGTTATGTTTGTGTTTGTGGCAAAGCGGTGACTGATTTGGAGGCGGTGCGTAAGCGTTTTGATATGAAAAAGGACTTTATATTCTGTCAACAATGTGATGAAAAAGTGGACTTGATTGATTTCATCGAACAACGCTTGGCTTCTGATCCGGTCGCGCAAAAAGTATTAAAAATGGATGCCACGGCAACGCGAGAATTGGATAACCAAGCCTTGGAGCAAATTTTAATTGGTCACATGATGGCAATTGCAAGTGAGGCTAACCAGATTTTCCGACTTGTGCCGCTGTTTGATTACGGCATAGACGGTGAAGTGGAGTTTAAAGATAACGACGGCAAGGCCAGTGGCAAGAAAATTTATATCCAATTAAAAAGCGGCAATTCTTATTTGCGGGTTAGAAAAACCGACGACGTTGAAATCTTTGATGTAAAAAATGAACGGCATTTGGCGTATTGGCAGAACCAGCCTGTGGATGTGTATTTGGTGATCCGCCAACAAGACGAACGCACAGGCGAGGCGGTGATACGTTGGATGAATGTCACGCGTTATCTAAAAGAACGTGAAGATAAGGCTAGTAAGCAGATTGTTTTTAAAGGCAGCAAGCTGGATATGTCGGAAATATGGCGGGTTAGGAATGGTTTTTTTTAGATTGGTTTAATCAACGTCAGTTTGGAAATCGGTAGTGGATTCTTATAGTTCCCACGCTCCGGCGTCACTGCCATTAAGTTAAGCAATAAGTAGTAATATTTATTAGTAAATTGAATTGTCGGTATTATTTTCGTAGTGGCGAGCGGCTGCTCGCCTGATCTTGGCAGGATTTTGTAATGATTCTTAAAAAGGCGGACAGCCGTCCGCCCCTACGGGATTAACTCCGACAAATCCCAATACAAACCGATGTTTGCACACCACGGTATCAACCGGAATTACAGATTTAACCCACAACCCAATCACATCGTTCCCACGCTCTGCGTCACTGCCATTA
>CAIYRS010000049.1 GCA_903928685.1 uncultured Methylococcaceae bacterium
CAACACGCTTCGCCAGTGGTTGGCACGCTATACCCGTAAAACATTGTCATTTTCAAAGTCTGATGAATACCATGCTTGGGTCACCCATCTGTTCATCCGAAAATATAATTTGAATCTGTCACTTTGATTTTTACCATTACCCAATATACTCAATCAATGCCTGATCCATTTGCGTTTGCCAGTCTTTGCCTGTGTTTTTAAAAAAATCGACCACACGGGGTGATAACGTCAAGGTAACTTGGGCTTTTGCTGATTCACATTCATTTATACGACGGCTTACACCAATGACTTTGCCTTGGTGTTCAATACGCGCGCCTTCCCAAAAGTTTTCTACTGAATCAAGGTTGTCAGGGTTATAAGGCGGTTCTTCAATAGCCGATGTTGGCGTAGTAGTATTTTTGCTCATATTTAGTTTAATAACGCTCGGATGAGGTGCATTTCATTAACTCACTGAATATCCTTATCCCATGCGAGCTGTGCTTTAGCTGATAACGATTCTACTGTCTCTTGCTGCCACAACTGAGTTTGCCATTTTGTGTAATCAAATTTGTCGCGTTTTATCAGCATAATAAAACGTTCAGCTTCCACCATGCCTAAGTTAGAAAAAATGCTGTCAAACCCTGCTTGAATAATTTCGTTGTCAGTTTTCATAAACGTGTTCTTCTTGGATAAAGGTCAAAGGGTTGACTGTTTTTAATTCAGCAATGACTTGTGCCTTTTTAATCAGTTGCTTATCTGTGGTAATAAAATAATCGGCGTTAACAGCAACTGCACAGGTACAATGTAAAGCATCTTTGCTATGTAAGCCATAACGCTGATAGTTTTTGGCTGTTGAGACAATCCATTCAGAGGCACAAACCAATTGACTGGCTTGGCTTCGCCACTTTTTTATTTCCTGTTGGTGGGCGATATAGGGATTTTGCTCATTTTCAAACTGCAAAATATACGACCAGATGAGTTTATGCTGACCCGTTAAAATACTTTCTTGAATCAGCAGCTTGGCTTGGGTTTCCAGAAAAATATTGGCATGCGTTTGGTCATCGTAAGGGCGATTAAAACAGCAGTTATCCAAATAGAGCAGCATGGTTGTTAGCCCACCGACCCTTCCAAACTCAAGCCTAACAAAGCCTGCGCTTCCACAGCAAATTCCATCGGCAATTCTTTAAATACTTCCTTGCAGAAACCATTAACAATCATTGACACAGCATCTTCTGCCGAAAGCCCACGTTGTTGGCAGAAGAACAATTGGTCTTCGCTGATTTTGGAAGTTGTGGCTTCGTGTTCGATTTGTGCGGACGGTTGTTTGACTTCGACATACGGGAAGGTATGTGCGCCGCAACGGTCGCCGACCAATAGCGAGTCGCATTGCGTGTAGTTGCGGGCGTTTTCGGCGGATTTCAGCACTTTTACCAAGCCGCGATAGGTGTTTTGGGCGCGGCCTGCAGAGATGCCTTTCGATACAATCGTGCTGCGGGTGTTTTTGCCGATGTGGATCATTTTTGTGCCGGTGTCGGCTTGTTGCCAGTTGTTGGTGACGGCAACGGAATAGAATTCGCCGATGGCGTTGTCGCCTGTCAGTACACAACTGGGGTATTTCCAAGTGATCGCCGAGCCCGTTTCAACTTGCGTCCATGAGACTTTGGAATTGTCGCCACGGCAGTCGGCGCGTTTGGTAACGAAGTTGTAAATGCCGCCTTTGCCGTCTTTGTCGCCGGGATACCAGTTTTGCACGGTGGAATATTTGATGGTGGCGTCTTTCAGGGCAATCAATTCGACGACGGCGGCGTGGAGTTGGTTTTCATCGCGCATCGGCGCGGTGCAGCCTTCTAAGTAAGACACATGGCTGCCTTCGTCGGCGATAATCAAGGTGCGCTCAAATTGTCCGGTGTTGGCGGCATTGATGCGGAAGTAGGTGGATAATTCCATCGGGCAGCGAACGCCTTTGGGGATGTACACGAACGAGCCATCGGTGAATACGGCGGCGTTGAGTGCTGCGAAAAAATTGTCGCCAACCGGTACGACGGAGCCTAGATATTCCTTGATTAAATCAGGATGGTCGCGCAGGGCTTCGGAGATTGGGCAGAAAATCACGCCTGCTTCTTTCAGTTTGCCTTTAAACGTGGTGGCGACCGAAACGCTATCGAACACCGCATCAACGGCGATGCCTGCCAATTTTTCTTGTTCATCCAGCGGAATGCCGAGTTTTTTATAGGCCGCCAATACTTCGGGATCGATTTCATCCAAACTTTTTGGGCCGTCTTCTTTGCGTTTCGGCGCGGAGTAGTAGCTGATGGATTGATAATCTATCGGCTCAATGTTGAGTTGCGCCCAATCGGGTGATGGCATGGTTTGCCAGTGGCGAAAGGCTTGCAAGCGGTATTCGAGCATGAAATCCGGCTCATTTTTAACCGCCGACAACCGACGGATCACGTCCTCATCCAAACCGGGCGGGAAGGTGTCGGTTTCTAAAACCGTGACAAAGCCTTGTTTGTAATCTTGGTTGATGAGGTTACTGATTTCTTCGCTGGTGGCTGACATAAAGGTCTCGACTTCTTATTGGTATAAACTGGCGACGGGAATATAAACTTCTTCCGGTACAGTGACGGGGCGGATTAAATCGGCTAAGGTCACGGATTCTAAAGCGTTATGGATGGTCTGGTTGATGATGTGCCAATTGGCTCGGATGCCGCAACCTGATGCTTGTTCGCACGCTTGTTTGGAAATGCTGCATTCGGTTAAGGCAATCGGGCCTTCTAAGGCACTGATGATCGCCGCGACCGTGATTTGCGACGGATCGCTGGCGAGCATGTAACCGCCTTTTGAGCCACGCGTGGACATCAACACTTTGGCATTGACCAAGGCTTTCAATATTTTGCTAACCGTAGGCAAAGCAATCCCTGTGACTGCCGCGATTTCCATCGCCGCAAACACGCGGTTTTTGTCTTTGGCGATTACACTTAAGATGACTGTCGCGTAATCGGTGAGCTTGCCTACCCGTATCATGATTGCCCTCGCTTAATTGGGGACTATTTTAGTCCTATTTAATTCCAGAGTAAAGCAGAGGGTTATTTATGAAACAGGCTAAGATGCTCCAGCTTCGCATTACGCATCGCTGGAGCGTTGTAAGATGCGTTACCACGCGGAACGTAGGAACGATAAAACCGTAATAACCGCTCTTTACGAAACAGGCTTTTGCAGCAATTTATCTTGTTGGATTTTCTTCCAATCAAACACCAATGGCTTGCATTCAGTGCAGGTTTTTTCTGCCAAAAGCGTTTCTATGGTTTTGATACGTTGTTGAATGTCGGGATGCGATGACAACCATTCTGGCAAATCTACCCCTGGTTCTTTCGCTAATTTTTTCAACATACTCGCCATGCCTTCGGGTTTTATTTTGGCGTTGATTAATGCCTGTAATCCCAAGCGGTCGGCTTCATCTTCGACATCGCGGCTGAATACCATATTGCCGAGTTGGTGGACGATAACAGCCGTTGCGGTATTGACATCACCCAGCACCAATACCAGCGTCACTGCCCAACCGAAGCTGTTAATCATGTTTTTTAGGGCGTGTTGGCGCTCGACATGTTGGACTTCATGCGCCAAAACGGCGGCTAATTCGTCGGGGGTTTCGGCTTTGGCTATCAGCTCGGAATGCACCACGATAATGCCGCCAGGTAAGGCAAAGGCATTGACGGTTTTATCGTTTTTTATCAGCCATTGGTAATGGTAATGGGTGTTTGCGGTCAATTGCTTGCCGATGGTTTGCACGGTCTCAACCGCCAAGCCTTGCTTGATTAAATCGCCTTCGGATTCCAGTTGCGACAAGATGGATTTGCCCAAGGCTTCTTCTTGGGAAAGCGACACCCGATGCGCCAGCCAAACTAAAACATCGTCGTAATGCCACCAGAACATCCCCAGCGACAGTACACATACTAGCGCAGCAGTCATCAGACTGCCCCACACGGCTTTGATGCTGCGCTGGCGTTTATGCCATTGGTTAAACTGAAGATTTAACGGAGCGGGTGCATTTTTGGTAAGCCAATCAATATCTTCTTTGCCGACTAGCTTTAGGCTCATTGGCTGCTCAGCGTCGCCAAGCCAATGCAGGTAAAACTCATTGTGTTCAAAACCGCCTACCGTCATGGTGATTTTGTCGGCATAAATGCTGATGCTTGGATTTTTAATGGTTAAAAAGCCACTATTAAATCGCACCTCAACATTCACACCGGCTAATGGCAAATCGGCACCGTACAAAATTGCTCTAAAACTTTGCATCAAAAGCCCTTATGAATTTTTATTGATTTCGCTAAGGAAGGAAATAATGACGACGGCGATAATCACCAGCAAATACAGCTTGCCACCAAAGCCTTTTGAGCCGCCTAACATCGACATTTTCATCAATTCAACGCTTAAACGCCGCTCTGGTAGCGATTGCATCCAAATTTTTCCTGGGCCGATCAAGTTGGCGTAAAACAAACCTTCGCCACCGAATAAGGCCGTTTTAATTTTGCCCGCGTATTTGATTTCGTAAGTGACTGACGGGCTTAATGCCACCAAACAGCCGCTATCAACCTGTAAATTTTGCATGGGCGCCAACACCATTTCCGCCAATGCGCCCGTGGCATTGATAAATACCAAGCCTTTGCCGGAAATACGCTGCATGATAAAACCTTCGCCACCAAAAAATCCGACCCGTAAGCGTTTTTGGAAGGCTAGTTTTACAGTAATACCTTCTTCACCCGCCAGATATGCGCCTTTTTGGCAAATCAATTCACCGCCAATTTCATCTAAATTGATGGCAACGATTTTGCTGATGCTGGGCGCTGCAAACGCTACCCGCTGCGGCGTTTGTGTTGGATTGCTGTAACGGCTGCTAAATAAAGACTCACCTGTTAATGAACGCTTCAAGGCTTTAAAAAACCGCCCAACCACGCCAAAAGTAGATGACGAGCCATCGCCTAAAACGGTATTGACTTTAATCTGACCATCCATGTACATCATTGCCCCTTGCTCACCGATAACCGTCGCATTAGGCGGAAGTAACACTTCTACATACTGTAAATCAGAACCTTGGATTTGATACGAAATGCTTGCCATGATAATTACCTATTAAATGATAAATGTACATTTTTGAGTTTTTATAAAGGGTGTTGCGTATGTTAGGTTATTGCAAAAAAATTTTCCTTATCAACCAACCAATTCAAGGTGATGCTAATGGCCTTAACCATCCAGTTTGAAGAACATCAATTGTTCGTTATCCGATCGTCAGGGGTAATTGACCGCCCAGAAGCCGATGCCATTAAAAAAGAAGTGGTCCAATTTATAAAGCGACATGGCAGGGCTTGCGGCCTTATTATCATCAATGACGATTTTCACAACGTGTCCAAATTTGCTAGTTGGGATGATGACGAAAACGACGAGTTCATTCAAAAACACATCGACAGACTTGCCATTGTTGGCGACATACAGTGGCGGGATAGCGCCTTACTATTTTTCCTAAACGGCTTAGTACCGTTCAGCATCCAGTTCTTCAAAGCAGATCAAGAAGCGTTTGCTAGAGCTTGGTTAAAAAACTAACCATTGGTAGGCATCAGCTTCATCAACCAACTGGCGAAACTGTCTGGATTACGCGAACAAATCACCACTTTGCCTTTACCAGAAAATTTCAAGACAAACCCTTCGCCGCTGGTGGCGCTATTGACCAATTGCCCAAAAAATCCGCTACTTTTGGTGGCGACGGATATTTCATGCTGCAAGCGGCTATCCCAAGCAACTACATGGGCATTATCAATAACAATTGGCTTACCGGGTTCAACATCTAAGATAAAACTAGAACCCAAGCCTGCAACCGCCAGCTTGCCGCGCCCTGTCGCTTCACATATAAAAAAACCGCCCGTTTGCCCAAATAATGCCGAACCGACGCCTTGTGAACGAACATTCAATGCCACGCCACTTTCGGCGGCGACGAACGCCCCGTCGGTTATTTTGTAGCTATCAATGCCAATATCTAACACTTGTATGGCGCCTGGCTTATTTGGCGACAACAAACAATCACCATCACCATGAACCGCTTCAATATGTTCTTGAAAAAAGGATTCGCCATTAGCAAAACGGCGCATTAAGGCACTGCCCAAACCGCCAGTCATCTTGCCTTTTAGCTCTAAAGTTTGCTCCATCATCACCATTGCATCGGATTCGCAATAAATTTTTTCGCCTTGTTTTAGGCTGACATGTAATAACGGATCGACTTCGCCTGTCACTGTAAACTCTGCCATTTTTTTTGCTCCTGATAGTTTTAACTGTTTAAGTTTGCTGTGGAAATAGCGTTGATTTGGCAATAGTACCTGATTTTGCGCGGATTTTATGCGGTCAACATAAGCTATCAATTATTTTTTAAGGTTTTAAGTAATTGCACTGAATAAGCTAAGTGCCTTGCCTTATTCACTCGATTCACCAAAATTTGCCAATCTAACCGTGTCTGCTGTTGACCTTGGGGATATTGCTGGTAACCTTTTGTGAAGCTATCTAATGTAGATACCCATAACGTCTAACTATAAAGCAGGTATACCTATGCAAACACACAAAAGACATTTAATACAAAACCTAAGCCTAGTTGTTTTCGGCGCCTTCATGTTCACTGCCAACAGCGTAATGGCTGAATCCGACATGGTACTGCAAGAACGGGTACTAAAAGCGCGGGAAATGTTAAAAGGCGACCACAGCAACCACATTGCCCCCATCGACAAAAGCTTGGATTTTCACGGCGTATTTTATGGCTACCTACCCTGCAAAGGTTGTAACGGCATTAAGGCGACCTTATCGTTAAAACAACGCAACAACTATTTATTGGTTACCCAGCCTGCAAAAGAATCGTCACGCGAAACCTACGAAAAAGGCAAATACACTTGGAATGAAGCCACTAAAACAGCAGTATTGACCGAACGCGCTACTGGCAACACCCGCCAATACCGCATTGAAGATGAAGGCACGTTAATCCAATTAAATAGTGATGGCTCAGCAATGGCCGGCAATAAAGAAGACTTTACCCTGCGCCGTAGCGATACTGTAAAAGCCCGTCAAGTTCATATCCATTAAGCCGCCTAGAAGTTGGTTAGCCGGAGTCAAAATCAGTTTTTTGACTTCCGGCATTAAAAAATCCCCCGCGTAAAATCAGCTACAAAACCTTGCCTCCCCTGCCCCACTCACCACTTCATCATCAAGCCTCCACCCAAGCATTAGCCGTTTTGCAAAAATTTGCCGATACATCGGAGTGAAAAACATGTTTTTCACTTCGATTGGCTTTCATAGACTTTAAAACCTTAACTTTTTAGTAAATGATGTACGCAGTAACGCGCTTTTTCCCCGTTTGCCGCGTCGAGCACCGGAGTATTTGTCGGGAATAGCCCGTTAGGGGTGCGGCATGGATGCCGCACGGCGGCAGATGGGCAGGAAGCCCATTCTGCCGTCCCCCGACAAATGCGAGGAGCGCAAGACATGAGCGGTAATCGGGCCGCCTTTTCTTTGGTTACTTGCTTTTGGCGGCGCAAAAGAAAGTAACTCGCCTTCGGGTGCGAGAACCCGATTTAAAAA
>CAIYRS010000050.1 GCA_903928685.1 uncultured Methylococcaceae bacterium
TGCAGATATATTGCTGTTTGCCGCTGCCGGAATGGCCATTTTATCAAATCAGTGCTTTCACAAGCCTGACATCGGTAGGTGATTTTTTCTTCTATCATGTGGTGAATTATCCATCATCACTATAAATTTAACCACTACCAAAAATCTTTTATACGTTCCCATTGGTCATCCCTTAAAACAGTTCGATCCATGATTTTCCAAGGCAAATGGCTATTAAAACACGCCAATGGGCTTATTTGTTTAGAATTGGTTGAGAACGCCCCCTAGTTTAATGGGGAACTAAAAACCTATCCGATTACCCCAACTGCACAACACGCCTTTAACCTCACGTCCCATTTTATTGATGAAAACACCAATCGCCGCCAATGAATCTTTGCTTACTGGTTTTTCTGAACCAGACCGTCTGCAAATAGAACAAGCCTTGGCAATCGTCGCGAGCATCCCTGACGACCCCAACTACTACCGCCCCAAAGGCGTAGAAGTGGCAAACATTTTGATGTCATTTCAGGTGGATTTAAAAACCATTCTTGCCGCCATCTTAAGCGATCGTCGCATTGAGCAATTACAGCCAGCAATCAACATCAAACAGCAGTTTGGCACGACCATAGCCGCCTTGGTAAGCGATGTCACTTGGCTGAATACTTATGCAGTCTATTCTTTAGATATGTCCGACCAGCCCAACCAGACGGAAATCTTGCGGCGCATGTTGCTCTCCATGACCCAAGATGTCCGCTCAGTGCTCATCAAACTCGCCTACCGGATTCGGCGCTTGCAGGTTTTGCCGCATGAATCTTACGAGATGCGTAAATTTGTTGCCCAAGAAACCTTGGACATTTACGCGCCCATCGCCAACCGCATGGGCATACACCAATTAAAATGGGAACTGGAAGATTTGGCTTTCCGGTACTTAAAGCCGCAATCGTACAAACGCATCGCCACGTCTTTGGCAGAAAAACGCACCGAACGCGAAACCAGCATCAGCCGCTTTATCGCCCTACTCACAGAAAAACTTCATGAACAAGGCCTTAGCGCCGAGATTTACGGTCGCCCCAAACACATCTACAGCATTTGGAAAAAAATGCAGCACAAGCAGTTGGCTATTGACGAACTGTACGACCTGTTAGCAGTGCGGGTTATTGTTGATAATTTAGCCAATTGCTACGGCATATTGGGGTTGGTACATGCTACTTGGCAGTATCTCCCTAAAGAATTCGACGACTACATCGCCAACCCAAAAGAAAACGGCTACCAATCATTGCACACCGTTATTCTTGATCCAGACGGCAAACGCATAGAAGTGCAAATCCGAACCAAAGCCATGCACGAATTCGCCGAGCTGGGTGTAGCCGCGCATTGGTCTTACAAAGAAGGCGGCAAACACGATGCGGCTGTCGAAAAAAGCATTGCCTCATTACGCAAACTTTTGGCAGAAAAACACAGCGATGACATCTTGCAAGAAAGTTTCCACAACCAACTTTTTGCTGATCGCGTTTATGTGCTCACCCCAAAAGGGCAACTCATCGACTTGATAAAAGGCTCGACCGTCTTAGATTTTGCCTACGCCATCCACACCGAAATAGGCCATCGTTGCCGGGGCGCAAAAGTAAACGGGCGCATAGTGCCGCTCACCCATGAATTAAAATCCGGTGAACGGGTGGAAATCCTTACCGTAAAAGAAGGTGCGCCTAACCGTAACTGGATAGATGCCAATCTTGGCTATTTAAAATCGCCAGCCGCCATCGGCAAAGTGAAAAGTTGGTTAAAAAACCAGCAACAAAACCACAACATAGAAGCTGGCAAAAATATTCTGGATAAAGAACTGCATCGGCTGGGCATCAAATCCCCCAACCTGCAAAACCTTGCCAAACATTTTAAATTTGCGGATGAAGATAAATTATTGGAAGCCATCGGCCGCAGCGACATCAGCCCCCGGCAACTGTCTGGCTACTTTAAAATCCCCGAATTGGAAAGCCCGGTCAGCATCCACAATCCACCGAAGAAAACCACCAACAAATCCGCCATTTTGGTAAACGGTGTTGATAACATCCTCACTACCTTTGCCAGCTGCTGCGCACCCGTGCAAGGCGACGACATTATTGGCTATATTTCCCATAAAAAGGGCGTGATTGTGCATCGCAAAAATTGCGACAACCTCCAACAAATCAGCCATGAAAAACAAGTCCGTTTAGTGCAAGTCAACTGGGGTAATAACAAAGCCAGCCATGCGGTATCGGTAATTATCCATGCGTACAGCACCCATACTTTATTGACGGATGTCACCCAGATTCTGGCGCAGGCAAAAATCCATATCACCAGTGCCAATATGGATACGCATCCTGATTTTTCGGCGACATTGAATTTAATTATTCAAATAGAAAACACCGATCAACTCAGCCAAATTCTTAATAAAATTAGCTGCTTGCCGAATATATTTGAGGTGAAGCGTAAAATTTAAAATTATTGCTTATTAGTGTGAGCATTTGGTAAGCACATGATAAGTAATACTATTTAAAATCAACGTACCCAATTGACTGGATTGAATAGCGCATGTCTTTCCCGCTGTTTACTATCGCCCTACCGAACGGTTTAACCGAAATTGTTAGTCATTGAGATTCGAAGCAATTCATCATAACTATTTTATACCCAACAAACAGCGATATTACACGTTCAAGCCAGGTTCAGTTATAATGCCTGCCATTTCCAAAACCGTTTTCAGCTTTTATTAAAGTGGTAATTGGTCGTTTAGACCCAACGCTTTTGGATCACTTTTTGTAGGATTTTAGCCAGTATATATGACCCCAAAACTTTATATTCAAACCAACGGTTGCCAGATGAACGAGTATGACTCTGACAAAATGCGCGACGTACTCCAGGCTTCCCACGGCTTTGAATTGATTGACGACCCTAAAAAAGCCGATGTGTTGTTGCTCAACACCTGCTCCATCCGCGAAAAAGCCCAAGAGAAAGTGTTTTCTGCTCTGGGAAAATGGCGGATCATTAAAGAAAAACGCCCCGATGTCATCATTGGTGTTGGTGGCTGTGTAGCCAGCCAAGAAGGCGCGGACCTGCAAAAACGCGCACCGTTTGTGGATATGGTTTTCGGCCCGCAAACCCTGCACCGCCTGCCGCAGCTGTTAGACCAAGTACGTAACAAACACCAACCAGTCGTGGATATTTCCTTCCCTGAAATTGAAAAGTTTGATGCCCTGCCCGCACCGCGTGCCGAAGGCGTTAAGGCTTTTGTGTCGGTGATGGAAGGTTGTAGTAAATACTGCACGTTCTGCGTTGTACCATATACCCGTGGTGAAGAAATCAGCCGTCCGTTGGATGATGTCATTGCCGAAATCACCACCTTGGCAAACCAAGGGGTGCGTGAAGTTAATTTGTTGGGGCAAAACGTTAACGCCTATCGCGGTTTGATGGATGATGGCGATATTGCCGATTTTTCTTTGTTGCTGCATTACGTTGCCGCTATCGATGGTATTGACCGCATCCGCTTCACCACCTCACATCCGCTAGAATTCACTGATAGTTTGATTGAAGCCTTCGCCGAAATCCCCAAATTAGTCAATCACCTGCATTTGCCCGTACAAAGCGGTAGCAACTTGATTTTAAAAATGATGAAACGCGGCCATACCCGCGCGGATTATATAGAAACCATCCGCAAACTACGTTTAGTCAGGCCAGATATTTGCCTGTCTTCCGACTTTATCATTGGTTTTCCAGGTGAAACCGATGTGGAGTTTGAAGAGACTATGGCGTTTATTGAAGAGATTGGTTTCGACTTGTCATTCAGCTTCGTTTATAGCGCCCGTCCTGGTACGCCAGCGGCAGATTTGCCGGATAACGTGCCTGCTGAAGTCAAAAAACAACGCTTAGAACGCTTCCAAAAACGTATTAATGAGATGACTACTGCCATTTCCAACAGCATGATTGGCACAACCCAACGGGTTTTAGTAGAAGGACCATCGAAAAAAAATCCCCTGCAAATGCAAGGCCGTACCGAAAACAACCGGGTCGTCAATTTCATCGGGCATCCGCGCTTAGCAGGACAATTTGTTGATGTCCATATCGCCGAAGCCTTGCCAAATTCCTTGCGGGGGCGCTTAGTCGAATCGTCTCTCGAAGCTATCAAGGCAGTAGGTTAATATGGTTTCTAAGGAAATTGCCTTAATTCCTGACGACAGCAGCCGATTATCCAATTTTTGCGGTCAGCTGGATGCCCATTTGCGGCAAATTGAAAGTCGCCTGCAAGTGGAAATTGCCAATCGTGGCAACCAATTTAAAATCACTGGCGCTGAAGATGATACCGTCACTGCGGTTTGTGCGTTACTTCAAAAACTGTTTGAAAGCACTGAAAATGAAGAACTTACCGCAGAAGCCATTCATCTTGCCATGCAAGAATCCTCAATCGAACAAATCGTCGCCCCTCAAGAAACGCCCGCACCAGCCTTAATCAGTATTAAAACCAAGTTCGGCTTAATCAAAGGCCGTGGTGCTAACCAACAAGAATATTTAAGAAAAATAATGTCGCATGACATTAATTTTGGCGTCGGCCCAGCAGGTACAGGTAAAACCTATTTGGCAGTGGCTTGCGCGATTGAAGCCTTGCAAACCGAACGCGTACGGAAAATCATTTTAGTGCGCCCTGCGGTGGAAGCAGGCGAAAAACTGGGGTTTTTGCCAGGCGATATGGCACAAAAAGTCGATCCTTACCTACGGCCTTTATACGATGCCCTCTATGAAATGCTGGGTTTTGAGCGTGTCGAAAAAATGATGGATAAAGGCATTATTGAAGTTGCCCCACTGGCTTTCATGCGCGGGCGCACTTTAAATGACGCTTTTATTATTCTCGACGAAGCCCAAAATACCACCACGGAACAAATCAAAATGTTTTTAACACGGGTGGGGTTTGGCTCTACTGCTGTGGTCACTGGCGATGTCACCCAAATTGATTTGCCATCAGAAAAAATGTCCGGCTTGCGCCATGTGTTGGAAGTGTTAAAAGATGTAGAAGGCATTAGCTATACTTTCTTCAATGTACGTGATGTTGTCAGGCATCCATTGGTACAACGTATCGTCTCCGCTTATGAAGCTTACGAGAAAAACAAATCCGCATGAACTATCTTGAACTTCAAGTTGTTTTTGCCAGCGAAGGGCAACCGGAGCAAACCCAACTGCAACATTGGCTTGATACCGCCTTGTATGGTATCGGCAGGGATACCGAGATTGTCGTCCGCATTGTTGATGAAGCCGAAAGCGCTGAGTTGAACCATGATTACCGTGGTAAACAAGGGCCAACTAATATCTTAAGCTTCCCTTTTGAAGCCCCAGACATCCCAGGTTTTGAATCCGAACTGTTAGGCGACTTAGTGGTTTGTGCGCCAGTTTTGGCAAAAGAAGCTATCGAACAAGGTAAACCCTTAAGCAACCACTGGGCGCACATCATTATTCACGGTGTTTTACATCTGCTCGGTTACGACCATATCGACGAAGCCGAAGCCGAAGCTATGGAAAGCCAAGAAATCGCCATTTTAGCTAAACTCGAAATACCCAATCCTTACATCACAGGTTAAACCCATGAGCGAAGACCAACCTCCAAGTAGACACTCCCCACAGAAATCTTGGCTAGAAAAAATCAGCCAACTACTGACTGGGGAGCCTCAAGATATTGATGATCTTAAGGAAATTTTGCACGAAGCCCAAGAAAACCATTTATTGGAAACTGACGCTTTGGCAATGATTGAAGGCGTACTGCAAGTATCGCAAATGCGCGTTCGGGATATTATGATCCCGCGTGTGCAAATGGTGGTGGTGCCGCAGGAAGCGGAATTGGAAAGTATTTTGCCGTTGGTGGTTGAATTCGGCCATTCCCGCTATCCGGTGATTGAAGATGACCGCAGCCAAGTGGTCGGAGTTTTGTTAGCAAAAGATTTATTGGCGCGGGTATTACAAAACAAGTCGCTGACCGTGCATGAAATGATGCGCCCGGCTTGTGTCGTGCCCGAAAGCAAACGCTTAAATGTGTTGCTGAAAGAATTACGCACCAAAGGCAACCACATGGCAATCGTGGTTGATGAATACGGTCAAACCGCTGGTTTAGTGACCATTGAAGACATCTTGGAACAAATCGTCGGTGATATTGAAGATGAACACGACGAACACGAAGATGAAAATTATATTTTTAAACGCAGTGAAACAGAGTTCATCATCAAAGCCTTAACGCCGATTGAAGAATTCGACGCTTACTTTTCCACGCATTTGACCACCGATGAATACGACACCATCGGCGGCTTTATCGTCAGCCAATTGGAACATATGCCGAATAAAGGCGAACGGCTTATCGTTGATAATTTACGTTTTGAAGTTTTAAAAGCAGACAACCGACGCATCCATTTAATTAAACTCAAACTAACTAAATAATATGGCAAACAAAACAATTTTAGTAACAGGTGGTGCAGGCTATATTGGTAGCCATGCGTGTGTGGAATTACTGGAAGCGGGTTTCCAAGTGGTGGTGGTTGATAACCTCGTTAATAGCAAAGCGGAATCCTTGGCGCGGGTCGAAAAAATTACTGGCAAATCTTTGGTTTTTAAACACTTAGATATTCGTGACAAAGCCGCGTTACAACAAGTGTTTGCAGATTACCCTATCAGTGCCGTCATCCACTTTGCTGGCTTGAAAGCGGTTGGTGAATCCTGCCAGCAACCACTGAATTATTATCATAATAATGTTTACGGCACGCTGGTATTAACAGAAGTGATGCAAGCAGCCAATGTAAAACAGTTGATATTCAGTTCCTCCGCCACGGTTTACGGCGCAGATGCCTGCAATCCTTACACTGAAGACATGCCATTGGGCGCGATAAATCCATATGGACGCTCCAAAGCGATGGTTGAAGATATTTTGCGGGATTTATCTGAAGCTGATCGCCTTAATCAGTCTACAAATCCTTGGAAAATCGCCTTATTACGCTATTTCAACCCGATTGGCGCTCATAGCAGCGGGCTGATTGGTGAAGACCCTAATGGCATCCCCAATAATCTGTTGCCTTATGTTTCCCAAGTAGCCATTGGCAAACTGGCGCAATTATCCGTATTTGGCGATGACTACCCTACCCCCGATGGCACCGGTATCCGCGATTACATTCATGTGGTGGATTTGGTTAAAGGCCATATTAAAGCTATCGATACCTTGGCAGGGGAGGTTTTTGCACAAGGTGGCTGCAAGGCTTACAACTTAGGGACGGGGCAAGGCTATAGCGTGTTAGATATAGTCAATGCCTTTGAGCGGGTAACAGGACGGACTATTAATTATAAAATTGCCCCGCGTCGGGCTGGTGATTTAGCGGAATGTTTCGCAAATCCTGCGCTGGCTTTAGAAGAGCTAGGATGGCAAGTAGAAAAAGGACTGGATGATATGGTTGCCGATACTTGGCATTGGCAGAGTAACAACCCGAATGGTTACGAAGCGTAATTAGATCAAGCTTTTAGAGTCCAAAACAAGTTTTGGACTCTAATTTCAACCTCAGGCTTTAACAGCCATCATGCAAGCAAAATTAAACCATTGGAAATAAGTATCCATTTGTTTAAACCCCACTTTTGCCAACAAAGTATAGTTTTCATCCAAACGGTACGGCACTAAGACATTTTCCAAAGCTTCTCGTTTGCGCTGGTTTTCAGCATCGGTATAACCGCTTTGGGATTTTTTGAATTGCAGATAATGGTCGATATATAGGCGATTGAAAAACGTGTCTTTAGCAAGCACTTTTTCTGATAGCAGTAAAATGCCGCCAGGATTTAAGGCCGAATACACGTTGGCTAACAAAGCTTCACGGTCAATAGGCCGGACAAATTGCAATGCCCAATTTAGGATAACCACATCGGTAGGCGGTAAAGCCTGCAATCCGGTTAAATCGGCTAGATTTAAATCCACCAACCCTGCCGCGATCTGCGTAGCCAATTTTTGCTCGGCTTTGGCAAGCATCGGTTCAGAATTGTCATATCCCAACAAGCGGGTATCAGCAGGACAGCGCGGATGCCCGCTCAGATAAGCCAAAGTTGTTCCTGTAGAGCAACCTAAATCACAAATTACCCCGCCTGTTGCTGGCAAGAAATCCATAATAAGATCGGCTTGAATGCGTTGGATTTCATGATAAAACGGCACACTTCGGGAAACCATATCATCAAAAACCTCAGCAACCCGTTCGTCAAAAGCAAAATCTTGGCTTTTGTTAATGGTTTGAAATAAGGTGTCTTGCTGACCCATAACTACGGCTTACGGTTGAACATATTTATCAAATGTGCCAAGCGCCCTACCCGATCAGACGACAACTGCTCCCATTGAAAACGCCAATGCCAATTGCCAGAAGTTGTACCCGGCGTGTTCATGCGGTGTTCCGAACCTAATTCCAAAATATCTTGCATGGGAATTATCGCCAAGTTAGCAACTGACGCCAACGCTGCTTGCACCAAAGCGCAATGTAAACTGGTCGCCGGATTACCTAAATAATCATAGACGTAGCGTCTTTCATCGTCATTCAAATGGGCTGCCCAACCTGCGGTGGTATCGTTATCGTGGGTGCCGGTATAAACCACGCAATTATGCACATGGTTGATTGGTAAATACGGATTGTCGTGACCACCGCCAAAAGCGAACTGCAGAATTTTCATTCCCGGCAAATCAAATTCATCCCGTAAGGCTTCGACTTCATCGGTAATAATCCCCAAATCTTCGGCGACTAAAGGAATGGCGCTGATTTCATTTTGTATGGCACTTAATAAGGCCCGGCCTGGTGCTTTTACCCATTCACCGATTTGCGCGGTGGGTTCGCTAGCAGGAATTTCCCATGCGGCTTCCAAGCCACGGAAGTGGTCGATGCGTAAAATATCAAACTGCTCTAATTGGGTGTGCATACGCTCCAACCACCAATTAAAGCCCGTTTTTTTCAAGAACAGCCAGTTATAGTGTGGATTTCCCCAACGTTGTCCGGTTGCAGAAAAATAATCGGGCGGCACGCCAGCAACCACCGACATTTCACCATTATCATCCAGCTTAAATACTTCGCGGTTTGCCCAAACATCGGCGCTATCGTAGGAGACAAAAATGGGGATGTCGCCAAACAACAAAATACCGCGTTGATTGGCATAGCTTTTTAACGCCATCCATTGCTGGAAGAATACAAATTGCTCAAATTTAATGGTCGCTATTGCTTGCTCTAAACGCTTGATAAAAACTTTAAGAGTTTTGGTGTCGCGTTCTTTGTAAGCATCAGGCCATTGATTCCAGCATTGCTGCCCGAATTCATTCCTCAAGGTCATAAATAAGGCGAAATCATCTAACCAAAAGGCTTTCTGCTCGCAAAAACTAGCAAATAATTCTTTATCATGCTTATCTGCACGTTCCAAAAAACCTGCAAAGGCTTTTGATATTAAACAGCTTTTATTAAATTTAGCTGTGCCTTCGCATTCAAGGCATTTTTCTTCAACAAGTAACCAATTTTTATCGACTAACCAATCAATGTTTATTAATTCCGGATTTCCGGCATGGGCGGATAGACATTGGTACGGAGAACCATCTGCATGGGTAACACCAAGCGGCAAGGTTTGCCAGACCGTCACCCCTGTGTGATGCAAAAAATCGACAAACCGATAGGCATCCGAGCCTAAATCGCCAGTTATGCCTTCGCCAGGTAATGAGGTGATATGCAGCAACACGCCTGCACGACGTTTATTTAGAAGTTCATTCACAAAATAATCTCAATTGATTTGTTCAATCCCTGGTCGCATCGCCCCACCCATTGCCGGATCACCTGTGCCTTGGGTAAATGACAGTGCTAGATATGCGGGCGGCTGTTCGCCCAACAACAAGTATAGGTTAGCTAGATTTAAACGGAATTGTTTTTCAAAACTACTAACGGCTTCACCTGGATTGTAATCGCCAAACCACCAAAACCAATCCGAACCTTCGCAAACCGCTAATTGCAATTGCGCCGCCTGAAGCTGCTTGTCATCCAGCCGCCTATCGGCAACGGCTTTATCGTACGCTTTTTTGACATCGCCTAACATATCCCAACCCCGATTTTTATCGGCATCACCAATCCAGGTTGAGAATGTGCCATAAACCCAACTACCTGCGACAAGCTTAACCAGCGGCTTTACGGAAACTTGTTTTAAGCATTCGGAAAAGGTGGTTAATTCAATGGCAGGATGTGCAGCAAGTTGCTGGTATAAGGCTTGGAGAAAATGGTAGCCATTTTCAGAAAAATGTTCCCAGGCATTTTCGCCATCCATGATTATGGAAACCACGCTATCGTCGGTGTTGACGGCAATAATGTTTTCCAGATGACGAATAAAATCCGCCACAGCATCATCGGCATGCCATTTTGAATAGGAAAAGCCGATTAAATCCGACAAGCCATCATCCCGAAAAAAACAGGCAATATTGCTGTCTTCGAGTGTAAATGGGTGATAAATACTGGCAGGCGCGGCGTTTTCAGCCCGGCGTAAGCTGTTATGCAATACCGAACCGCCGCTGGCTGTCCACGCAAAACCGCATTCACCGAGAATTTTTAAGGTTTGTTCACTAATGCTGCCTTCAGAAGGCCAACAGCCTTGGGGTTCAAAACCAAAAAATCGTTTGAATACCGCAAGCCCCTTAGCCAACTGCCAATGCACCCGTTCGAGACCGCCGGGATAGGCAGGCAATTCTGGCAACTTCGCTTCCGGCATGGCCTGATGAGTCGTGTTCAGATCCAGTAATAGCGGCATGATGGGATGGGCATACGGCGTCACCGACAATTCTACTTGACCACGACGCGCCAAATGCTGATAGCGGCAGATGACGTTTTCTAATAGTTCGCCGATGATGACAAGCAATTCCAAGCGGTCGTGCAGCGTGTAATCGCTAGCTTTATAGATTAGATGCTGAATACGGACATCACTTAACTTGACGGTTTCCCCCATCCACGCCAAGTGGTACCAAACCACCATGTCACAGAGATATTGGTGTTTGATATATTTTAAAGCCTGAAAATTTTGCTCCAACCAAGCCGCCATCTCCGCCAGTTTTTGGAAGGCTGGATAGCGGTTGATTTGCCGATCGCGGTTTGCACGCAGGCAGTCTTTTATCAGCTTAAGGGTTTCTTCCGGATTTTCTGGCAAGGTTTCACTGACTAAAGCCATCAACAACGGGTCCTTAAGCACGTTACGGTGCTGTAAATAACCGCCAACTTGTTGGGCATAATCTTCAATTTGTTCCAACAAAATTGGCGCAAAATTAACGACCGCCTTAGCCTCTGGCACTGCCTCCAAATGTGCCGCCATATCCACATAGTCTTTAATAACATGTAGGTAAGTCCAAGGTAATTGGAACTCACCCGTCTGTAAATCACGGTATTCTGGCTGGTGCATATGCCAGCACAATACCAACTTAAGTTTCGGCAACGACACTTGCTTACCTGACGTAGTGTAAGCGTTGACCTAACATATCTGGGGTAACCAAAACCACACCGCCAGCACTGACATGAAAACGTTTTGCATCTTCCTCAAGATTTTCCCCGATCACCATGCCTTCTGGTATTTGGCAACCGCGTTCGACGATGGCTTTGGTAATGCGGCAATGGCGACCCACATTGACATCCGGCAATAAAATAGAATCTTGGACGATGCTGTAGGAGTTAACCCGAACATTGGAAAACAGTAATGAGTGGCGGATTTTTGAGCCAGAAACAATACAGCCGCCAGAAACCATAGAATCCACCGCTTGACCACGACGCTCATCATCATCAAAGACGAATTTAGCGGGTGGGGTTTGCGCTTGGTACGTCCAAATAGGCCAAGTTTTATCGTACAGATTCAAATCTGGTTTAACACCGATCAATTCCATATTGGCTGACCAATAGGCATCAATAGTACCCACATCGCGCCAGTAACTTTGCTGACCGCTTTGCATATCCAAGAATGGATAGGCATTGACGATATATTTATCGATTACCGAAGGAATAATATCTTTACCAAAATCATGGCTGGAGCCTTTGGTGTCGGCATCTTTAATAAGCTGTTCAAACAAGAAACCCGCATTGAAAATATAAATACCCATAGAGGCTAAAGCGCTATCGGTACGGCCTGGCATAACTGGGGGATTTTCCGGTTTTTCTACGAAAGCACGGACACGACGGTTGTCATCCACATCCATCACCCCAAACGCGGTGGCATCTTGCAATGACACTTCAATACAGCCAATGGTCAGATCGGCTTTTTGCGCGACGTGGTCGGCAAGCATGGCGGAGTAATCCATCTTATAGATATGGTCGCCAGCTAATACCAAAATAAATTCTGGACTGCGGGTACGCAAAATATCAATGTTTTGGAAAATGGCATCGGCAGTGCCTTGATACCAAGAGTTTTCATCATGGCGTTGTTGTGCTGGCATCAAATCCACGTATTCGCCAAACTCACCGCGTAAAAATCCCCAACCTTGCTGAATATGGCGGATTAACGAGTCGGCCTTGTATTGCGTCAACACACCGATTTTACGGATGCCGGAATTGATACAGTTGGATAACGGGAAATCAATAATACGGAACTTGCCACCAAACGGCACAGCAGGCTTAGCCCGCCAATCAGTCATATTCATTAATCGTGAACCGCGCCCACCAGCTAAGATAAGTGCAATAGTGTTTCGAGTTAAGTGATTCAGGTTTTGGTTGGTTGAATCAGACATTTTTCTTCTCCCCGTGGAATAGATTCACAATTATTGTTCTGTTTGGTAACATTCTTCTGACTGTCATTTTACTACATTGAGGCGAAACAAAGTGAAAAAGCAATTTAGCCATACCTTGGACGCTGATGCGATAAAGATTATTGGCGCTACACATCATGATCCTTTTTCAGTATTGGGTCGCCATAAAGACAAAAACCACACCCTAATCCGCGTATACCTGCCGTTCGCTGAAAGCGTCAGCTTGGCAGATACTGGCGCCGCATTTGAGCGCATCATTGGCACTGACTTTTTTGACTATATCGCTAAGCCAGACGATTTACCAGCGCATTACCAATTATCTTGGCTAGACAAAGACGGTAACAGCCATCTTAGCTATGACCCTTACGATTTTCTCCCGCAATTACCGGAATTTGACCAATACCTGTTTGGTGAAGGTAAGCATTGGCATATTTACCAAAAATTAGGCGCACATCTGCACACTGTTGATGGCATTGATGGCGTATTGTTTGCCGTTTGGGCACCCAACGCCCAGCGCGTCAGCGTCGTAGGCGACTTCAACCGCTGGGACGGGCGTTGCAACCCCATGCGTAGCCTCGGCGGCAACGGCATTTGGGAATTGTTCATCCCTGGTATTACCGTCGGCGATTTGTACAAATATGAAATCTTAAGCCGCATCAACAACCAACTATTATTAAAAACTGACCCATACGGACAACAGTTTGAATTTCGCCCAAATACCTCATCCATTGTCGTCAACAAAAACAGTTTTGACTGGGATGATACCGAATGGTTAGCCAACCGTGCCGACCGCGATTGGCTACATGAACCTATGTCAATTTATGAAGTGCATTTAGGCTCATGGCAACGCGACAACCAAGGCAACTTCCTCAGTTACCGCGAACTTGCCGAGCAATTGGTAGAGTATGTATCGCGTTTAGGCTTCACTCATATCGAATTATTGCCCGTCACCGAACATCCTTTAGATGCTTCTTGGGGCTACCAGACCACTGGCTATTTTGCCCCGTCCAGCCGTCACGGCACGCCAGATGATTTCCGCTATTTTGTTAACCTGTTCCACCAAAACGGCATCGGCGTCATCCTTGATTGGGTACCCGCACATTTCCCCAAAGATGCCTTTGCCTTAGCCCGATTTGATGGCAGCGCCTTATACGAACACGAAGACCCACGCAAAGGCGAACACCGCGATTGGGGAACGTTGATTTACAACTACGGACGCAACGAAGTTAAAAACTTCCTGTTGGCAAGCGCCATGTTCTGGCTGGAAGAATTCCATCTGGATGGCTTACGCGTTGATGCAGTAGCCTCCATGCTGTACTTAGATTATTCCCGCAAAGCCAATGACTGGGTACCTAACCAATACGGCGGCAACGAAAACCTAGAAGCCATCGACTTTTTAAGAGAACTGAACAGCGTTACCCATAGCCAACATCCCGGCACAGTAATGATGGCGGAAGAATCAACCGCATGGCCACAAGTCACCCGCCCCACATGGACTGGCGGCTTAGGCTTTTCTATGAAGTGGAATATGGGCTGGATGCACGACACCTTGTCGTACATCAGCCAAGAACCGATACACCGCAAATACCATCACGACAAACTCACTTTCGGCTTGCTCTACGCCTTCACCGAAAACTTTGCCCTACCCTTCTCGCACGATGAAGTCGTGCATGGCAAAGGCTCACTACTCAACAAAATGCCCGGCGACCAATGGCAACGTTTCGCCAACCTGCGTTTACTGTACACCTTCATGTACACCTATCCAGGCAAAAAACTGCTATTTATGGGCTGTGAATTTGGTCAAGGCACGGAATGGAATTTCAACAAACCCTTAGATTGGTATGTGCTGGATTATCCACATCATCAGGGCATACAAACCTTGGTGAAAGACCTAAACCATTTGTACAAATCCGAACCGAGCTTGTACAAACATGATTTTGAACACCAAGGTTTTGATTGGATTGACTGCCACGATGTCGAGCAATCCATCGTCAGTTACCGCCGTAAGCATGAAGACAGCGAAGTTATCGTCATCCTCAACTTCACCCCGGTAGCCCGTGAAAATTACCGTATCGGCGTACCGCAAGCAGGCACCTATTCCGAAATTTTCAACTCCGACTCCACCTACTACGACGGCTCCAATGTCGGCAACAGCGTCGCCCACACAGAAGCGAGAGCATGGATGAACCAACCGTATTCCATCAACCTGACCTTGCCGCCATTAGCCGCCATTATCTTAAAAATCAACTAGCCTATCTCGGCCTGTCAGCAGATAACCCTGTTTGCAGGCCGAAAAATACTACACATCCGGGCATGAGTGCGTCAGTAAAAGCGTACTTAAAACGCCAGCCATAAATACAACCGGATGTGGCAAAGGAAGCGACATGAAAAAAATCCTATTTGTTACCAGCGAAGCCCATCCGTTAATAAAAACGGGCGGCCTTGCAGACGTCTCCGGCAGCTTACCCAAAGCCTTGGCAGAATTATCCCAAGACGTGCGGATATTACTCCCCAACTACCAAGCCTTAAAAATCCAAGGACAACCCAAATTAATCAGCACCTTAAAAGTTGATAATTGCCAAGTTGAAATTTTGGAAACCCTGTTGCCAGACAGCAGCATTCCCGTCTGGTTAGTTGATTACCCAGAATTCTTTGACCTACCTGGAAACCCTTACAACGATGCCCAAGGCCAAGCTTGGCCTAACAATGCCCAACGCTTTGCACTGTTTTGCCGGATAGCCGTGGAAATTGCCATGAACCGGGCGCAACTGGATTGGCAACCTGATATTGTCCATTGCAACGACTGGCAAACCGGATTAGTACCGGCGCTGTTATCGCTAGAAAAAAACCGCCCCGCAAGCGTGTTCACCATCCACAACATGGCCTACCAAGGTATATTTCCTGCCGCTGATGTCATCTCCCTCAACTTGCCAGGGCAATTATGGAATCCGGATGGCTTGGAATTTTACGACATGCTGTCCTTTATCAAAGGTGGCATTGTTTATGCCGACCACATCAGCACCGTCAGCCCAACCTATGCTTTAGAAATCCAAACCCCCGAATTTGGCTGCGGCTTAGAAGGCCTGTTGTCGCATAGAAAAGCCGCACTTAGCGGCATCATCAACGGTATTGACTTGGAACAATGGAATCCCGCCAGCGACCCGTACCTAGACCACCACTACCAAAGCAAAACCCTCGCCGACAAACAAGCCAACAAAACCGCTTTACAACAGCAACTGGGTTTGCCTGTCGACAGCAACGTGCCGTTACTAGGGCTCATCAGCCGTTTGGTAGCGCAAAAAGGCATCGATTTGATTTTAGAATGCCTGCCAGAATTACTAGAAATGCCCATACAACTGGTATTTTTAGGCGCAGGCGACAGCGCTTTCGAGCAACAATTGCAAACCCAAGCGGATTTACATCCCGAAAAAATTGCCCTCAGCCTTGGTTATGACGAACGCCTCGCGCATTTGATTGAAGCTGGCGCAGACATCTTCCTGATGCCCTCCCGTTTTGAACCATGCGGACTTAACCAAATGTACAGCCAACGTTACGGCACCATCCCCATCGTCCGTAAAACTGGCGGCCTCGCCGACACCGTCACCGACAGCCTGCCCCACAGCATCGCCGACAAAACCGCCAGTGGCATCAGCTTTAACGAAGCCGGCGCTGGATCATTACTAGAAGCCATCAAACGCTGCTTATTGCTGTACAACCAACCCAGCACCTGGAAAAAAATACAAACCAACGCCATGCGGAAAGATTTTTCTTGGCGGCAAAGTGCGGAAAAGTACTTGCAGCTGTATACAAGCATTCAGTCTGAAAATAAGCCACATGAAAGCGCTTAAATTTGAGAAGATTACGGAATAGGCTATTTGCCTTTTAACAGCTGAAAAAAAGAAAGGGAGCTTAAGCTCCCTTTCTTTTTTTTGCAGTGGGTTGAATCTGAAATTCCGGTTGGTAAAGTTGGCTGCAAACCTAGCGTTCAGTCAATTTCGTTGTGACGAATGCAAATAGACCTGTCAGGTTTTAAAAACCTGACAGGTCTTGTTATTCGATCAACTGTCGTAGGGTAGGCAAACAGCTTTATCGTTTGCCCACCTTACTTATCGGAAAATAGCTAAAGATTAGGCAAAACTAAAATCAGCCAACGCAGTTTGCGCCACACCTTGCAGTGACCCGAGTAAAGTTAGTTCAACAGTACTAACCACTGCGTCGTTACCCGCCGATTTGAACTGATAAAACACCGTGTCCGCGCCGTTATCGACCACAAACAGACGGCTGTCGCCTACAGCATAAGCACTAGCGGCAGAACCAATATTAGCAGCTGCTTTGGCAGTGGTAATTGTGCCGACAATATTCGGCGTTACCACTACCAGCTCCGCCAACTTAGAAAAACCGCCCTTGGTATTTATAAGTGCAGCATTGTCGATAATGTGATCGCTATTTCCGATCTTGATCCCTGCCAAGCCATCCAAGAACTGCAACTTGTCCGTACCGGAAACAAAATCCGTTACCCTGTCCACACCGCCAACAGTCGTGCTAAAAATAAAGGTATCGCTACCCAAACCACCTTTAAGCACATCCGCACCAGCACCGCCGTTTAAGACGTTATTAGCCGCATTGCCAATCAACGTGTTGCCTAAAGCATTGCCCGTACCGTTGATATTGTCTGCATCCGTCAGGGTAAGCCTTTCAATATTCGCCGCCAAAGTATAAGTGACAGAACTTATTACCGTGTCAGTACCTTCGCCGACATTTTCAATAACGCTGTCGGCGACATTGTCGACAATATAAAGGTCATTGGCCAAACCGCCTGTCAGTGTATCTGCGTCAGCACCGCCGTTAAGTGTGTCGTTGCCGTCACCGCCCACCAACGCATTGGCGGCACTGTTGCCTGTCAGCTCATTTGCAAGCTCATTGCCTGTGCCGTTGATGGCAGTCGTCCCGGTCAAGGTCAGGTTTTCGACATTTGCCGCCAAGGCATAAGTGACCGAACTTTTCACAGTGTCTGTACCTTCGTTACTATTTTCAACAACGCGGTCACCGACGTTGTCGACAGTATAAAGATCATTGCCCAAGCCGCCTGTCATTGTATCTAAACCAGCACCGCCGTTGAGCGTGTCGTTGCCAGCAAAGCCGTTGAGTGTGTCATCGCCAGCGCGGCCAATTAGGGTGTCATCGCCGGATGTGCCGTTCAGGGTAAGGCTTGGGAAAAAAGCGACAACGTCGTTGGTGCTGATGTCGGCACCGCTAACCACACCGGAGCTTATTAGGCTGGCTACTACACCGCTATCGCCGCCAGTTAAATAATGCCCCCAAGTGACCACTGAGCCGTCCGCACGCAACGCGGCAAAGGCATAATCGGTGGAATAAATTTGCGTCACATCAATTGTCCCGTCGAGCAATGCCGCCACAGCACTGCTATCACCGCCTTGGGATTCATATCCCCAAGTCACTACCGAGCCGTCCGCGCGCAATGCGGCGAAAGCGCCTAATGTGGAATAAACTTGCGTTACATCAGTTGTGCCGTCGAGCAGTGCCGCCACCGCACTGCTATCACCACCGACAAAATCACTTCCCCAAGTGACCACCGAACCGTCTACACGCAAGGCGGCGAAAGAAGCATCTGTGGAATAAATTTGCTTGACATCGGTTGTGCCGTCGAGCATTGCCGCCACCGTACTGCTATAGCTACCAAACTCCCCCCAAGTGACCACCGAGCCGTCGGCACGCAATGCGGCGAAGTCATACGATGTAGAATAAATTTGCGTGACATCGGTTGCGCCGTCGATATCTGCCGCCACCGCACTGCTATCACCACCGAAGCCGCCATACCCCCCCCAAGTGACTACCGATCCGTCGATACGCAAGGCGGCAAAGGCATAAATTGTAGAATAAATTTGTGTCACAGCGGTTGTGCCGTCGAGTAGTGCCGCTACTGCGCTGCTGTTACCGCCACTACCCCCATTCCCCCAAGTGACCACCGAGCCGTCGGCGCGCAAAGCGGCGAAAGCGCCTGTTGTGGAATAAATTTGTGTTACATTGGTTGTCCCGTTGAGCAGTCCCGCCGCCACACTGCCCCAAGTAACCACCGAGCCGTCCGCACGCAAGGCGACAAAGTCATACTGCGTGGAAAAAATTTGCGTCACATCGATTGTGCCGTTTAGTAGTGCAGCTACTGCACTACTATCACCGCCAGTACCCCCATCCCCCCAAGTGACCACCGAGCCGTCCGCACGCAACGCGGCAAAGGCATACAGTGTGGAATAAATTTGCCTCACATCAGTTGTACCGTCGAGCAGTGCCGCCACCGCACTGCTGTCACCGCCTAAAAAACCATCCCCCCAAGTCACCACTGAGCCGTCCGCACGCAACGCGGCAAAAGCATGGGTGGCTGAATAAATTTGCGTCACATCGGTTGTGCCGTCGAGCTTTGCCGCCACCGCGCTGTTGTTACCACCGTTTGAGTCACGCCCCCAAGTGACCACCGAGCCATCAGCTTTGATGACGGCGAAGGCCTGTGAGTTTTTGTATTCCCCCAAGCTGTGTCCTGGAAATAATTGCGTGTTATTGGTTTTTGTTACTGAAGCCATATTATTCGACCTTTAGATATTGTTTATTTGAAAGTTTTTGTTGTTTAACGCAAATGAAGCTGAACCTTTCGAATTTTGAATTAAAATTAGCAACCCTTGGGTTTATAACCTATTTTTGATAAAAACCTAACAAAATAAAAATAATTGGCATTTATGATGAAACTAGCGCGTATACAGAGATAGCGTAATATGCAGTTTTACTTTGGTTACCAAGCTCCGGCTTGGTAACCAAGATATTGGAAGCTCTAGCTTCGAGAAGGAAGGGGGCTAGAGCCTCCGAAACTGCATTCTCAAGGGGCAACTTGAATGAAACTGTTTTATTGCTTTCCAGCACACCTTCAAGCTATGGTAGTAGAGTAAACGGCAGGATAATGCGCTCGTATTGGCTGTGCTTGAAATTACCGCATAGCAAATCGGATAAAGAACAGATGAAGGCAGCGAGGTTATTGGTGTTTTGGGTAATGACGTGAAGCGGCTATTGGGATTTACACCAATGTATCTTCCATTACTTTCTTACATGGGATTTAGGCTGTTTAAGCAATGTAATAAAGGAAGCAGCAAAGCGGTGTTATCCGGTCAATGCTGCTAAAACAGTTGATGTATAACGAGGGACGATTATAGCCGAAGTCGTTTGTTGTAGCGGTATTGAATTGTCCTTGATGGTTGAGGCAAGGACATTTCCAGATTGGGGTAGTTAAACGCCAGGCTGTGCGTCAATGGTAGCCTGCATTATTTCGCGTTTTAATTTGGTAGCGGAAGTTTGATATTTTTCAATATACAGATTCCGCAAAGCTACCGATTTTGATATTGCCAACTGCAAACGTTCTTCTGTGAAGTTATTGTCTGAGGCAATATAGACTTGAGTATTTTTAGATTTTCCACCATGTACAGGTAAGGTCACCTGCAAATAATGGCTTGCGGTTGAACGGCCTTTACGTAACCGCTGAAATGGTCCTGAAATACCTGAAGGCAAGGTTGAAGATTTCCTTGTCGATATTTTCTGTCTAATCCCTGTAGGCGCGGGTAATGTCGCTATACGATGGTTTAGCTCATTAACAGCTTTTGACAGGGCTAGCTCTGCACCAGTACCGTTTGCGGTATGGTCAGAGAAAAACTTCCAAGGTTTACCATACCGGACTTGCCACCCGTGGGTGGTTTTAGCACCAAGTATATCTATCCTAACTATGTGCTTTGGCACATCAAACGCCATTCCATTGAAAATTTTAATCTTCCTAAATTCCATAGAATTAATAACACCTCTCAAAAGTAAATTTAATATTGTAACAAAATTTAGTATCACTAAAGATGAATAAACATGAACAGTCCATTTATATATTCATTCTTTACATATATCGCATATTATAAATTTTTCAAGAAAAACTTGAATTACCACTGATTATTCATTAACAAACTTTGACTGCACCAACATTTTGGCGGATTATTAACAACGACGACAAACCATCACGTATTTGCAACATCTTGTTGCAAGGCATCACTTACTAATTGGAAATCCTATGAATATTACCCCTAAAATTTTATCCGCAAGCGTACTGGTTTTGCTTAGCTCCACACAGCTTTGCAAAGCTGAAAACTTTGTTGCCACTGTTACATTAGAAGGTATCACCAAATCATTAACGTTTGATACCTTCGGCGCTGCAATTGATGCGGCAAGCCACCCAGAACAATACAAGGATTTGTTCCCTGGTGTCAACAGCACTGTCGGTGCAGTTGGAACACTGGATTTTAAAGGCGTACCGATTGAATTCAACAAAATTTCCGCCGATACCGTCACCATTAAAATCCCTAATATTGACGTTAATGAAACCATAACCATCGACAATGCCGCTAACTTGTCCGACAAAGCGATTAATAAACAAATTAGTACCAAAGTTTCCGATTTAATCCGCAGTAACAACGCATCCATCAATAAAGAATTGGCGTTAGTGGATTCCGCAGACCCGTTAGGCGGCAACCCTTCCAGTATTATGGGCATCATGGTTGAGAACGCCTATTTATTAGGCACAAACGATGATTGGGACACTGGCGCTAGTAAAAAATCATCCACTGAAAACCGATTTGACGGTGGCGCCCGCTATGGACATTATTCTTTACAAGGGAAAGCGGTTGATTCCCTTACCTTTCCGTTCAGTTATACATTTAAGATGAATGATAGGCAACAATTGATTGTTTCAGTTCCATTCACTTATTTAAATACCCAAAATGCCGCTTCTTACGATGGTGGTGCGGGTTTTGCTTATAAACACCGCATAACCGACCATTGGGTACTAACACCAGCAGTTGCCTATGGTTTTAGGGGGTCGTTTGACCTTGCCGACGTAGGTCATATTGCATCCGGCACGATCACCAGCAAATACACCTTTGACTTGGATTCATTAGACCCCAACTCGTATAAATTGTCTATCGGCAATATGGCTGGCTACTATACAACCCTGCCTTATGCAGTCGACGGCTACTCCGTAGATCCCAACTTAGAAAGCTATATCTTCAAAAATGGCCTTATCTTAAGCAAAAACGTAAGCAATAACTTTTTAGGGAAAACCCTGAATGTTGCCGCTAATTTCACCGACACCGAATATTTCGGCTCACCATTTTTCGTCGATCAGTACAATGAACTAGGTGTCTCTGTAAAGACCTTTAATGATAACCATTGGTTCAGCGCATTTGGGTTTAATGCCAATTATTTATTTAGCGCCACAGGTAAAAATGTCGAAGGCTACCGTATTGGCTTAACATACCAATTCTAATCCCAAGTATTTGCGCCACGCCCTCCCCTCAATTTAATCGGCGTGGCGCAACAAATCAATACCGAGCTCATCTTGTTAAATTTACAGATACCATCGTATTAACAGTCAAATGCTTTATCATTAGCAGTTTTGAATTGACCGCTAATGCCATGAACAGCTCGCCAAAAACCACAAACGACCGCCAACTCGCACTGATTCTATTATTTGCCGGCACTTTATTCACCAGCGCGTCACTGATGTTTATTGTGCAGCCATTATTTGGCAAATTGCTATTGCCATTGCTAGGCGGCTCACCAGCGGTTTGGAATACCTGCATGGTGTTTTATCAAAGCATTTTATTTTTGGGCTATCTGTACGCCCATGCTTTATCGACACGCTTACCCATAAAACGACAAATCCCGTTACACACAGGACTGCTGCTACTAAGCTTTTTAGCCTTACCTGTCGCCTTACCAGAAAACGCCATCCCACCAACAGAAAGCGACCCCACATTTTGGTTAATTAGCACCCTATTCTTGGCGATAGCACTACCATTTTTTGTGGTCTCCAGCACCTCGCCACTGATTCAAAAATGGTTTGCCCAAATCGGCCATAAAAGCAGCGAAGACCCTTATTTTCTCTATGCAGCAAGCAATATAGGTAGCCTTATTGCCCTGCTCAGCTACCCTTTCCTACTTGAACCAAACATGGGCTTGGCAAACCAAAAACTGGCTTGGAGTGGTGGCTACATCTTACTTTGCCTATTGATTAGCGCATGCGCCCTTCAGCTTTGGCGACATCGGCAAGCCGTCCCACAGATGGAAACAACGAATACCGATGACAGCAGCGAATTGACTTGGCAACAACAATTACGATGGCTGCTGTTGGCGTTTGTGCCATCAAGCTTATTGATTGGCTTAACCAATTTCATCAGTACCGATATTGCCTCAGTACCGTTACTATGGATTATTCCATTAACCCTCTATTTGTTGTCTTTCGTACTGGTTTTCTCTAAATGGCAAAACGCCATTCATCCGCTAATTCTCAAACTACAACCGATTTTTTTAGTGCCATTCTTAGCACTCGCCTTTGTTAATCCAGGTGATTTGAAATACTGGGCATATCTGTTTTTACATTTAGTCGCCTTCTTTTTCGCCATCATGGTTTGTCATGGCGAATTGGCAAACAGCAGGCCGTCAACACGTTACCTTACCCGCTATTATTTAATAATGTCGTTTGCGGGCATGTTAGGCGGCATGTTCAACACCTTCGTTGCGCCGTTTATATTCAATGGCATCTACGAATACCCAATCATGATTGTCGCCGCCTTGCTATTACGTCCAGGGCTTCGTTTTATTGCCAATACCGCGTTCTGGTTACAAATCGCATTACCACTAGCCATTTTAATTACTGGCATAGGACTGTATTTCAGTACCGAAAATTTACTGGCACATTTTGATGCCTTGGCCATTTGCTTAATGTTGCTATCACTCGCGACATTTTTCTTACGCCTACGCCCGCTAGGTTTTGCTTTTTTAACCGGGGTGATTATTTTTCTCGCCATGAATTTACATGGCTTATCCGCGCATACTTTATACCAAGCGCGCAGTTTTTTTGGCGTATTAGCGGTACGAGAAAGCGTGTTGACCAACGAGCAACAACAGCCCGAAAACTATCACGAATTATTCCACGGTACTACCAAACACGGCGCTGAACGTTTAGCGGATAACTTACAACGCATCCCATTAACCTATTACAGCCAACCGGGGCCAATGGGGCAATTGTTTAAGGTATACGATAGCGGCAATAGCAACTGGCAAATCGGTATAGTCGGGCTAGGTGCGGGTGCGCTCACCTGTTACAGCAAACCCCAACAGCAGTGGACTTTGTATGAGATAGACCCGTTGGTGGTAAACATTGCTAGCGATACCCGCTATTTCCATTATCTGGATCTATGTGCCAAAACTGCCAAAATGCGTATCGGCGATGCACGTTTATCCTTAGCGGCTGAACCAGAACAGCAATTTGATCTATTAGTGATGGATGCCTTCAGTTCGGATTCCGTACCGACTCACTTACTCACAAAAGAAGCCATCCAACTGTATTTCCGCAAATTAAAACCCGATGGCATTTTGGCTTTCCACATCACCAATCGGCATTTATTGCTGAAAAAAGTGCTTTCCATGCACGCTGAACAATTGCATTTAGCCGCCTTGATAGAAGAATTCAAGCCTAGCCAAGAATTGCCTTTAGTAGTCGCCACCGATTGGGTAGTGATGAGCAATAGAGCGGAACGATTACAGCCACTAATCGCCAGTAACCTAGGGGATTGGCAAAAAATGCCGTTGTATTTTGATATGAAACCATGGACAGACGATTTCACTAATATTGTTGATATTTGGAAATAAGGCATAAACATGCCGACGGGTAAGTATCCGCGTCGGCATGTTTACCAAGATGTTTACTTTAACGGCCTGCCTTTGGCATCTTTGTTGATTTGTCCGCCGACAATCAACACCGTTTCAATAAAGCCCCAAAGCACCCCATAACCCTGGGTCAACGCCGTCAATGCCAACTGCGCCAAAGCGATTTTGTAATAACCTAAATACAAGCGATGTAAGCCAGCAAAACCAAATACCAAACCAAGTGCCGCCGCCACATATTTGTATTTCACCGCTTTTGGTGGTTCAAAATATGCCGCCACTAAATTCACATCAACCGCAAAATTGTCTTCATTCACAGTAAAACTAACATCATCACCCGCTTCTGGCGGCACTTCTGGCAACCAGCTATCGCTGTTGAAGTTAAGCAATTGCTTATCACTTATGATGACACCCGTTTGTTGCTCCACATCGTAACTTTCAATTTTTCCTAGCATCGTTTTTACCTTTTTTATTATTAATAACGGCTATTATTCATCTTGTAAACGTACAGCCAATACGTCACATTTTGCATGATGCAAGACGCCATTTGCGGTAGAACCTAGCAATAAAGCCAAACCATGTCTGCCATGTGAACCTAATACAATCAAATCCACCTGATTTTCTTCGGCAAAACGGACGATTTCCGTCTTAGGATTACCAATTTCTATCCAAATGTCGCCATCATTGACAGCCAATCTTGCACCCAGAGCCAATAAACGATTTTTTGCAGCAGCGGTTAAATCGGTCATTAAATCCAAATCAAAAGGAATATCACCGCCATAACCCGCATCCGTTATCGGCACGCTTTCCACTACATGAATCAAACTTAATTTAGCTTCAAAGGTTTCCGCCAATTGTTTCGCTTTATCAATAAGAACCTGATTTTTGCCAAAAAAATCTACCGCTAATAGTATGTGTTTATAGTTTTCCACCTTCCCCTCCCCCGTTGATTACATCACAGCAATTATAACCCTTTAAAATAAGGAACAAAGCCAGTTAAAACAATAAATCCAAGTAAGCAGCAAAGAAATGGCGGAAAAACAAGGCAAAAAAAAAGCCGGGCAGATTACTCTGCCCGGCTTTTTCATTACAGCTTATTTATTTTTGTTACGCTCAGTGACTTCTTTAATTACTTCATCTGCCACGTTTTTAGGGCATGGTAAGTAATGTGAGAATTCCATAGAGAACTGACCGCGACCGGAAGTCATGGTACGCAAATCACCAATGTAACCGAACATGTCACTTAGTGGCACATCCGCTTTAATACGCACGCCAGTGATACCAGCGTCTTGTGATTTAATCATGCCACGACGACGGTTGATGTCACCGATAACGTCACCGACGTGTGATTCTGGTGTGAATACGTCAACTTTCATAATCGGTTCCAACAATTGTGGACCCGCTTTTGGTAAAGATTGGCGATACGCTGCACGGGCTGCGATTTCGAACGCGATAGATGACGAGTCAACTGCGTGGAAACCACCGTCAGTCAGGATAACTTTGAAATCCAAGCAAGGGAAACCAGCCAATACACCTTTATCGATACAGGCTTTAAAGCCTTTATCTACGGCAGGCCAGAATTCGCGTGGCACGTTACCACCCGTTACTGATGATTCAAACACAAAACCTGTACCTGGCTCGCCTGGCTCAACAATGTAGTTGATTTTCGCGTACTGACCAGAACCACCAGATTGTTTTTTGTGGACGTATTCATCTTCAATACGTTTAGTAATAGTTTCGCGGTAAGCAACTTGTGGTTTACCAACGTTAACTTCGATACCGTGGGTACGTCTTAAGATGTCCACTTTAATATCTAAGTGCAACTCGCCCATACCTTTAATGATGGTTTCGCCGCTATCTTCGTCAGTTTCAACGCGGAAAGATGGATCTTCTTGGATCATTTTGCCCAAAGCGATACCCATTTTTTCTGAACCAGCTTTGTCTTTAGGCGAAATCGCAATAGAGATAACGGGATCAGGGAAAACCATTGGCTCTAAAGTTGCTGGTTTATCAGGATCACACAAAGTATGTCCAGTTTGTACGTTTTTCAGACCAATCAAAGCGATAATGTCGCCCGCTTGTGCCGATTCAATTTCTGAACGGTCATCAGCGTGCATTTCCACCATACGGCCTACACGCTCAGTTTTACCAGTAAAGGTATTCAACAAGGTGTCGCCTTTTTTCAAGGTGCCTGAGTAGATACGGATAAAGTTCAATGCGCCAAAACGGTCGTCCATGATTTTGAAAACCAAGGCACGAACTGGTTTAGTTGCGTCAACCAATGCAAATTGACCGTTCGGGTTGCCTTCCAAATCAACTTCTGGTTGTGGGCTAACTTCGGTTGGGCATGGCAAATAATCAACAACACCATCCAGAACCAATTGCACACCTTTGTTTTTAAAGGATGAACCACAAAAAGTAGGGAAGAAATCCATTTTAATTGTGCCTTTGCGTAAGCAAAGCTTCAATTCTTCTAAGGTAGGCTCTTCACCTTCCAAGTATTTTTCCATGATGTCGTCGTCTTGATCGGCAACTTGGTCGATCAAACGGGCGCGCCATTTTTCAACGTCGGCTTCCATGTCAGCTGGCACGTCTTTAATTTCGTATTTCAATGGGTCTCCAGAATCATCCCATATCCACGCTTTGCGGGTCAGCAAATCCACTACGCCAGAGAATTGGTCTTCACGACCGATAGGCAAAGTCATAACCACAGGCACAGCGCCTAATACTTCTTCAACCTGTTTTACCACGCGATAGAAATCCGCGCCCATACGATCCAATTTGTTAACGTAAATAATACGTGAAACTTTGGAATCGTTAGCATAACGCCAGTTGGTTTCAGATTGTGGCTCAACACCGCCAGAACCGCAGAATACGCCAACACCGCCATCTAATACTTTTAAAGAACGATAAACTTCGATTGTGAAGTCAACGTGACCAGGGGTATCGATAATATTGAAACGATGGTCTTTCCAAAAACAAGTGGTTGCTGCCGATTGGATAGTAATACCGCGCTCTTGCTCTTGCACCATGAAATCGGTGGTTGCTGCGCCATCGTGTACTTCACCGATTTTATGGATTTTACCGGTAAGCTTCAAAATACGCTCAGTGGTGGTGGTCTTACCGGCATCGACGTGTGCGAAAATGCCGATATTTCTATAAAGCGATATATCTGTCATGTTGTTACTCTAAAAGTTGTATGAAATCTTTTTGGCGTCCACCGTTCAGGTATCGGCCTAGGGTGGTTTGGAACTGGGCTTCAGGCGATGGCAACAAAGCCGGAATAAGGTAGTTTTGAACGCAAGACCGCTAATTAATCCTTTGGCGTGTCCGGCATCAAAATTCCCCTATTCTACCCTAAAACGACGATAAAAATATAGAAATCCCTGAAACAGAAATGGTCTTAATACGATGTGATTGATTGAGGTGAATCATTCATACGCAAAGACGCAAAAAAACCAAGTTCAGTACATTTCTGAGCGAACCAGCTTAAGCAATCGCCACTTGCCGACCTTCCGCCGCCGATGCCAAGGCAGCCACAATAATCCGGCAATTGCTTTTGGCATCGTCTAAAGACAATAACGGCGCTTCGCCATGCAAGGCACAATGGCTGAAATGCTCGATTTCTAACTTGAAATGATTGGCAGCAGGCAGACGTTCTTCAGCTTGCTTGCCATCTTCTGTCCACCATGAAATCACCGGAACATCACCAGGCAATTGCCAGACCACATGGCACTTAATACCACCTTTAGTACCAATGATTTCATACTCGCAACGCCTAGCCCGCGAAAAACTAAAATCAAATTGGGCAAAGCGGCCATCGCCAAAATCCAACACACCACTGCTGGCAATATCCGCACCGCTGTCGATAAATTTTGACATTGCCATCACTGACAGTGGCTCTTGGTCAAAAAACCGCCGTAACGAATGGATGGCGTAACAACCAATATCCCACATTGCCCCGCCACCATTAGCGACGTTTTCCGCTAAACGGTACATTCTAGCTGGACGCATCATGAATGAATAACTGGCACGCACCGAGCGCACTTCGCCAATCAAACCAGAAGCCAACAACTCCATAACCCGTTGATGCTGAGGATGGAAGCGATACATAAAGCCTTCCATCACCGTCACCTTATGTTGACGGGCAGCAGCGGCAATCGCGTCAATTTCTGCCACTTGCAAAGCCATCGGTTTTTCGCACAGCACATGTTTGCCGTGTTCGATAGCGCGTAACGTCCACGCCGCATGTTCATGATTGGCTAAAGGCAAATACACCGCTTGCACCTTGTCATCCTGCAATAACGCATCCAAGCTATCGTAACTTGCCACGTTTTCCGCAAACGGTGCGTATTGCGCTAAAGTTTGTGCCGCCGCCCCTGCCCTACGGCTAGCAATTGCCACCAACTCCGCGTTGCTTGCTTCAACAATCGCAGGCATTAGCCGCTCATTAATTCGTGCCGCGCCTAAAATGCCCCAGTGTAATTTGATTTGATCGCCCATATTTCCCCCTAAATTTTTATATTTATATGTTTATGGATACTGTAAAAAAACAATCGGTAAAATCATCCTCTGACACCATCATTTACCGACAAAACCACTATGCTCACCGTTAAGATTATCCCTGTATTGAATGACAACTATATCTATTTATTACACGACCAGCACAGCAACCAAACTGCCGTAGTTGATCCCGCACTCGCTGAGCCCGTTTTAGACATCTTGAACGAACAAGCTTGGTCACTAGATTATATTTTCAACACCCACCATCACGGCGACCATATTGGCGGCAATCGTGAGCTAAAAAAACAAACCAGCTGCAAAATTGTTGCCGCTGCCGCCGACAGTTATCGTATTCCCGCTATCGATATAGCCGTTAACCACGGTGATGTTCTCCACTTAGGCGAACATAAAATCGACATTATTGCCATGCCCGGACATACCAGCCACCATATCGGTTACCACTTTGCCGATAAACCTTGGTTATTTTGCGGCGACACCTTATTTTCCATGGGCTGCGGTCGCTTGTTTGACGGCACCGCCGAGCAGCTTTGGCATTCCTTACAATGGATAAAATCCTTGCCTGCCAACACCCTGATTTATTGCAGCCACGAATACACCCTCGCCAACGGCAAATTTGCCCTAAGCCTTGAACCTAACAACCAAGCGACTCAACAGCGGATAGCAAAAGTCACAGCTTTACGGCAACAATCACAACCATCGTTACCGACCAACTTAGCGGATGAACTAGCCACCAACCCATTTTTACGCGAACACAGCAGCGAATTGCAGGCAAACATCGCCCTGCAAGATGCACAAGCCATGGCGATTTTTATTAAGCTGCGGCAATTAAAAGACCACTTCATCAGCTGATTTTTGCCCAGCAACCGCCGATTGCCAATGCAAACGCACACAACCATCAAGGCTTTCTTGGTAAAAATCTGCGCTAAGCCAACGATCCGCCACCGCCGCCAAACCACTCAATGACACAACCGCCAAACAGGCAACAACAATTGTTGGCATTGCCGCTCAAAACCCTCGCCTAATACCTCTTGCAAAGCTAATAAATCATGCTGGCCTTTATGCCAAAACAATTGCCTAAGTTCTGGCTCATAACCTTGATATAAAGAAAATTCCAGTTGAGCTATGGCTGCCATTAACGGCGGGGTACTGGCTCGGCTTGATGCTTTTGCCGCTTGTTTTAGATAAGCCATCGCCGCTTCTACAAAAAACGCATCGGGCTGTTGTTGGCCCTGCTGATAAATATCTAGCCATTGTGGTAAATCATCGCCTTGATCGTAATCGGGCAAAAACAACAAATCTTCATCACTACTGACCAGGTAAGTGGGCTGTTGCTGGATTTGATTACCGATAAGATGCTGTAACCACGCGACCATAAAATCTTTGCCTTTTAAGTTGGCAAAGCGGAAATGTAAGTTGGCGTGCTGGTAACGGTTGCCTAATTTACCGACCAAGCGATAGTCGCCGACGGCAATATCCACCAATAAATCCGGCAATGGCTCGCCCAAGTGTTTGCTGTTTAGCTGCACTACAAAAGCATCGATAAGTTGCTGTTGTTTACTAAATTCGATTTCACCTGCTGCGCCCGGCAACCAACTGCCTTGGGCTTGGAGTTTTTTTGTCGAGGGCGTGATGCCATGTAACTGCTGTTGCAGCCATTGCTGTTGGATTAAATAATTATCTAAGCTATCGATGACAAAGGGCTCCCGCTCTTCCGGGGCCGCGCTAAGTCCGTTAAAACGCAGACCTAATTGCCGCGCCAAAAAAAATTTTTGCGGATGGCGGAAGAATGCCAATAAATCATGGATTTCAATACACGTTTGCGGTTGCGCGGGAATGCTTTTCGTCCACCAAATGCTCGGCTCAGGTTTGGCTGCTTGCAAGGCTTTGGCGGTTACCAAGGCGCTGTCGGAGAAACTGAAAAGCCGATTGGTTTCGGTAAAGTATTTGCGGCTGAAAGCATGTAACGGGTGTTTTATCAATAAATCCGTCAATTGGTATTGGCTTGCCAACACGTCCAACAATTCACTAATCACCACCGACGGCGGGATGATTTTGTTGGAGGTAATGGATTGGCCTAGATAGGTAATTATCAGTTGCTGTCTTGCCGATAGCAGGATTTCTAAGAATTGGTAGCGGTCATCGGCGCGGCGCGAGCGGTCGCCTTTACGAAAATGTTTATCTAGTAAATCAAACGTGGGCTTGCGGTCAAGCTTGGGGAATTCACCTTCATTAATGCCCAATAAGGCGATGACTTTGAAGGGAATTGAGCGCATCGGCAGCATCGAGCAAAAAGTCAATTGCCCGCGTAAAAAACCGTTGGAAGATTTGCGCTCTTCCACCATACCTTGCAACCAACTAATGATGACTTGCAGCTCGATGGCCTCGGCTTGTGGGTTGGCTTTGGTATTAGCGGGGTTGTCTTGTAAATCCGCAGACAGCTCTGCCAGTAGCTCATTTAATTGCTGGCGTTCTAAGGAGTCTGCTTGCGCCAATAATTGGTCGGCGTAATAGTAAAGTTTATTGCTCCACGCCAAGCGGGTTAGCGGTTGTTGTAAGTCTTTGCTGGCTTTAAATAACAGATTTAAAAAATCATACAAACCACCTAAAGCCTGTGCCGATGCGCCTTCGATGTCGGCAAACGGCAACACGCCGTCGATAAATTCGGCATCGCTACCGACCGCATAGCCCATGAACAACCTATCCAACATCGCTTGCCAGGTGTTATCGCTGATAGCTGGCAAATCCAAAGCCGCTTTATGTTGCGCCGATTGCCCCCAACGCACCCGCGTGGCTTGCAACCAATAAACCAGCAATTCCAAATCGGTTTCCGACAAACCAAAACTGGGATAAACGGTGTTTTGTTCCAATAAATCCAAAACACTTTGCCAGCCAAAGCGGCTTTGGCTGAGGCTTAAAAACTGGATAAAACTATCTAAGGCTTTATTACTTAAGCGCAAACTGCGGTCAGCGATGGCATGTTGAATATCAACAAACACCGCCGCGATAAATGGCTCATAAGCCTGAATATCCGGCGCCATCACCACCATATCGCGCAATTGCAGTTGCGGGTCTTGCACCAAGGCTTGCAGCAGCTGGTCTTTCAACACTTCCACTTCGCGCAAACGGGAATGGCAGGCGTGGATGCTGATGGAGGTATCGGGCGTTAGCGGTTGCTGCGCCTGAATATTGTCGAGAATATCGTTTTGCAATTGCTGCAAATTATTTAAGGATTGGGCGGCATGGCTATCAAAACTGTCCAGCTCCAATTCAAATTGCACCTGCTCCAGCAACATGTCTTGAAACTCGCGGCCTTGCTGCCCTAAAGCCACCAAAAGCGGATGATTGTCGGTGCTGTTTTCTAATAGTTGCTGGCGTTTGCTAGGCAAATCTGCCCAAAACACTTGCGCGGGATTCAGTAAAAAATAATGCACCTGACAATGCCGCGCCACGGCTTGTAAATACGCCAAAAACATCGGCGGCATAGCGTTAACGCCAAACACAAAAATTCGCTCCGGCAATTGCCCGGCATAAGTCTGTTCGGGGGCTTGGCTTAATTTATCAATCACCGCTTGCCATAATTGCCCACGATGCGGCTGTTTAGTATCTGCCAGCAACGCCAACCACAAGGCTTTTTGCCATTGCTCACTGGCATCACCATACTGCAACCGCCCTTGCTGCCAAGTCGCCAGTAAATCGGGGCGCATGATTTGGTATTGGTCAAACAATTGCGACAATTGCTGCGCCAGTTGAAATCGCCTTAAGGCCTGATTGCTGCCGCTAAGATAAAACCGCAATGGCTGAAAATGGCTGTGCTCACCCAAATGGCGTAACAAACCGTCTAGCCGCCACAAAATCCGCTGCCGATCAAATGCCGCATCGCTGAGCGTTAAATCGACTTGTTGCGCTAAAAAACTAAAAAATTTGCTGGGAAATAAATATTCATAATTGCCCCAAACCCCAAACTTACCCGCCAATTGTTGCGACAACCAACGTTCCATCCCCTGGCTTTGGATAAGAAACACCTCTTTAGCCAAAGGCGATGCCAGCGGTGTGTTGCCGATAACCGCCGCCAAATGCTCGAAAAGATGTTCAGTTTTATTGGAGCTATGTAGGATAAACATGGGCTTTATTGCATTCGGTAAGTGATTGGGGTGTAAAAAATCTAATGCTAATTTTTAGGATAAAAACAAAAAAGGCCAGAAAAATCCGGCCTTTTTTGTTATTTCTGATGAGTTTATCACCAGTTAAGCACTGCGCTCCCGATTATCATCAATCTGGAAATCATAGGTTTGCGCGCTAAAAAACTTTTTAAACATCGGCATAAAACTGATGGTTATGGGGATGGAATAAAAACAATAAATCGCTGCCGCTTCCCCAGTATTCACACCAAAAAACCATTGTGGCAAGTACAGCGTCAATATCGCCATAACAAAATGGTAACTGGCGATTTTTTTGTTGTCCTTCCAAACAAAGCCGCTAAGGGCGAGCGCAAATAATGAACCATACATTACCGCTGAACCAAACGCCGTGGCTATGGAATAGGCAATATGGTATTTGCCAGTTAATAGGCAAGCCACTAAGTTTCCGAGAAAATTCGGTTTGCCATCATAAAGTTGCCAATCAATCGGCAGAAAATTAAAGATCAAAAAGGAAATGCTTAAGCTGGCGCCTAGCAAAGTCGCTTGTTTTAAGGCGGTTTTATCGGACGAGTAAGTTGCTAAAGCAGGCATTATCGCCAAGGCTTGCAAACTGATGTGATAGGTGGAAATCTGGCTTAAAAACAGGTTGGTACCGTAACCGCATTGGTCGGCAACGGGATAGGCAAAAAACTGGATAAATTCCATTAATGAGAAATGAAAAATGGCGTAAGCCCTTGCAAAACGCACCCAAAACGCTTCGTCTTTATCCAAAAACGTAATCCCTGAGGCGACTAATCCAACTACTCCAAATCCCAACGACATATCTGCACTAAAACACATAAATAACCTATGGCTTTGTAAATTATAATTATTCTTTTGAAAAACATTCCAAAAGCACCCTTTGAAACTATAGCATAAACCAAGATGTAAAAAAGCAATAGGCTGGTTATCTGTAAGGTTTATGGTTTATTAAACTTTTAACGGTGTCATTTAGGCTTGTGTCATTTTACCAATCACATCAATTCCAACTATCAACCCGATTAATTTCTCGAATCTCGTATTGAAAATAAATCGCGGAATATCGTTTCTTTCGCTGACGGCACATGGAACTTCGAACCGGAGTCGGGAGAAGTTAGTGCCGTTAGTCCCGCGAAGCCCTCATCGCAACCGGCGTTTTTTCGAGCATGCTTTTCGCGAAGAATAAAATGCAACCGGGCGATGTTGAGAGCGTAGAGTCAGTGGCACGATGGCACGATCCCCTTGTTGGGTCGGGACGATATGGTGACAGGACGGCGCGGGCTTGCGGAGCAATCTAACCGTCGCGTAGTTTTTGCGGATTTTCGGGCAGGACGCCCGGAAAATCTTTACGCAAAAATAGCGACTCGCTTAGCAGCTTTTTATACATGAATATAATTTGGAACATTCCAGTTAAAATATAACCAATACCGATTTTTTTAACAAATCCTCGGCAATTGCTCGCCACTGAGCAAATCTAACACCCGATTTACGCCCATCGCCGTCTGCAAAGTCAACAAGCCTTTGTCATGCGTGGCCTTTACCTTGCCGATAACTGCCGCTTGTTTTCCCAAAGTATGCCCACGCAAAACGTTTAACGCTTGTGCTGTTGCCTGTTCCGGAACAAACAAGGCAAAACAGCCTTCGTTGGCGATATACAGCGGATCAAAACCCAAAACCTCGCAGGCACTTTGCACATCGGCGTGAACTGGTAACGCAGTTTCGTTGATTTCAATGGCATGGCGCGACGTGGTTGCCAATTCAATCAACGCGCTTGCCAAACCGCCGCGGGTCAAATCGCGCAGGCAATGGATTGGCACACCTGCTTCGATTAAATCTTGCACCAAGCCCGACACATCCGAGCAATCGCTTTCGATAGTGCTGTCAAAAGCCATGCCTTCGCGTGCCAGCATAATCGCCATGCCATGCCGCGCCAGATCGCTGTTGATGATGATGTGGTCGCCCACTTGGATCTGTATAGGCGAAATGTCGGTTTGACCCGCCAACACGCCAATCCCCGCAGTGTTGATGAATACGCCATCGCCATTGCCGTGATCGACGACTTTGGTGTCACCCGTGACAATCTGCACACCCGCTTGTTCGGCGGTGTGCTGCATGGAGGCGACAATGCGTTGCAAGTCGGCAATCGGGAAACCTTCTTCGATGATGAACGCGCAACTCAAATACAACGGCTTCGCCCCGCTCATCGCCAAATCGTTCAGCGTACCGCACACCGCTAGTTTGCCGATATCACCACCGGGGAAAAACAGCGGTTTGATGACATATGAATCAGTGGTGAATGCCAGCTTGGCGCCGTTGATATTTAGAATTGCACTATCGTGTTGTTGGTTAAGAATGGGATTGTTAAAAACAGGTTGGATGATATTGCCCTGCAATTGCTTCATCAAGCGCCCGCCACCACCGTGGGCTAAGGTAATTTGTTGATATTGTAGGGGGGGGGGACAAGTAAGATTTACGTAGGTCATACTTTAAAATTAGTTGATTAAGAGTTTTGTAAGGTAACGTGGTAAACCAAGCTTTACAAGCGTATTTAAAAAGTCTCTTGCGAATTGTAATGGCAAGTAAATTTTGACAATTCGTTAAGCCGGTTTTAGAAAAACGTTAGTGGTTGAGCGATCGCTGACGGCACATGGAACTTCGAACTGAAGTCGGGAGAAGTTAGTGCCGTTAGTCCCGCGTAGCGCTTATCGCAACCGGCGTTTTTTCGAGCATGCTTTTGGAGAAGAATAAAATGCAACCGGGCGATGTTGAGGGCGTAGAGTCAGTGGCACAATGTCCCGCCCCCCTTGTTGGATCGGGACATTGTGCCAGAACGCCTCGGGCTTGCGAAGCAATCTAACCGTCGCGTAGTTTTTGCAGATTTTCGGGCAGGACGCCCGGAAAATCTTTACGCAAAAATAGCGACTCGCTTAGCCGTATTCATCGCCAACCCTCATTTTGTCAGCTTCCTGACAATCACCAACCTTACCACTGCTATTGTCTGCTTTGGTTTCAAGCAAAACCCGCTACAAGCCTCTATTTTTCTAGCTTTGTCCATTTGGCAAGCGTTTTGCATTATCACTAGCAAACCTTGTTTTACTATCGCAAAGCCCATGAACCCCCCAAACCGCCAGATCATCATCGACGACACTACCTTACGCGACGGCGAGCAATCGGCGGGTGTGGTGTTTTCGTTGGAAGAAAAGTTGGCGATAGCAACACAGCTTTCGGCTTTGGGCGTACCGGAATTGGAAATTGGCATTCCGGCGATGGGTGTGGTGGAGCGGGAAGAGATTCAAGCGATTGCTAGCTTAGGTTTGCCCAGCCAATTACTGGTTTGGTCACGAATGCGCCATGACGATTTACAGGCGTGTGTCGGCTTGGATGTGCAAAAGGTTGATTTATCCATTTCCGCTTCCGACCAGCACATCCAACACAAACTCAAACAAAGCCGCGCTTGGGTGCTGCAAACCATCAACACGCTAGTCAGCAAAGCTACCGATTTGGGTTTTGAAGTCTGCGTGGGCATGGAAGACGCTTCCCGCGCCGATGCAGATTTTCTGGTGCAAATGGCGGAAGCCGCGCAATGGGCAGGGGCAACACGGATTCGCTTTGCCGACACGGTAGGCATTATGGAACCCTTCGGTGTCTTCGCCGCCATCAAACAGTTACGCGCCGCCACCGATTTGGACATTGAAATGCACGCCCATGATGATTTGGGTTTAGCAACGGCGAACACCTTGGCGGCAGCGTTGGCAGGTGCGACGCACGTTAATACAACAGTGAACGGTTTGGGTGAACGGGCAGGCAATGCGGCGTTGGAAGAGGTTGTGGTCGGTTTGCAGCAATTGTACGGTTTTGACACCGGGGTATTGCTAGGCGATTTTCCGGCCTTATCCGCTTTGGTGGCGAATGCGTCGGGTGATGCGATTGGTTCGCGTAAAAGCTTAGTCGGTGCCAACGTGTTTAGCCACGAGGCAGGCATCCATGTCGATGGCTTGTTGAAAGACCCGAATAATTACCAAGGCGTTGATCCAGCGATAGTAGGCCGTCATCACCAATTGGTATTGGGCAAGCATTCCGGTACGCAGGGTGTAATCCATGCCTACCAGCAATTAGGCATACACGTTAATCGGCAACAGGCACAAGGTTTGTTGGCAAAAGTTTGGCGATTTGTTTGCGAACATAAACATACGCCGGATGCGTTGAGTCTTAAGGGTTTTTTGTAACGCAATCAAACGACAGGGATTGGCGTGGTTGTAGGATATACCCAAAGGGCATAAAGGCTGAACGAAGGGAAGCCCATTATTTATCACACACGTATTGATGGGCTTCCTTACGTCAGCCCATCCTACGAATATTCGATGATTTTACTGATTCACAAAAGCCAGTTTGGAAACGAGCAAACATTTCATCAAACAAAAAAGGTGATCGCCATGAACGAAGATTTAGAAATGCTGGTTGACTGTAAAACCATCGAATCCGAAAACCAAGAAGCCAAAGCCTTGCCCGTCGACGATGACCGCTACCCTGGCTCATTCTTTCGCATTCCGCGCCCGCCGATTGCCGGACAAACAGGCTGGAGTTTGCGCTAGTGCTTAGGGTGATGCCTGCCGCTACAGCGGATAAGCCGCTGAGTTTTTTCGCGCAATGGGCAGAAGATGTTAACTGCGTGTTTGCGCGAGATCCGGCGGCGCGGAGTGTGGCGGAGATTTTGCTGACTTACTCCGGTGTCCACGCGGTGTTATTCCATCGTATTAGCCATCGTTTATGGTTGGCAGATTGGAAATTGACGGCGCGGATATTGGCAGCTTTTTCCAAATGGATGACCAGCGTGGAAATCCATCCCGGCGCGACTATTGGACGGCGTTTGTTTATCGACCATGCGCTCGGCGTGGTGATCGGCGAAACGGCGGTGATTGGTGATGATGTCACTTTGTATCACGGTGTCACGCTAGGCGGCACAACGTGGAATAAGGAAAAACGCCACCCGACTTTAGGCAATAACGTGCTGATTGGTTCGGGCGCGAAAATCCTCGGTGCGATTACTTTAGGCAATAACGTCCGTGTCGGTGCCAATTCGGTGGTGGTTAAGGATGTGCCGCATTGCTGCACCGTGGTCGGTATTCCAGGCCGGGTTATCCAAAGTAAAGGCACGAAGATACAAAACAAGCACGGCATTGATTTAGATCATCATTTGGTTCCTGATCCGGTCGGCAAAGCCATTGCTTGTTTAATGGAACGTATCGACGAGTTGGAGGCCAAGCAAGCCGAATGGCAGAAAGCCAATAGCCACGACGATTGCGATACTTGTGAGGCGGAAAGTATCTGCGTTTCGCATCAAGAACCTGTCAAATTAACAGTAGTGCAATAAGGATTCGCTAGTTCCCAAGCGCCTGCTTGGGAACTCAAATCTAAGAAGCTCTAGCTTCGAGAATACAAGAAGCTAGAGCTTCTGGAACTGCATTCCCAAGCGGGAGCTTGGGAATGGGCAAACACATAAAACGGAGTCATCGTGGATTTGTTAGATTTTGAAGCACAAGGTTTGTATTTTGAAGAAGCCGATGTCGCTGGCGTGAAGGAATTGATCGCCGACGCTGCGGAAAAATACGCCAGTGGCGCTGCTGAATTGCCTTTATTGCAAGCGTTTTTTAAAGCCCCGAATTCTTTAAACGTTTTGGTGGCGTTAAATCGGTTTTATTACTACCAACACCGTTTGGAAGACGCGTTGGCAGCCACCCAAAAAGCATTGGCGGTGATTAGGCCCTTGGTGGATTTTCCTGACGATTGGCGGCAATTGCAGCTAAGCCATCTGCAAGCCGCACCAACTAGCTTATTGACGCAAGTGCGTTTGTATTTATTTACCTTAAAAGCCATTGGTTTTTTGAATATGCGTTTGGAAAGATTGGACGAAAGCCAAGCCATCTTTGAAAAACTGGTGGCCTTGGATAGCAAGGACAGGATAGGCGCACAAGCGTTGTTGGATTTGTTGTTGCAATGCCGGAAGGAAGCGGCTTGAGCAAACCAACAAAATGTAGGATGTACCCAAAGGGCATAAAGGCTGACGATAGGAAGCCCATCAATAATTCTTGGTAAACGATGGGCTTCCCTTCGTTCAGCCCATCCTACGAGAATACGGTGATTCGATTTTAAAACCGGAGTTTTACCATGTTAAAAACCAAACCCAATTCCCTTATTGCCATTATCAGCGGTGCATTGTTCCTGCTTTTAGCGATTTATTTATTCGCGCAAGACACGTCATTAATCGGGCCGTTGTAAATGTAGGATGGGCTGACGTAAGGAAGCCCATCATTGGAGTTCGAAAACAAGATGGACTTCCCTTCATTTAGCCTTTATGCCCTTTGGGTACATCCTACAATCCAAAAACCAGCGGAGAACACCATGAGTTTTTTAGAAGAAATGGAAGAGTTGGAATCCGCAGAAGACTTTTTGCAGTATTTCCAATTGGATTACGATCAAACCGTCGTTCACGTGAACCGCTTGCACATCCTGCAACGGTTTCATAATTACTTGCAACAAGGTGCGGACAGTATGCCGGAAGACGAAGCGGCATTACGGGCGATTTACAAACGTTTGTTGCTGCAAGCTTATCAAGACTTTGTCGAGTCTGACGCGCAAACCGAAAAAGTCTTTAAAGTTTTCCACATGGGCGAACAAAATTCGTTCGTCGCGTTGACTGACATTAAAACATGAAGCCCGATCGCTTTGATGAAGGCCGTTTTGATTATGGCGAAGCGGTACGCGTGACCCGCAACGTCCGCAACGACGGCACTTATCCTGGCATAGACACCGGCGTGCTGTTGGTGCGGCGCGGTAGCGTCGGGCATGTCATCAATGTCGGCACGTTTTTGCAAGACCAAGTAATTTTCACCGTGCATTTTTTGACCCAAGACATCATGGTCGGCTGCCGTTTGGAAGAATTGATTAGTGCCGATGACCCGTGGAATCCCAGCCGTTTTGAATTCCGCGACAAGGTCGTTCCTACCATCGACTTGGGTGTACAGGGCAATGTACTGGTCAGCAAAGGTACGGAAGGCGAGGTTTACAAGGTAATCCGTGATGATGAAAACATCAAATACCACGTCGCTTTTTATGACCGTACCCTGCTGGTGCCAGAAACCGTGCTGGCTCCCGCACATCCAGAGAGTTTTAATGAGCCGGAGCTGTAACGATACGTCGTCATTCCGGCAGGGATTGCCGGAATCCAGAAGCCAGGGATGGCAAACACAACAGATTTACATCCATGTAATCTGGATGTCGGCAATCCCTGCCGACATGACGGTTCTATTTGTTAATCATGCAGAAAAATGATGGACACTTAATTTATGAGCCAATCACAAACCGAAGCCTACAATTTATTACGCGCCGCTTTGGCATTGTTCAAAAAATCCCCCGCGCAATTGGCGGCAGAGGAATATCAGCAAGTGGTCGTGCAAGCCAGCAATGAGCTGAAATTAGAAAACCGCGTGTTGAATTCGCCCGAAGCGGCAACCGTGGTGATTACCGAACAAGAAGTGCAAGCGGCGTTTTTAGAAATCCGCAACCGCTACGAAAGTGAAGATGATTTTTTTGCCGACTTGGCACAAAACCAATTGGACGAAGACAGTTTACGCGCCGCGCTGCATCGCCAGTGCAAAGTCAACACCGTGCTGGATGTGGTCGGTAGCCGTACGCCAAAAATCAGTGAAGTCGAAGTGGGGATTTATTACCACCTGCACCCTGAACAATTTCAAAAACCGGAAATCCGCGAAGCGGCGCATATTTTTGTCAGCATCAATCCTGATTATCCGGAAAACACTCGCGAAAATGCCCTGCAACGCATTCAAGAGCTAAGCGTCAGGTTACAAAAAAAGCCGTATAAATTTGCCGATTTAGCCATGCGCCATTCCGAATGCCCAACATCTTTGCAAGGCGGATTATTGGGCAAAGTGCCACAAGGTAAGCTCTATCCTGAGATTGATGCAGTGCTGTTTTCACTAAAAGAAGGCGAAATCAGCGGCGTGGTGGAATCGGAAATTGGTTTTCATTTGGTGCTGTGCAAGCGGATTGATAAGCCAGAAACGATGTCACTTGCCAAAGCCACGCCGAAGATACGCCAGATGATGAACGACCGCACCAAACGTACCTGCCAACGCGCTTGGCTGGCGAGTTTGGGTAAGGAAACCGTTGAGCGGCATTGATATTTATAGGATGTGCCGACGTAAGGAGGCGCATCGATTGAGTGACTCGAATGATGCGCTTCGTGACCTTTTATGCCCTGTGGGTACAGCACATCCTATATATCTGAATTGTAGGATGGGCTGACGTAAGGAAGCCCATCGTTTGTTGAAATTATTGATGGGCTTCCCTTCGTTCAGCCCATCCTACGGCAACGCCATACACAGAGGAAAGCCATCATGACCATCAAAGAACTTAAACATTGCTCGTTCTGCGGCATTGAACAATCGGCTTCCATACCGTTGATTGCCGGCGCGGAAGGCTATATCTGCGGAGCTTGTGTGGCTTTGGCGCACCAAGTGGTCAGCAATTGGAGTCGCAAAAAAGAACTCTCGAAAATGCAGGGCACGTTACCCATCCCTGCCAAAATCAAAGAACACTTAGACCAATATGTCATCGGTCAACAACTCGCCAAAGAAATCTTGGCGGTGGCGGTTTACAACCATTACAAACGCCTGAAACACGAAGGCGGCGATGCGGGTTTAGGGCAGTTTGATAAAGATGTCGAAATCGGCAAATCCAATTTATTGCTGATTGGGCCATCGGGAACTGGCAAAACTTTGCTTGCTAGCACGTTGGCAAAAATCGTCGGCGTACCCTTTGTAGTCGCTGATGCCACCACGCTGACACAAGCAGGTTATGTCGGCGACGACGTCGAAAATATCCTCGTGCGTTTGTTAGATGTCGCTGAAGGCAACATGGCAAATGCCGAATGGGGCATAGTCTATCTGGACGAAATCGACAAAATCGCCCGCAGCCCAGAACAACCGACTGGAACGCGTGATGTCTCCGGCGAAGGTGTGCAGCAAGCTTTGTTGCGTTTGGTAGAAGGTTCACATGTCAAACTGCCCAGCAAAGGCCGCCACAGTAAAGACGGCGTGGATTTGATGATGGACACCCGCAATATTTTATTCATCGCAGGCGGATCCTTCCCTGGCTTAGAAAAACATGTCGAAAAACGCTTAGTACCGACCAACTCGGCGATCGGTTTCCATGCCGAAATGAACAAAACCACCGAAAAACCCAGCTTAGAAGCTATGCTCAACGCCACCCAACCCAGCGATTTACGCAAATTTGGTTTAATCCCTGAGTTTATCGGTCGCTTCCCCGTGTTAGCCCCGCTGGAACCGCTGGATGTCGATGCCTTAATCCGCGTCCTCACCGAGCCGAAAAACGCCTTGGTCAAACAATACCAACAATTGTTTGCTTTTGAAGGCGTGGAATTGGCGTTCGATCACGACGCGCTGGTAGCGATTGCCGAAAAAGCCATCGAACGGGAAACTGGCGCAAGAGGTTTACGCAGCATTATGGAACAGATTTTACGCAAAACCATGTTTGATGTGCCCTCACGCGATGATGTCGAGCGTTGTATTGTTGATGCCGAGGTGGTGAATGGCGTGGGTGAAATCAAGCTGGAACTGAAAGACGAACCGCGTCGGGAACAGGCGGGGTAATCGTAGGATGGGCTGAGGTAACGAAGCCCATCATTTGTTGAGCATTGTTGATGGGCTTCCCTTCGTAAGCCTTTATGCCCTTTGGGTACACCCTACATCATAGGAAAACCATGAAAACCACCGAAGAAAAAATCCGCGAACAACTGGCAGGCAATCCCATCATCCTGTACATGAAAGGCGTACCGGATAAACCCGAATGCGGTTTTTCCGCCAAAACCGTCGGCATCCTAAAACAAACGGGGATTCCATACACCTATGTGAATGTCTTGGCTGCCCCGTTCATCCGCGAAAAACTACCGAGCATTTCGCACTGGCCGACTTATCCGCAATTGTTCGTCAACGGTGAATTGGTTGGCGGCTGCGATATTGTCGATGCCATGAATAACGATGGTAGCTTGTTGCCTTTGTTGCAAACTGCCGAGAGTAAACCGGAAGCAGCGGCTGGCGAACATTTAAGCGTCGCCGAAGTAACCGCATTGGTCAAACAAGACCTTGCCGATGCTGAAGTGATTGTTGATGGCGCGGGGTGTGATTTGACCTTAACCGTCATCAGCGCCAGCTTTGCCGATTTGCCGTTAGTGAAAAAGCAGCAAGCGGTGTTGGCAACGCTAAAAGCGCCCTTGGCTTCCGGCAAACTCCACGCCGTCAGTGTGTTAGCGTATACGCCGGATGAATGGCAAGCGAAACAATCGGCTAGTACAAGTGGTTTATTACAAATTCAACTTTAAGACATTGGTAGGATGTGCCGACGCAAGGAGGCGCATCGTTCGCGTTCTAATTTGGAGTACAAAACATGTTTTGTACTCATAAACCTAAGCTTTCAATTGTCATCATTGTTAAAAGTTTTTGAACTGTCACTGAGCTGCTTAAAGGAAATCATCATGGCAAAAATCGGCATTTTTTTCGGTACAGACACTGGCAACACGAGGCGTATCGCCAAGGACATCCAGACCTTATTAGGTACAGAACTCGCCGCTAAGCAAGTCAATATCCGCACTGCCAGCGTAGACGATTTACTGAAATACGACACGCTGATCTTAGGCACACCGACCTACGGCGAGGGCGAATTGCCCGGTTTAAGCAATGGCACCAGCACGGAAAGTTGGGCGGAATTTTTGCCGAAACTGGCGGGCTATGATTTTTCCGGCAAAACCGTCGCTATCTATGGCTTGGGCAACCAAAAAGGTTACGCTAAAGATTTCGTCAGCGCGATGATTTTCCTGCACGACAGCTTTACGCTATGCGGTGCGACTTTACTAGGTGCGTCCAGTACTGACGGCTATACCTTCAAGCAATCAAAAGCCGTTGTCGATGGGCAATTTGTGGGATTGGCTTTGGATCAGGAAAACCAAAAAGACCTTACGCCCAGCCGCTTGTCAGAGTGGTTGGAAAGTTTGCAAACTGCTTGGGCGTAGCCATGCAAACCAGCAAACTCGCTGCCATTTGTTCGCTGGAAGATTTGCAAAAGGTCAGCTATTTGACCCGCGCTATTCTGTTCAAAAAACAGCCCACCTCAGCTTTGGTGTTTTGGCTTGACGGTCAAGCCTACAGCTACGTCAATCACTGTATGCACATGCACCGCCCGCTTAACGGCGAGCAAGATGCCATTTTCGATGAAACCGGACGTTATCTGCGCTGCTCCATGCACGGTTTTATTTTTGAGCCGACCACGGGCGAATGCCAAAGCCCCGTGTGTTTGGGGCAGCGTTTGCAAAGCTTACGATTGCAAGTGCTTGATGGTGTAGTTTATTTTTCGGAAAAGCATTTGCAATTACGGGATGAATTGTAGGATGGGCTGACGTTAGGAAGCCCATCAAAACGCGGCTCAATCGATGGGCTTCCTGTCGTCAGCCTTTATGCCCTTAGGGTACATCATACCCAATAGAGAAAAATCAATGCTAGAAGAACTCGCCATCGTGGTAAAAACCGACTTGCAACAAACGTGGGTCACCAGCACCAAGCAATCCGCTTGCGGCGGCTGTCTGCAAAAAGCCGCTTGCACCACCCACGTTTTAGGCAATGTGCTAAAACGTAAACCTGTACTTGTCGATAACCATCTACCCTTGGCAATTGGCGATCATGTGCTAGTCAGCATCGAAGAAAGCCACTTGCTCGGCGCCGCGTTAACTTTGTATTTATTACCGCTACTTGTCGTTTTTCTTGGTGTTGGCCTTGCCGATAGCATCTTGGCAGGAAGCATCAATGCCGATAGTTGGCTAGCCGTCAGTGCATTAATCAGTTTGTTGCTGGCTTTGCTGTTTATCAAACGCATTCATAGCAACTGGCTACCCCGCCCTACCGTCAGCAAAAAAATCACTCCTGCCACGTATGAATGTTTGGGCGATTGATAAAGACACCTCACTCAAGCTACTGTTACTGGAGCTGGTACACCGCTTCGGCGAAAACGCCTTGGCGATCAACACCCAAGATACGCATTTCCAAGCCATCGAACTGTGCGCGCTCGCAGACCCCAAACTCGCCGCTTACATTTACACCTTCGCACAAGCGCCCAGCCGCTACGGCATTGATCTGAAATACCCCATCGCCCAGCACAATATCATCGGCGAACATGAAAACTTGCCGCTAGAAAACATCATCGACATCATCAGCACCCATCTATTCTCATGACCCACACCCGCTATTTCCTCAGCTACAGCAGCGTAAAACTACCGTTAAAACTGGTCAACGAAATCACCGAAGCCGACCTCAATCATCGCAATTTTTATTACCGAGGTGAATATGACGACAATGGCCTGTTACTGCATTGCCAAAAAATCGTCTACAACGAAGTGGAATCGGAACACCATTACCGTTACGACGACAACGGCGCTTTGGTGTGGGTACAAATTAGCGAGGAGGATGAAGTGCGGGAAATTGATTTCTAGTGGAGGATAAATAGTGCTGGTTAAGTAAAAACCAGCACCTGATAAAGAAACTCTAAACCCGCAGCAACGCCTTCGCCATGCGCTCAGACAATTGCTCTTCAACAAATTGCGGTTCGTTGGGTGGATACAATTCCACTTCATCCAATTCGAAACCGTAATCTTTGCCTAGGGCGATTAATTCCCTGATTTTCTGCACAGCCAGCAGTTTTTCTTTCAATTCTGGGTCGGTTTTTGCCTGTTCGGAAAAGGCTTTGATTTGGGCGATAGCCATAATGTTGCTCCTTTATAGATTGTTGCTTTGGGTTAACCAAAAGCGGTTGGTGAAAAATTTATGTGGTTTTATCGTTCCAATGCTCTGCGTTGGAACTCATCCATCAACGCTCCGCGTTGCGAAAGTTTCTGCGTAGGTGACGCAGAGCGTCACGAACTGCATTCCCACGCGGAGCATGGGAACGATAAATGGTGGGCAAAACAGCCTGCCCACCCTACTTCTAAATACTAGCGAATGACCGGAAACCAAACATTGTCGATGCGAATTAATTCGCACCTACACGCTATACGGCGAGGCGATCCATTCCTTCAATACGGTGGCATCGCGCTCTGGCAAATACGAAAACTCGCCGCTTAAATCTTTGTAAACGGCAACACCACAATTCGCTGTCACGCCTTTACCTTTGAGCATGTAAAAAAACCATGCCATCGGATAACCGGCTTGACGGTCAAAACGCGTCAGTAAGTTATGTAGCGGTAAACCTTTTTTGCCTTGCACATCATCCAATTGCGGTAGGTTTTTGGCTTGGGTATTAATCAGTTCGACGTTGATTTGCTGTTCGCCAAAACGTCCGGTGTGGCGGAACGGGCGGACAATCCAATCTTCGCTTAACGCGGTTTGTTGGCCTGCGCTGCTGCGGTTCCAATCATCCATAAAACGTTGTACAGGATGGCGTTCGGGGTGGTGACTATTCAGTTCCGCCATAAACACCGCCACGTCCGTTTTGCGCCGATAGGCATAACGCGCCGAGCCAATGGCAAATGCGTCAACGTATTCGGGACTTAGCGGGTCAATAAACTCTTCCAAATCGTCGGGCGGCTGACTGGGGCTGACCAGCAAACGGTCTGAGACTTCACGAATTTTGTCGATGTCCACTTGGATGAAGTCTTCGGCATGACAACCGATTTGGATGACAAAATACAAGGTGTTGCCCGTTTGTCGCGTGGCGATCAGTTGTTGCTCGCGGGTATGGTCGATTAAGGTTTGTAAATCTTTGCCGCATTCGATGTAAGTGCGTTCAGCCCATTCCACCAAATCGCTGGCGATACGGTTGCCGTGCATATCGACGATGCCACCTAAGCGATACCATTCGCTGCCAGTTCGCGCCAAGCGCACGGGGCAATCGGGAATTAGGGCTTGGATTTTTGCTAGCAAGGCTTCATCGCCAGCCGCTGGCAAGGTGGTTTTACACAATTTCGCCAGTTGCGGGCCATCCAACGGTGACACACAGGCATTGTGTTGAATAGTGGGAGCCGCCGTCATTTCAGTTCCGATGTTGGGGGTTGGCTGGCAAGACGTGCCTGCACTGCCGCTTGCACGTCGGGTTCAGGGTCATCAGGCAAATCACGCAAGGCATCGGCGGGGACACGTTGCACGGCGGTGTAGCGCACCACCCAATCTGGATCGTTTAACAAAGCTACAGCATCTTCCGAATCGATACGCTCAGCGATAATGCGCCGCACTTCGGGGGCTTCATCATGCGCCATCAAGGCCAAGCTGACTTCCGGCAAACGTTCGGCAACCACTTTCCGCACTTCCACGTCGCGGTCGCGGATCAACCGAAACAAACGACCTTGCGGTAAGCGACGGGCGACGGTGAGCCGCACAATGTAGTCACCGTCGTCCGCCAGTTGTTCCAATTGTTCGGTCGGGATACGGTCGGCAACGGTCATCCGCACTTCGCGGTCAGAGTCGTTGATAAGTGAGTTGAGTTGTGTCGGCGGTAAACGGTAGGCCACCGCGCGGCGCACCACTTCATCGTCATCATTGACCATTTCCAGCAAGGCTTTTTGCGGCGCGTAACGCACGGCAATTGCCCTCCGTTCCCAAAAAGCATCATGTAAATAGTGTTCGGCATAAGCGGGATTGATCCGCAAGAAACGGTCAATTTGCCGCCCGCTTTCGGCGGTGATACAGGTGTCACCGGGCATACAACGTCCCATCAGCAAGGTTTTCCCTCGAAATGGGCATAGGCTGCAATCGGCAACAGGCAGGGTAACTGGGCTTTCTTGACCGGACATGGGCAGTTCCGTTTACTCAGGGATAATTTCGGCAACGACTACACCCGTTGCGGTTTCTAAATCAGAAGTCAGGCACAGGCAATGCTCACGTCCGTCGATCAGATACAGGTTAAATTCTTCCTGTGCCAGCACGGGCGTGTGGTTGGGCAAATCATCATCCATGCAATAAGTGAAATGAATGGGTTGATGAGTTTGCCTGAGGGTGGAGACCGTGTCGTCACCAACACCTAGGGTTTGTAGGGTTTGGGCGATGGTTTGAAGTTGTTCGTTGGTTATCATCTTATTCCCCTGAAAATTCCCTGGTTACGCTCGTTCCCAAGCTCTGGCTTGGGAATGCAGGCTTGGAAGCTCTAGCTTCCTGTCATTTCCGAAACCAGAGTTTCTAAAGCATGGATTACCAAGTTGTAGGGTACGCTGTGCGTACCTTCGTAACATCATTGAACGTCAATTAATGAAGGTACGCACAGCGTACCCTACCTCTTATTCATTTTTTGCGGCGTTGAGGTGGGCAGAACAGCTTGCCCACCCTACGGCATTACCCAACCGCTTCCTGCTCAAACTTAAACCGTTCGCTCGCCTCAATTCCCATCGCTTTTGCCAGCCACGGCGGCGGTGAACCTGCCATGACGGTTTGCAATTGCACGATGACATCCGCCAAGCTAGCGACAGCTTCCAAACGCATCGGATGGATGCCGAGGCGGACGATTTTCGCCGCCGCAGGGCCACCCACTGACGCGACATACACCACTTTGCAATCTTGTAACTGTTCGGCGCGGAAGACATTTTTGTCATCCACCACCAAACCTTCAGGAATTTCAGCGGTGCGGATGTCGATCAGAAGGGCTGCATCGGCATTGACTTGGTAAACCATAAACCAAGCGCAGTTGCCGAAATGACCGTTGACGTGGATAGCATCATCGCTAGCACAAGCAATGCGTACCGAATTGGGCAAGTCGCCGTTTTGGTACGCTTGTGTGCTGGGCAGGATTTTGTCGGGCGCGGTGTTGCTGAGGATGTTTAAAGCCTGTTGCAACAGGTGGCTGTCAACTTGGGCAAAAACACCGCCATCAGCCACTTGAAAGTCAGTCAGGCTGATGGTGGCGATTTTGCTTTCGGTCATCGGCGCGTCTACACAATCCGACAATACGGCAAGCAATTGCTTAGTGTCGGTGTTGGGCAGGGCGCGGGCGGCTAAGGCGATGCGTAAGGCCAGTTCCCGTGAGAGCGCGTTCTGGCTCATGGCCTTATGCCTCTAGCGGTAAGATGCAGTTGTCAATCGGGCAAACCTTGACGCATTGCGGCACGTCAAAATCGCCTTCGCATTCGGTACAAGTGCGTTTGTCGATTTTAAAGACGATTGCACCTTCGGTAATGGATTGGGTGGGGCAAACAGGTTCGCAGTCGCCACAAGAAATGCAGTCTGCTTCAACAATATAAAGAGCCATTAGTCTTCTCCTGAATCTAAACGTTTTGCGCGTAAGGTGATGGGGAAGTCGGGCATGGGAATCGGTTCAAAGTAATATTTTGAGCCATCCGCCAACAGGACTTCACCACCCCATTTGTCAGCGGCATCAAATTCGACGGATTCCGCGACTTCTTCCAAGTCTTTTTTCGGAACGTAGAAGACCAACTTGCCTTCCGGGTTTTTTTTCAACATGACGCTAGGCATTTGGGTTCTCCGTTGTGGTTATTGATAAATCCCCCCTAACCCCCCTTTTTCAAAGGGGGGAATTGGTTCGATAAAATCGAAAATACCTACCTACTTAAAAAAGGAGGATGGGGATAATCTCACACCCCCCTTGAAAAAGGGGAGCAGGGGGGATTTAACGGATCAAATCGTAGTTGTAATCCGTTGTACCCATACCTTTGGTTTCTTTATCCAACTGCTCCAATACTGCGTTGACTAAAGTAGTCAGCATGTAAATCGCGCCTTCGTAACCTAAAGTAGTCATGCGGTGCAAATGGTGGCGGTCGAAAATGGGGAAACCAATGCGGATCAGTGGCACTTCATCCTTTTCGCCTTTGTAAAAGGTGTCGCGTTGGATGAATTTGCCGTAGGAGTTGCCGATCATGAAGTCCGGTTTGTTGGTGAACATCAAGGAGCGGAAATGCCACAAATCACGTCCAATGTGGATTTGGGTGTTTTTGCCATAAGGCGAATCCGCACAGATTTTTTCCATCGCTTTCAACCAACGTTTGTTGGCGTGGTTGCACAAGACGTCAGAAGGTTCTGCACCCAATTCCAGCAAGAATTTGGTCATACCCATGACGAAATCAGCATCACCGTATAACGCAAACTTTTTGCCATGTAGCCAAGCATGCGAGTCGGTAATCATGTCCACCAAACGTCCGCGTTCCAATTCCAAGGAGGCAGGAATTTCTTTGCCAGTCAGTTTGGAGATAGTCATCAAGAACTCATCAGTCCATTCCAAACCCATCGGAATGTTGACGGCTGTTGCTGGTTGATGCCAAATGTTTTGTACGAACTTTTTGGTTTTTTCCAACTGCCAAGGTTGCAACAAGATGGTATCAATCGCATTGGGCGCGTCTTTGATTTCCGCTTGGGTCGTGCCGCCTGCGTACATGCGGAATGTACCATCAGCTGGCGTATCCAACACTTCAGAAGGATCGCTTAACAAGGAATAATCCACGCCCATTTCTTTCATCATGCGGTGCATGACGCGGAAATTGCCCAAGTAAGTTTCAAAGCCTGGCACCAGGTTGATTTTGCCGTTGGAGCCGACTTCTTTGCCTTCCATATGGTTGAGCGTGAAATATTTCGCCATGCCTTCGAACATATTGTCCCAGCCTGTGGTATGGCTACCGACGAAGCTTGGGGTATGGGCGAACGGAGTTGGGAATTCTTGCTCGATATGGCCTGCTTTTTTGGCGTTGTTGATGAACGCGTTCAAGTCGTCACCGATAACTTCCGCCATACAGGTGGTGGAAACCGCGATGATGTCGGGTTGATATAAAGCTTTGGCATTTTCCAAACCCGCGAACATGTTCTTTTGTCCACCGAAAACCGCCGCGTCTTCTGTCATAGAGTCTGATACGCAAGCGATAGGCTCTTTGAAATGACGGTTGAAGTAAGTACGGAAGTAAGCGACACAACCTTGTGAACCGTGGACGTAAGGCATGGTTTTTTCAAAACCCAATGCACATAAAACCGCACCAAGTGGTTGGCAAGCTTTAGCAGGATTGACAGTCAAAGCTTCACGGTTGAAGTTCAGCTCTTGGTATTCTTTAGTCGTGGTCCATTGGAACACTTCATCAATTTTTTCTTGCTCATGACGTTCTTCATAAGCGTTGCGTTTGTTAGCCAGGTTTTCTTTGTATTCATCGGTTCTGAATAAAGGATAGCTGGGTTGGATGTTATCGACTTGTTGGCTCATGGTAATCTCCTACGCGCCACTAATCTGTGGACGACGATATGGGGGGAAGAATTTGTCGTTAATCGTTCCCACGCTCTGCGCACCCTAAGGGGCATAAATGGAAACGCAGCCCCAACCGCTCTAGCGGTACGGAACGCAGAGCGTTCCCTGAGGCATTCCCACGCCGGAGCGTGGGAACGATGATTGCTTTACGCTGCGACTTTCACCGCTTCGCTACTCGCATCTTTTTTCCAAGGTGCTTTCACTTGTTTCCAGCAAGGGTTATTGATCGTCATGTCCATATCGCGGGCGAAGATGGCGAAGCCGTCATAGCCGTGATAAGGGCCTGAATAATCCCAAGAGTGCATTTGCCGGAATGGAACGCCCATTTTTTGGAAAATGTATTTCTCTTTGATACCAGAACCGATCAAGTCAGGTTGGACGCGTTTGACGAACTCTTCAAACTCGTAGCCAGTGACATCGTCATATAACAACGTGGCATTGCCCATTTCTTTGATAGTACGGTCGTAATCGTCGTTGTGACCGAATTCGTAACCTGTGCCGACGACTTCCATGCCTAAATCTTCATACGCACCGATCACATGGCGAGGACGCAGGCCACCGATGTACAACATCACGCGTTTGCCTTCCAGGCGAGGTTTGTATTTAGCGATAACGGCTTCGTATTCCGCTTCATATTTCTTGATAACGCGTTCTGCGCCTTCTTTGATGACATCATCAAAGTGGGAAGCAATACGGCGTAAGCTTTCGGCGATTTTGGTTGGGCCGAAGAAGTTGTACTCAATCCAGGGGATTTTGTACTTTTCTTCCATGTGTCGGGCGATGTAGTTCATCGAACGGTAGCAATGGATCAGGTTCAGTTTCACTTTTGGTGTGTTTTCAATTTCAGCCAAGGTGCCGTCGCCAGACCATTGGGCAACAACGCGCAAGCCCATTTCTTCCAATAAGGTACGTGAAGCCCACGCATCACCGCCGATGTTGTAGTCGCCGATAACGGCAACGTCATAAGGTGTGGTTGGGAAGCTGTCGTCACCGTCACGGTTGCCTAACACCCAATCACGGATGGCATCGTTAGCGATGTGATGGCCTAAGGATTGCGATACGCCACGGAAGCCTTCGCAACGGACAGGCACAACCGGTTTACCGATTTCTTTGTTCCCTTTTTTAGCAACCGCTTCAATGTCGTCACCAATCAAACCAATCGGACACTCGGATTGGATACTGATGCCTTTGTGCAGCGGGAACAAACCTTCGATTTCGGTAATGATTTTCGCCAGCTTTTTATCGCCGCCGAATACGATGTCCTTTTCGGTGAAATCAGAAGTGAAGTTCATGGTACCGAAGGTGTTGACACCTGTCGTACCGACGTAATAGTTACGGCGACCAGCGCGGGAATATTGACCGCAGCCGACTGGGCCGTGGGAAATATGGATCATGTCCTTGATCGGGCCCCAGACCACACCTTTTGAACCGGCGTAAGCGCAACCACGGATGGTCATGACGCCAGGCAAAGATTTGCGGTTAGAGGTGATACATTTATTGGATTTTTCGAGCGATTGGTCGTTGACTGCCAAATGTTTGGCGCGGTCTTTCTTGGCTTGTTCGGGATAAATTTCCAGAACTTCTTGAATCAACGCTTCGGTCTCTTCTCTGGTTAAAGCTGCCATGTGTGTTCTCCTACGGATGTCATGGATAATCTTCCATCGACATGGTTTGAGGAAAGGAGGCCGCAAAGATATTTAGCGGTAGAGACGTTGCATTGCAACGTCTGTACAGCGCAACGTCTGTACATTGCCTAAATCCTTGCGGTTATTCTTGGTAGAGACGTTGCACTGCAACGTCTGTACATTGCAACGTCTCTACAGCGCATCGATTATTAAGCTACCGCTTCAGCCGCAGCAGTTTTGCCAACAACTGATTCGTCTTCTTGTTCCAAAATACCAAATTCCATCATCAATTCTTCCAACTCATCCATAGTGATAGGAGCAGGAATGATGAAGTTGGTGTTATCGCGGATTTTCATTGCCAACTGACGATATTCATCCGCTTGTTTAGCGGTTGGATCGTATTCGATAACGGTCATACGGCGGATTTCAGCGCGTTGAACCACGTTGTCGCGTGGGATGAAGTGGATCATGGTAGTGCCGATTTTGGCAGCCAAAGCAGAGATCAGTTCATCTTCACGAGCGGTGTTACGTGAGTTACAAATCAAACCCGCCAAACGGACGCTGCCAGAGTTTGCGTATTTCACGATACCTTTAGCAATGTTATTGGCGGCATACATCGCCATCATTTCGCCGGAAACAACGATGTAAATTTCTTGCGCCTTGTTCTCACGGATTGGCATGGCGAAACCACCACACACAACATCCCCAAGAACATCATAAAAAACGAAATCCAATTCATCATCGTAAGCCCCTTCTTCTTCAAGGAAGTTAATCGCCGTGATAACACCACGACCCGCACAGCCAACGCCTGGCTCTGGGCCGCCGGATTCAACACATTTGATGCCGCCGTAACCGACTTTCAACACGTCTTCCAATTCCAAATCTTCCACGCTGCCCGCTTCTGCCGCCAAGCTCATGATGGTAGTTTGCGCTTTGGCATGTAAGATCAAACGGGTAGAATCGGCTTTAGGGTCGCAGCCGACGATCATTACTTTGTTGCCTAATTCTGCCAAAGCAGAAACCAAGTTTTGTGTGGTAGTCGATTTACCGATACCGCCTTTACCGTAAATTGCACATTGACGTAATCTTGCCATGATCTTCTCCTAGTAGGATGTTGTGGTTGATGACGTTATGCTTAAAGCAACCAGCGTGCCAATTCAAAAAATCAACCTAATATATTGATTTTTAATGGATATTTTTGAATATTTTGCACGGAATGCTGGTTGGATTTCAGACATTCGGGGTTGGGGGCTTGTAGGCTTACTTACAGTGGGATAATTGTTTTGATTAATCTAATACCGTTGTTAACAGCAACACATCACTAATAAATTGAGGAAAACATGAAAGGCCCGAAATTTTTAAGTTACGCAAAGCCTCTTATTGAAGTGTTAAGAAATATAGGCGGTTCTGGCTCTGCAGCAGATGTAATTGACCAAGTAATTGCCTACATGAATATTCCTGACTATGTTGTTGAAGAAACTATTTCTTCGGGGGTATCACGCGTCAGAAATCAAATCCAGTGGGCAAGGACGTACCTTGTCAAAGCTGACCTAATCGACTCACCGCAACGTGGTGTCTGGAAATTGACTGAAAAAGGTTATGAAACTGAACTTACTGAGGAATCCGTATATGCCCTTTTCAAGAAGGTTCAAGGTAGTTTCGTACAAGGAAGGAAGCTAAAAGAGTCAATGACAGCCGAAGCAGCAGCGGAGGCCGAAACAGCCGCTGAAGCGGAAACAGAATTGGTGGTAGCTGACGAAGCACACGGTGACGCGCTGTTAAATATCCTAAAAAATCTTTCGCCACAGGGCTTTGAGCGAATTTGCAAACGATTATTGTCTGAAGTGGGCATTCACGATGTTCAGATTATTGGTGGCGCTGGAGATCAAGGTATTGATGGCACGGGCGTTATCAAAGTAAATGAAGTTGTTGGCTTTACGGTTATTTTTCAATGCAAACGCTATAAAGATTCGGTTGTTCCTCATCATGTCCGGGATTTTAGAGGCACTATGCAAGGCCGCGCCGATAAAGGAATTTTTATTACCACGGGGCGGTTTACTTCCGAAGCCAAGAAAGAAGCCGTTCGGGATGGTGTACCGCCAATTGAACTGATAGATGGTGAACGCTTAGTGTCGCTGTTTGAAAAATACCAACTTGGGCTAAAGCCAAAAGTGGTTTATGACTTAATGCCTGATTTCTTTGATAACTTCAAATAAGCAAATCATGTAATAAATTTTTCGATGCGTTAGTAGAGACTTTATTCAGTGATATCTTAACCCGACCAACTACTTAGTCATTTTTTGTCGAGTTAGATATTGGGCAGATAACAAGGCCTGTCAGGTTTTAAAAACCTCACAGGCCTATTTGCACTTGTCAAAACGAAATTGACTGAGTACTACATTTTAATGAGGATTACTGGTCTTCTTTGCTGACTAACTGTTGTTCCATTTCGGCAACGCGTTTTTCCAAGTCTTCGAGTTTGGAGCGGGTTTTTGCCAGCACCAATTTTTGCACTTCAAATTCTTCGCGGCTGACTAAATCCAGTTTGCTAAAACCACTTTGTAAGATGGCATGGACGTTTTTTTCCATGTCGTCTTTAATGTGGCTAAAGCCCGGCGGGATAACACCAGCGAGGCGATTGGCTATATCGTCAATAGTTTTTGTATCAAACATAAGGGTATCTCGCAGTTGCAAACTTACCGCAAGCTAGCGGTAAGTTTTGGTTAGGGGAGTTGCGGTTATTCTTCAACAAAATCATGTCCGTCAGCGAGTACATGTTCGCGGCAGATTCGTTTTGCATCCTGCTGGCTTAGCGGCTGTTGGGTTAAATTGCAGTGGTAATGGTTGTCAATTTCCATGAAGTTAACACAGGAGTGGCAGACCCCAAAGCTTTTGGCATTATTGCCTTTTTGCAGTTCAATCAATAAGCCGTTTAAGGCCGCTTCTACCGTGGTGAAAGCGCTTTTGGCGACGGCTTCTTGCGCTTGTTCAAACACATCGATGGGCTTGATTTCGGTTAGCAAATTGCTACCGTCGGTTGTTAATGCCAAATGCACAACCCGCCCGTCTTCTTGATCTTGGGTTTTTTCGACCAGGTTTTTACGCTCAAGCACTTGGATGGACTGGGAAATAGTGCCTTTAGTCAGGCCCAAGTATTCGGCGACGGCAGCGGGCGTGTCGCTAAAACGGTTACAGCTGGCGATATATTCCAGCACTTGGATATGTACGGGCTGTAAACCGATAGCGGCGTATTTTTTCCGCTCCTCAGAGCGGAGCAGGTTAGTGATGCGTTCTATCAGTTTAAAAAGGGTCGCGTTTGGCATTTAGATTGAAAAGGCTTTTTTTACAAACTCAGGTTGGGCTAATGCAGCTTTGTGGATGTCAACATTGTAAAACACCGTGTCAAAGGCTTTATTGGCGGAATCCAATTCGCGGAATTGGCTTAATTCAGTTTTACTGGCGATAGTAGCGCTCCACCAGCCTGATGGGTATAGGCATTGTGGGAAAAACAGTGTTTGCAAATGGCTAAAGCCAGCAGAACCCATGGCATCGCGCATTTCACCGATCAGTTTTAAATGCAATAACGCTGATTCGCTTTGTTGCACGACCATGCCGTTTTCAGACAAACAGTTAAAACAGTCTTGGTAAAACGCTTTGCTGAACAAACCTTGCGCTGGGCCGATCGGGTCGGTGCTGTCGACAATAATAATATCCACCGAATTAGGCGCGGCATCTTTTACCCATTTAATACCGTCGATAAATTTTAGTTGTGCGCGTGGATCATTATTGGATTCGCATAATTCAGGAAAATAAATTTCAGCAAGACGGGTGACGCGCTCGTCAATATCGATCTGTACCGCTTCTTCAACAGTGCTGTGTTTTAAAACTTCTTTCAACGTGCCGCAATCGCCGCCGCCGATAATCCATACCCGTTTTGGGTTTGGGTGGGTAAACAACGCTGGGTGGCTCATCATTTCATGGTAGAAAAAATTGTCGCGGGTTGACACCATAGTGCAACCGTCAATCACCATCAGATTGCCGAAAGATTCGGTTTCATAAATTTCCAAAAATTGGAATTCGGACTGCTCTTCATGTAATTTTTGTTTTATTTTTAAAGAAAAAGCCGTGCCAGTGTCGGCGGCTTGTTCGGTAAACCACTCTGAAGGATTCATTGTTGTTCCTGATAAAATAAACGAGACCGACATTATAAAGTAATTCCTAGCACACGGGGACAATGGCGTTTATCCGATACTTTATATAACAGGCTTAAATCCCGCGCTTTTTATACCAACTGAGATGTAAATGAAGATTTTGTTACTGCTGCTTGCCATTATCGCCCCTAACTTATGTACTGCGGCGCTTTATAAATGTGAGCTTGATGGTAAAACCACTTACCAAACCCAAGTTTGTCCTGACCAGCAACAAGCCACTGAAGTAGACTTGCCCGCCGCTGTTGTAATCACCCCGCCCGCCCCATCCTTACCTGCACCGAAAGCCGCGCCGATTGTTATCGAGCGCGATGCCCACGGGCATATCAAACGTAGCGAAGCGGCAAAAAACCAATTTAAAGCCCAACATCCTTGTCCCGCCAATGGCAAACGCTTTGGCTCTTGTCGCGGCTATGTGATTGACCATATCAAAGCGCTGGCTTGTGGCGGTGCAGATGACCCTAGCAATATGCAGTGGCAATCGCTAGCTGAAGGAAAGGCGAAAGATAAATGGGAGCAGGATGGTTGCCAGATGAGCGCCAGCAAAACCGTGGTTACAGAAAAATCCAGCAAATCGGCTAGCCAGCAGCGGCGTTATAACAGTCATCGTGGTTCATCAAGAATTTACATCGGCCCGCGTGGTGGTCGATATGTGATTACCGCCAACGGACAGAAACGTTATTTGCCCAAAAATTAATGGCTTAGAGTGCGGCGATGGCTGCCACACCCTAATTTGATTAAGGCAGTTATAAAACCAACATCACCAAAAAGCTAAACACAATAAAGCTAATCATGATGTAAAACACTTTGTATGAGTCTTCAAATTTATAGAACATGGCGAATCCCCCAGCAGTTTTTATAAGATATTTTTTACTTGACCTTCTAATATATCCGCCGATTTTTGAATGACAAATCGGCATTTAAAGCCAAATTACCGCAATCCAAAATTATTAGGCCATTACAAAGGAATACAGATAGTAAAGAAGCAACTAACTGTCCATGCAACCGAAAAGCAAGTAACTAGAGAAAAGACTGACAGATTTTTGCCGATATAGCTTCCCGCTACTAAAGCAATTCAAAAACTCTTAGTTTTTTGGCTATACTAACTACAAGTTTTAATCGACATTCACCGCAACCACCGTGATTCGATAAACACCTTCCTTTTTAGCCAACCTGCCTAGGCAAAACCTATGTCCTTAGCCATCATCTATAGCCGAGGGCGATCCGGCATCACCGCCCCGTTAGTCACTGTTGAAGTCCACGTCAGCAACGGCTTGCCGTCTTTATCCATCGTCGGCTTACCGGAAACCGCCGTTAAAGAAAGCAAAGACCGCGTACGCGGCGCCTTACTCAACTCTAATTTTGAATTCCCCGCCCAACGCATCACCGTCAACCTCGCCCCCGCCGACCTGCCGAAAGAAGGCGGGCGATTTGATCTCGCCATTGCCCTCGGCATACTCGCCGCGTCCGGGCAAATCCCCACCGCCAAGCTCAGCGAATACGAATGCGTTGGCGAACTGTCATTAGGTGGCGAATTACGCGCCATCAACGGCGTGTTGCCCGTCGCCCTACAAGCCCGCGACCACGGGCGCAAACTCATCCTGCCCAAACAAAACACCGCCGAAGCCGCGTTAATTAACGATATAGAAATTATCCCCGCCGAGCATTTGCTGGCGGTTTGCGCCCATCTCAGCGGACAAACCACCATCCCCAGCAGCCATCAAGACCTCAGCCCAATACGCAGCAACACCGACATCGATTTTGCCGATGTCCACGGGCAATACCAAATCAAACGCGCTTTTGAAATTGCCGCCGCAGGTGCACACAACTTGCTGATGTTGGGCCCGCCCGGCACAGGCAAATCCATGCTTGCTGCACGGATGCCGACCATATTGCCACCACTATCCGAACAACAAGCGCAAGAAAGCGCCGCCATCGCCTCGGTCAGCGAACAGGGCTTGGATATTAACAACTGGCTACAGCCGCCATTTCGCGCCCCGCACCATACCGCTTCCGCAGCAGCCTTGGTTGGCGGTGGCAGTAATCCCAAACCGGGGGAAATATCTCTCGCCCACAACGGAACGTTATTTTTAGATGAATTGCCGGAATTTGACCGCAAAGTGTTGGAAGTGCTGCGCGAACCGCTGGAAACAGGCCACATCACCATCTCCCGCGCCAACCGCCAAGCCGACTTCCCTGCCCGCTTCCAACTGATCGCCGCCATGAACCCCTGCCCTTGCGGCTATCTCGGCGATGCATCTGGTCGCTGCCATTGCACCTCAGAACAAGTAGCACGCTATCGAGCAAAAATCTCCGGACCATTGTTAGACAGAATCGACATGCACTTGGATGTCCCCAGAGTTGCCATCGAAATTTTGCGCAAAGGCACACCGCAAGGCGAAGAATCCAGCGCCACCATCCGCCAGCGCGTTATCACCGCCCGCAACCTCGCCTTAGCCCGCAGCAACAAAGCCAACGCCGCGCTATCCGCCAAAGAAGTTAAACAGTTTTGTGGTTTGTCAGAATCAGGACATCAACTCTTAGAGCAAGCCATGGAAAAACTCGGCCTATCACACCGCGCCTACCATCGCATCTTAAAACTAGCCCGCACCATCGCCGACCTTGCAGGCTCAACAGAAATTGAAATTAATCATTTGAGCGAAGCCATCAGTTACCGAAAATTGGATAGGCATAGTCATTAAAAAATTGCTGAACCTATCTATCCCGCTCATGCTTCTACAAGATCAGCATGAACGGCTTGTGTTACTTAAATTAACGATATTAGCTTCAATTCACCATCCCGCATTTATTCATACAACATCAACACATACGTTATTGATGTTTCATATACGATTACTCAAGCCTTCACTGGTTTTAATGGCAAAAAGCTACCAAAAAAAACAGTTACTTTTGCCTTGATTGGATTAATCCAAATTGCCTACTTCAGTAGCCGTCAACGCGCGGCTCCAAATTCTTACTTCATCAATATCACCTTCAAAATGGCCATTGGTATAAGTGCCTGCAATTTCTGGATCATCAGCATAGCAAACTGAGCCATCGTCATAGGTGCCGATATATAAATCTTTAAAGGTGTAATCGTTATAAGCAATTGCCCGTGTTTCTGCCGTGCCTGTACCAGATTGCACACCATCCACATAGAGCCTTACAGTTTTTCTATCATAGGTGCCAACCAAATGATGCCAGCTACCATCCCACACAGTGGCTGCCAGTGCCACGGGCGATTCTACATACTCACCTTTTGCAGGGGAGACATAAAAAGCTACGTCGCCACCTCGGCTATACAGTGCGTAGGCCGCAGTGCTGCAGCTATAACCACTTTTGGTGACGATATATTGAATGAGATCAGCATTTGCCGCCGCTGTACCTTTTACCCAAGCTTCAACGGTTATTCTTGCAGGCTGATGAACCGGGCTGTAAGGCACTCGCACAAAGCTGTTATTACCATCAAAACGTAAAGCAGGATTATCAAAACGGCGGGCAATCCATGTCGGGTCAGTCAACTCAGCAACGGTGGATGCTGTTGCACCCAATTGCGCGGTTTTATTGTTTCCTGAAACATCTAAGGTTTTTTGGCCTTTGCCTTCATCAAAATGCCAGTTGCCGACAATTGCGGTAACAGGTGCTACAGCAAACGCTTGGGCGCTGCCAAAAACAGTGAGGGCTATTGCAAATTTAGTTAATGCTTTCATGTCGTTATCCTTTTAAATGGTTTAATTACTTTGAGATTAATGCCGTCAGATGCTTGATTGCTTTGGCTTTTTGCTGATGCCATGTCGGTGTAACTAAAAATCAAAATCTGAAAACACGCCAATAAAATACCATAAAGAATCCAAATAAAATATTTCTCTCTGGCATTTTGTCGAGACAATCACAGTTATTTGGCAAGTAACAACCCCGCAATTATTAGCAAATAAGCCTTTTTATCCCGCAAAAAATGTAGACAACAATTGCGGTGAAAATAGTTTTTTTAGCATCTTTATTTTCAAATAAAACATAAGTAATTGTTATTTAATAACAATTACTTATGGCATAAGCATTGCTCTAGTATTACCAGCCCTGTGGCAATGGTTAAATCAGATTTTCCCTAAATAAACATTGCAACAGAAAAAAGCACTTTCTTAAGTTAACCTTTAAATAGATGGCGTTAACAAACCCGTGAGACAACCTCACAAATACCGAATTAAATCATTGTTTTAATGATATTTTCTCTTTTTTAGGAGCCAATTAGATGATAGACAGAAAATCACCTTGTGATACCAAAGAACCGCGTCATCGCCCAAATATAAAGTCGGCACTAAACCAAGGCAGCGTGATGCTGGCACTGTTGTTAACCGCAAGCGGGTTTGCAGAAGCAGCAAGCACTGGGGCAGCGGCAGGCGGACAGTGGCAAACCGCTGGCGGCACAGCGCAAGGCACTCGTTTTAGTGCACTTAAAGACATTAACACCACCAACGTAAAACAGTTAAAAGAAGAATTCGCCTTAAAAACCCCTGTTAAAGGCCGCTTTATGGGCGAGCCCTTGGTGGTTGGCAATATGCTTTACGTGGTTACGCCTTTCCCCAATAGACTGATTGCCTATGACCTTAGCAATAAAGGCAAAATCAAATGGACATATTCCTCTGGCATCGACCGTTATGCCAAAGGCGCAAATTGCTGCGGCGGCATCAATCGTGGCGCGGCTTATGCCGATGGCAAAGTTGTCTTTAACTTGCTAGACAATACTGTGGTGGCTGTCGATGCTGTCACGGGCAAGCAAGTCTGGCGCAGAAATCTTGCCGATCCGCATACAGGTGTCACCATGACGGTTGCGCCGATTATTGTGAAAGGCAAAGTGATTACCGCATCGTCCAGTGGCGAGATGGGCGTACGCGGTTGGATTCAAGCACTTGACCTGAAAACCGGCACTCCACTCTGGCGCGCCTACAATACTGGCCCGGATGCGGATGTGTTGATCGACCAAAAATTCCGCGATAACTCTATTTACTACAAAGGCCAAAAAGATCTTGGCGCGACTACTTGGCCCAACAAACGCGGCTGGTTGCTGGGTGGCAGTGCCGCTTGGGCGTACCTCACTTACGATCCTGAACTGGATTTACTGTTCTACGGCACTAGCCAACCAGGCGTGTGGAATGCCGATATGCGTAAAGGTGACAACAAATGGGGAGCATCCATTTTTGCCAGAAAACCGGATACCGGGACAGCGGTCTGGGCTTATCAATTTACCCCGCACGATAGCTGGGATTACGATGCCGCCACTGAAAACATCGCCGTTAACCAAACGGTAACCGTCAACGGCATCAGCCATAACAAGCTACTGGTACATTTCAATAAAAACGGTTTTGCCTATGTGTTTGACCGCATGACAGGTGAAGTTTTAAAAGCCCCGCAATTTGGTGCCGAAGTTAATTGGGCGGCAAAAATTGATTTCAGCGTCGATGCCAAAACCGGACTGCCTTCGGTATTGCCAGCGATTGATGAAAATATGCGCGTACATGAAGGCAAAGTGACTGAAAACATCTGCCCTTCTGTGCTTGGTGCAAAAGGTTGGGAGCCAGGGGCGTTCTCGCCTGATACCAATTTGTTTTATATGCCAACCTTTAACTTGTGCAGTAATTTGGAAGCGTTGCGGGCGGAATTCATTTCCGGCGCACCGTATATGGGTACGGATTACAGCATTAAACCCGGCAAAGATATGACTTACGTCAGCGAGTTGATTGCTTGGGATGCCACAGCCACTGATCCAAAGCTGCATAAAAAATGGGGCGTTAAAGAACCCGCAATGATTTACGGGGGCGTGTTAAGTACACGTGGCGGCTTGGTTTTTTACACCACACAAGCGCAAGATTTTCTTAAATTGCCACCCGCTTTGAAGGCTTTGGATGCCCAAAACGGCACACCATTATGGAATGTCACCTTGCAATGTAACACCGTCGGCAACCCGATTAGTTTCCAAGGGCCTGATAAAAAACAACGTATCGCGGTGTTTAGTGATGATGCTTGTACGGGCAAAAAAGTCACCACGGGCGGCACAGTCCATGTCTACAAACTGCCTTAACCGCCAGTTTGCAAGGTAACTTCGGCATGAAGCGACATTCCCAGCGCATAAAATCCGCCACTGCTGCGTTGCTGCTTATGGCAACCATGACAGCGGAAAGCAGTGAATTCCGCGTTTGTGCAGAACCGGACAACCTGCCCTATTCCAATCGCTTACGGGAAGGTTTTGAAAACAAAATTGCGGCGCTGCTTGCCAAAGATTTACACGCCAAGCTGCGTTTCACTTGGCAAAAACAACGGCAAGGCTATATTCGGGAAACCCTCAATGCCGGGCTTTGCGATGTGGTTATGGGTGTGCCTTTCGGTTATCAACGGGTGCTATCAACGCAACCGTATTACCGCTCCGGCTATGTCTACATTAGCAAAAGTCAGCGTCATCTGAATTTGCAATCGTTTGATGATCCGGTACTGAAAACCCTAAAGATTGGCTTGCACGCCATCGGCAATGACGGCGCAAACTCACCACCTGCCCATGCGCTTGCTGGTCGCGGCATTGTCGATAACGTCGTTGGCTATTCTATGTGGGGAGAGGCCAGCGTTAAAAACCCGCAAGGCCAACTGATTGCTGCCGTCGCCAAAGGTGAAATCGACATCGCGATGGTTTGGGGACCAATCGGTGGTTATTTTACCAAGCCATACGGCAAAGCCCTTACCGTAACCGAACTGCCAGCCGATGCCGACATGCCAGAACAGCCGTTTGCTTTTGATATAGCCATGGGCGTTCGGAAAGATGACCACGCATTGGCGGAAAAACTGGATAACAGCCTAAAACGCAATCGCCGCAAAATTGACGACATTCTTACGGCTTACAACATCCCACGCCTTCAACCAATCACAGCTTCAGCGCCTTCACCAGCAAAACAACCGGGCGCTGAACTTAACAACCAACATTAAGAGGTAAACCTATCATGCGAGTTTTATCGAACCCTATTAACGCCAGCCTGCAACTTGTGGTTATCCTCGCGGGCATCGGCCTGGCACAAGCCGCAGACCCGATACAAACCACCAAACCCCTATGCCCAAAACCCACCCAAGATATGGCGATAGAAGGCCGTCGGGCGTTTTTGCGGATGAATTGCTATAGCTGTCATGGCATGAACGCCCACGGCGCCAGCATGGGGCCAAGCTTGGTTGGTACAGAAAGCGGCGATGTCCGGGAAGCGGTACTTCAAGGCGAAGACGGCGGAATGCCATCGTTTAAAAATAATCTGTGTGCCAATGACATCCGCAACCTGACCGCTTATCTACAATTGCTCGGCACAGGCTCAGAACCCACTTTCACCCATTGGTGGGAAGATGGTATACCGTCGAAATAATGCCTCTACTGGCTGCTGAGTTTAGTAAGTAACCATTCAAAAAATTTTTCACCATAGCGATTGTTGAAGCATTTTAATTGAGGCGTACAAAACCTGTTTTGTACGCCTCAACATGTTCAACAACTCATACACGACTACTTATAAACAAGATGTGCTGTATTCAAACGGCATAAAATCAATGAAGCGTATCTATCGCGTTTCACCCGATGCAACACCTTCTAACGTCAACACATCCTATAACTGAGATTCATCAGTTATAAATCCGCCATTGTTTCAATCGTTTCAATTACTGACTGCATCATCGGATAGCTGTCATACTTGCAGTCAACTTATGACTCCCGTTGGAAATGCCATCATGTCAGCCTTACATAAATTGCTTTTTGTTGATGATGAGCAAGACCTTAGAGAAATTGTTTTGGAGTATTTTGGTACCCAATACCAAGTAAGCACTGCCGAAAATGCCGAGGCCGCACGGGCGATATTTAAAAATGCGCCGCCTACCGTGGCAATTTTGGATGTGCGGATGCCTGGTGAAGACGGCTTATCGCTAGCACGATGGATACACGACAATTACCCATTCACAGGTATTGTCATGCTGACTACCGCCGCTGAGGTGATTGATCGGGTCATCGGTTTAGAATTAGGTGCTGATGATTACATTGGTAAACCGTTTGATTTACGCGAATTGTCGGCACGGGTAAAAAGTGTGTCCCGACGCATGGCTGCTAAAGCCGAAGCCAGTCAACAAACCATCAAAAGCCCACTACATAAAGTTAAGCTGGGACAATGCGAGCTGGATTTGCGTGAACACCGCTTGTATGACGGACAAGGAGCGGAAATTGCCATCACCTCAATGGAATTTGATTTATTAAAAGTGTTTGCCGAACACCCTAATAAAGTCATGAATCGTGACCAAATTATGGCGCTGGCTTGCCACAAAGATTGGGATGTGTTTGATCGCTCCATTGATCTGCGGGTAATGCGCTTACGCCGCAAGATTGAAGCCGACCCCGATAAACCCGAAGTGTTAAAAACGGTTCGTGGCGCTGGCTACATGCTGTTACAGCCATGAACGTTAATAACTGCGAGGCATCAGACCAAGCTATCGACATCCGCTATCGCGCCACCATTATCGGCATTACCTTACCGTTGATTGCCTTAGTGCTGCTGCTATCCATTGGGCACTATGTGGTTTGGCAGGATTTAATCCGTTCGTGGTCAACAGGCAGCGACACCGTTATTACCTCTACACAACTACAATCACTTTTAGCATGGCAACTCATTTATTATGTCGTGTTGTTGCTAGCAATTGGTGCAACTGCACTACTTGCCCAAAGGCTTTTGCGGCAAAAATTTATTATCCCCGTGCAGCAAATCGTGAGGTTTTTACAACAAGCTTGTAACCAACAATCCCCCAATCCACCCCCGCTACCTGAGCGCTGGAAAGCAACAATGGCTATCATCGCCCAATGCTTCCAAGCCCATCAAACCGCCTTGCAACAATTGCAAGCGGGTGAAGCCTTTAAACGCGCCGTAGTCGATAGCTCCATATTGGCGGTTATCGCTATGAACCAACAAGGCAAAATTATTGAGATTAACCATGCTGCTGAACATATTTTTGGTTTCCAAGCCGAGCAAATGCTTGGGCAAGACCTAGCCGACAAAATTATCCCTGAACGTTACCGCGCCGCACACCGAGCGGGCTTGCAGCGGCATTTGCTGACCGGACAAGCCAAAGCCATTGGTATTAATCTCGAATTGAATGCCTTACACGCAAACGGACTTGAATTTCCCATAGAGTTAACGATTTTTGTTACCCCAATTGACGGTGGCGTTTCCTATACCGCATTTATTGCCGACCACACCCTGCGTAGGCAAGCCGAAGAACAAGTTGCTCAGCAACGTGAGGCACTCGTACAAAGTGAAAAGCTGTCATCCATGGGGGCATTATTGGCAGGTGTGGCGCATGAGTTAAACAATCCCTTGGCGATTTTAATGGGGCGGGCGGCGTTGCTGGAAGAAAAGGCTAAAGATTCGGCGGTACAAGCCGATGCCGAACGCATCCGTATTGCTGCTGAGCGTTGCGGGCGCATCGTTAAAACCTTTTTATCAATGGCAAGGCAAAAACCCGTTGAACGCAAATGGTCGTCGCTGAATGATGTCGCTATGGGGGCAGCGGATTTATTAAATTACAGCTTACGTTCCAGTGGCATAAAACTGACTATGGTCTTGGATGAAGCCCTGCCGAATGTGGAAATAGATGCTGACAAAATCGGTCAAGTGCTGGTGAATTTAATCATCAATGCCCAACAAGCCTTATCGTCCATCACCAAAAACCGCCAATTACGCATACAAACAGGGATACACAACAATTTTCAGTTTTTGCAGCTGATTGACAATGGCTTAGGCGTACCTGAAATCATCAAGGAACGTATTTTTGAACCGTTTTTTACCACCAAAGTAGAAGGCATTGGCACTGGTATAGGCTTGTCAGTGAGTCGGGCGATTCTTCGTGAACACGGTGGCGAGCTGGTATTGGAAGCCTCCGCTGTGGGTGCATCCTTCTTAATGACTTTGCCGTTACAAGAACCGAAATACAAAATCCGTTTCCAACGTACGGCTAACCAAACACGCGAAATCCAACATGAAGGTACCGTATTAATCGTGGATGATGAACATGAAGTGGCCTTGGTATTAGCAGAGGTTTTAGGGTCGGCAGGTTATGACGTTTACATTGCCAATAGCGGCAACGATGCCCTGCTCTGGCTAGCCTCCAATCACTGCGATTTATTGTTTTCCGATGTGCGGATGCCAGATATGGACGGCATTACCTTATGGAAAAAACTACAAAAAAATTATCCCAATTTAATCAAACACATGGCATTTATTACTGGCGATACGCTATCTACCAGCATTGCCCCTTTGATTGCAGAAACTGGATTACCTTATCTGGAAAAACCGTTTTCACCAGAGGATGTATTGCAACTGGCGGCGCGGATTGAGCTTGGGTGAAGTGAATTACACAAAAGAGCAGTCAAGCTTTGAAAAACAGCATCACGTTGATTTTTAAAATCAAAACTAAAAATACCATGAACAAAAACCAAACCATCGCTTATCTCCGCCAATTATGCTGTTCGGGTTTAAATAAGGAAATTGTTGTCGCCGAATTTCTCCGAACCGTACAAATGGCGATTCCCTCCTGTAACAATTCTTTTTCCGGTTGTGATGAACATATTATCCCGTCTTATCACATCCTTGATTTTGTCACGACCAACTTGGAAGAATCGCAGCTGGTCGCGTCTTATCTGACACCAAAGCGCAGGCAGTGTTTTGTTAACTGGTTTAAACAGCATTCGGTTTTAGCCGATGTGGCGGTATTTGATGAATCTTATTTTAAGTCGGACTTTTATAACCTGGTCTCCCGCCAATACGATCACCACCATATTCTTTGGGCACTTATCAAACAAAATGGGAAAACCCTCGGCATGCTGTCCCTGTATCGTCCGCGCTTGCAAAAAGCCTTTACCAGTAACGATCAAGCGCTTTTGTCAGGATTATTGCCCTATGTGGCGCATGCGCTTCACGCTCCCGACAATATCGATGTTGAATACAATGCAAATGGGGCATCCGGCATTATTCTGCTGGATCAGCAAGGTGTTATTGTGCATCTGAGTGACGAAGCGCAGCGCTTACTGATTTTGGCTTGCCATCCGGCAATCACCATTCATGCGGGTAAAAATAGGGTGGCCTTGTTAGCAAAATTGACGGCATTATGCCAACGATTAACAGCGGTTTTTCAAGGCCATCATGTCAGCCCGCCAACTTGGTGCCATATCGCTGCCAACGGGCGCTTTGTGTTTCGCGCCCAATGGTTAGCCCCGGTTAACTCAGGGCAACAGCGGCTTATCGGCATGACCATAGAACACCAAGAGCCAATCTTGTTACACCTGTTACGCCAAATTAAGGCCTTGCCGCTATCACCCACGCAACGTGAAGTCTGTTTGATGCTGGCGCAAAATGTCAGCCAAGAAGACATTGCCCAACGTCTCCATATCAAGCTATCCACGGCGAAAGACCATATCCGTAAAATCTACCTAAAACTGGATATTCATCGGCGCGAGGAACTGCTTAGCTTGTTATCGCCAGCTGTCATTACCCGCTAAAAAAGCAATCTTGTTCGATAAAAATGCCCTACCTGAGGGGGGCGAATTGCCTTTATGCACTCGCCTATACTCTCCCTTGTTAGGTAAGAAATTTACCTAACGAATCCTTTTTGCACTTTTTTGAGAACATAACGATGAAAATTTTACGCAATTCTGTCATGACTTTATTGGCATCAGCCACTGTCTTCGCCGCCACTAGCGCATCGGCTTTACCGACAGGCTGGGTAGATTCCTTAACCGCATGGACAGCCACAGCATCATCGTGTTCTGTTGATGAATCAAGCTTTGGCAAATACGAGTTTAACGGCTCACAATTTCGTTACCTAGGCACAAATATCAGCACCACGGTCGGCACACCACCATTTGTACTTAGCCAACCCATTGTTGTGCGTTGTAATGTCACGCCTATCTATGATTATGTTAAAGGCTTGCCTGATGGCTTTATTCCTAACGCGGTCGCAAAAAGCCCCGATTGGAATACCTTAATCGTCGGTTATAAAGATGCTGATGGTGTTTTAACCACTACTCGTGTATCTGCCGTTTTAAAAAGAGTTATCCGATCATCATTAGTGGAATCCACCGTCGCCACGTTTGACAGCAATTTATTTACCAGCCTCGTTGCGCATGAAGATGTTAAGGCATTCACACATGCTTTTGATTTCCAAAACAATTCATATTATGTTGAATTAAGTTTGACGCGCGCCAATACCTCAGTAATTACACCGACTGTTTATAGTGTTCGCTTGGCAAATGGCCATCTGCCAAATTCTCCTTTCTAAGCCGCAACAATAGCATGCCCCTATTCCAGCATGGGTTTACCCACGCTGGATTTCATTTGGCGCACACCCACTAATAATGGCTTTTAGCCAATTTAATAAGGACTGACACACCAGTATCCATCCCATCCCGAAAATGGGGCGTTCGTTTCATCACTTATCAATTTAAGGCAACCGACATGGCAATAATCAAGGGAAATAATTTAGACAATTTTCTTATGGGTACGATAGACGACGATACGATTTGGGGATTTAGTGGTGACGACTATTTAGTGGGTTTTGATGGAAATGACCTGCTTTATGGGTCGGGTGGTAAGGATCATTTATATGGCGGTACAGGTGACGACAGCCTGGATGGCGGCAATAACAATGATGTATTGGATGGAGGCAACGGGGCTGACATGATGATTGGCGGCGCGGGTAATGATGTATTGGACGGAGGCAATGGCGCTGACATGATGATTGGCGGCTCAGGTGAAGACATTTATTACGTCGATAATATCGGCGACACTGTCGTAGAGACTATTAAATCCAGATCGTTTGACTTCAATAATGAAGGCAAGATCGACACTGTTTTCAGCTCTATCTCTTATAGCTTAACCGAGAATGTCGAAAGGTTAACGCTGACAGGAACAGGCAAAATTAATGGCACGGGCAATGATAGGGGCAATATCATCATTGGCAATTCAAACAGCAATATCCTGATTGGCAACGGTGGCCGTGATGTTTTGGATGGCGGCAAGGGCGCCGATGTTATGCGCGGCGGTGAAGACTCTGATCGATATTTTGTTGATAACATCGGTGATGTCGTTGAAGAAGTTGATGATGGCATCAGCTCTAATGATGGGTCTTCTTCTGATGATACGGTCGAAAGCAGTATTTCTTATACCTTACCAACGCTTGTGGAATATTTAATCCTTACCGGAACAGCTGACATCAATGGTACTGCTAATGATCTATATGGTTGGCTTTCGGGTAATTCAGGCAATAACATCCTAAGCGGCGGCTTGGGGAATGATAGTTTATGGGGCAATGCGGGCAATGACTTCCTTTACGGCGGCATGGGTGATGATAGGCTAAGCGGCGGCACTGGTGCTGATACGATGGATGGCGGCGCAGGAAGCAATTCTTTCAGTGTTGATAACATCGGTGATGTCATTATCGAATCTGCTGGGAATCAAGGTATTTCCGAGGTGTATTCGTCTATCAGTTACACACTGGGTGCAGGTCTGGAAAACTTATTTCTCATCAACGCCGATGCGCCTTTCAATAATATTAACGGGACAGGCAACAAGCTGGACAACCATATTGAAGGTAACGATGGCGATAATGTCCTTAAGGGCGGAAGCGGCAATGATGTGTTATACGGTTTCGGAGGTAATGACACGCTCTTCGGTGGAAATGGCAATGACTTGTTGGTAAGCATCAGTTCTCAAGCGGCAGATATCAGCATACTGTCAGGCGACAATGGCAACGACCGACTGGAGAGCTTTCTCAATCATTCTAATCTTTTGACGGGTGGCTCAGGCAAAGACGTGTTTAGTTTTGATATGTTTATATCAGATGCTGGCTCTGCGGTCATTACCGATTTTACCAGTGGTGATGACGTGATCGATTTTAGCGGAATTTTCGATTTTATAGATCCCGTATCAAGCTTTATTGGCGGACAGGCGTTTAACGGCAATGATGCAACGGGGCAATTGCGTTTTGATGCGTCCGCTCACATGTTATTGGGCAGCACCGATGCCGACACAGATATCGAGATTTTCATCACACTCTTGGGCGTTAACAGCGTATCAGCTGCCGATTTAGTCCTGTAACCTGTTTGGCAGAGAGCATCATCTTTACAACAATAGAACACCCCTATTCCAGCACGGGTTTACCCACGCTGGAATTTTTGGGTCTTCGTAAAATCGTGTGGTATTCCCCTATTTTGGAGATTACAAAATGCGTACTCCATAGTTCAATTCTTCAAATTCAGACAAGCCCATTTTGCCCAAAGCGCCATCCGGTATTGATGATTTAAAACTTGTCTTTTTGACATGGAGGGTATGGATGTATAAGACTTTGGCGCGAAGCACATTGAAGCTATAACCTCGGCCCTGCCTGGCAATAGCTTTGATCTGGTTGTTGATAGATTCCGTGTAGGCATTGGTAACACGGCAGTCAAAATAATTGAACACTTCATGATGCCAGTTGCTTACCGCCCTTTCCAAATCCGAGAAATACGGGGCAATATCAACAGGCAGCGAATTTTTCCAGTGTGTATAGGCCAATTCAGCTTGGTGTCTGGACATGCCGCTGTCCCAAATATCAAAAAATTCTTCCTTGGCTAAATACAATGCTTGTAACAGCGGGTAATTCTCTGTCCAACCGGACAACCTAAACTCATCAAGTCCGCTTAAATCCCGCCACCGCTTCAACATCAAAAATCGGTCATTTTTTAAGGCGTTTGCTTCGGCTTTGGACAATCCGTTTTTAATGCTTTTTCTTCCGGCTTCGACTGCCTCATTGGCCATTTTTACCACATGGAATTTGTCGATTACTATGAGCGCCTTGGGTAGGATAAGATTGACCGCATCACGGTGCGATTAAGGGCATGACAAAGCCTGTTTATAGAGATTTGTTTAGCAAGGTTAACGAAAATTAATTCGCATTATGGCTCAACGTCTAATACTATTGGGAATAGATAACAAATCCATTAGTTATTGATTAGATGTTGCTATTTTGTCATAGCTTGGTCAGATAAAGTCGCTTGCTTTATCGACAACAATTATAACTTTATAAAAAACCACGAACTCAACCCCTCACTTCAATCGGCTATTAGCAAAATCAAGGTTGGTAAAAAATGACCCAGAAAACAAAACTTGAACCCGCATTACTCGACGACGATATTTATAGCCCAAACCATAACTCAGCTAACCGCTTTGCCACACCTGATGCGTGGACTAAGGTGGGTAATGCTGTGGATGCGAATGCACCGGATAGTGATTTTGAAATTGCCACACTGCCTAAGGATGCTGGGAATGGGATTGTTGATGCGGTGACAAATAGAACCACCTCTGAAGAATTATTAGCCAATTCCACACAAGCTGATGACAGATCGTTGGGAAATTTTGAGAATATTAAGCTTTCTATCACGCCGAGCACAGCAAGCAGCGAAACATCAACAAGCCTCCCTACGTCAGCGGAATTTAGCCTTATTGATTACGCTCTAATGGCGGGTGGTTCTTATCTTTCAACGCGTAACCCAATCAATCAGTTTCCCGTGCCAGTAGGATGGACGATAGTAAATGATTCACATGAATATGATTTATCTACAGGTTTCGAAGCTATTACTTTTACAAATGGTACAGAATTAGTCATTTCTTATGCAGGTACTTATGATAAGAGCATCGCTGATATTGGTACCGATATAAATTTAGCTCTAAATTTACATACTGAAATTGAAATTGGAAATGGAATAGATGAGCAATTACTCCAAGCGGCTAATTACTATATTAAAACCATAGAAAAAACCCAACAATCATTAGGTTTTATTCCTAACATCTCTTTGACGGGACATTCTTTAGGCGGTGGTTTAGCTTCATTAATTGCGGTTTTTTTTGATAAACAGGCTTTTACTTTTAATCAGGCTCCTTTTTATAAATCTGCTACAGCTGCAAATGCAGATAGTTTATTAACATATTTAAAAAAAATTCATCCTTCTATACCTTCAAGTTGGTTAGAACCACTGGATAAAATTTCTATATTTAATGATTGGTTTTCCACACGAGAAACCAAAGTTCATGATAAAACCGTACAAGGCGAATTTTTATCAGCGGATTGGGCCGATTCTATTTTAGCTTCAAGAATCGGCATTGAGCTAGAACCACTACAGCACGGGAGTACTGATATTGGGGGAGGTAATCTACACTCTATGTCCTTGCTCACCGCTTTTTTACAAAGCGAAAAAACAGATTCTTCGCATTCTTTAAGTGATGTCACTTATAAACTGCCCGATTTACTACAAATGATTTTTAGCGATGATTTGTATAACAATCGCACCGATCCCCCCAATCTCGAAAATTTCCTTGAACGCCTTATCCGCCATGAATTTGGTAATGCCCCTGCTGCTGGGGGAGTGACACCTGACGACGACATGCTGACCCGTTTTACCAAGGATTTATGGAAAATTGCCCAAGATGGCGGTTTAACAATATCTGATTTCAAAATTACCCTTGGTGGATTGATAATTTATTCTCCGCTTATTAGTGACGCTCTTATAGCTTTTGCCATGCAAAAATACTATACCGAGACCAGCGGGAATCCTCATTTAGAGTTCTTCTCTGGCGTACAAGGCGGGATTAAATTCGACATCAAAGACGTAGCTAGTACGCTAGATACCGCCAAAGGCTATAATCTTTACTTTAAGACCTATATTCAATACTTTTTTTACAATAATGAACAAACCAAAATTAACGGAATCCTTCCTAACCTACGCGATTGGTATGTGCAGGCGGGTACGAATACCCTTGATGTAACCGACACCCACAATCGTGGGGCTTTCCTATTGGGTGGTTCGGGGAATGACAACCTTACTGGAGGCAACCTTGCTGATTTGCTTATCGGCAATGCAGGTGATGACACACTCGAGGGCAAAGGTGGAAACGATATTCTCATCGGTGGCACAGGCAACGACACTTATGTAGTAGAAGATGCTGGCGACATAATCATTGAATCTTCCTCGCTTGCCACCGAAATAGACACTGTAAAGGCAAGCATCAGTTATACCTTGGGCAGCAACCTGGAGAACCTGACGCTGATAGGCTCAAATGCCATTAACGGTACGGGCAACAATTTCGACAATATACTGATAGGCAACTCGGCGGCAAATATACTTGAAGGCGGTAGCGGTAAAGATACATTAGACGGTCGTGACAATAAAGGTGGCGATAGTCTTCGCGGTGGCAGCGGTTACGACACTTATTACGCCGACGGCGGAGACGGCATTATAGATAGCGATGGTCAAGGACAAATAATTGTTGATGGCATCACCCTGAGCAGCGGCACTCGCATTGACTGGACAGCGGTTTATAAAAGTAGCGATGGCAGGGTTTTCTATCAAGAACTGGGTAATGGCGACATCATTGCTTATGTCAATGGTGTGCATGGTACTCAATCAGTCAACATCCAATCGCCCAGCACCCCGCCAAGTGTCGACAGTTCAGGAACCACCACTTCGGGCAAACCTGGTTTGGGGATACCGCTAATCACATTCAAAGACAAAGATAAAGACCCTGATGACCCTAATAAACCCTTTGATCCCACCGCCCCAAAAGACTCGCTTGACCCGATTAATCCCTCCGTCCCCGATGACTTTGGTCAAGCACAGCGTTGGGTTGCACCACGCCGCGACCCGCTGACCTTCGACCTTGATAACGATGGTTTTGAAACCGTCGGTATCGCCACCACGAACCCCATTTTGTTTGACCATGACGGCGACGGCATCAAAACTGCCACCGGTTGGGTCAAAGCGGACGATGCTTTTCTCGTGCTTGATCGGAACGGCAACGGCACCATCGACAATGGCACCGAATTGTTTGGCGATAGCACGCCATTGGCGGCTGGTGGTAAGGCGGTTGATGGTTTCGCTGCCCTGGCTGACATTGACAGCAATAAAGACGGCATTATCAATAGTGCCGACACCCAGTTTGCCAATCTGCGCCTGTGGCGTGACTTGAACCAAGATGGCATATCCGATGCGGGAGAGTTATTTACCCTGAGCGAGTTACGAATTGCCAGCATTAATGTTGCCAAGCAAATCAACAGCCAAGTGTTGCCGGATGGCAACCGGATTGCCGACCTAGGCACTTACAGCCGCAGCGATGGCAGCTTGGGGGGCTTAGGTGAAACCAGCACCTTAGCCGACATTGACTTAATCGAAAATACGTTTTTTCGGACGTTCGCCAAACCACTGGACACCACCGCAGTCGCTGCCTTGCCCAACATGCAAGGCAGCGGACAAATTCGCGACTTACGTGAAGCGGCAACCCTTTCCCCCGCACTGGCTCAACTGCTCAAGGATGTTGTCGCCGACACCACCTATTCAGGACAAAAAGCTAAGCTCGATGCGATTATCAAGGCGTGGGCGGCGACCAGCACCATGAAGACCACCTTCACGGGAGCCTTTAGCGGACATACCCTTAACATCAGTTTTGAAGGCATTGCCGCTGGCAGCCAAGAATATCAAGCCTGGGCAGATAAAATCGCCACTCTTGAGCGCTTCATGGGACACACCTTCCGTCCCGTACCCAGCGGCACAGAAACCGTAACTATCAACTTCTCGGCCCCGCAACTGGCCTTATTGCAACAGAGTTACGACAAGATTAAGGATTCCGTCTACGGTAGTTTAGTGACCCAAACCCGCCTAAAACCGTTTCTGGATTTGTTGGCATTCAAAGTCGATGATACCGGGGCGCATCTGGATTTCACCGCCATCATGAACGCATTGCAAGCCAAAATTGATGCTAGCCCCACCACAGGCATGGCTGACTTGCTCGATTTTGACAAATACGCGGGAGCCATTCTTCGGGATTCCGGTTGGAATGGCATTGATTTGATTATCGCCAATCTCTTGGCCTTGCCCATCACGCCCGAATTGCAAGCCCTCTTCAACGATTACGGCGCGAAACTGGCGGGTCAAGCAGGATTTGGCGGCAGCGACCAACGCGACATATTGCTGGGCGATGGGCAAAACAACGCCATTGATGGCAAAAAAGGTGATGACTATATTTATGGTAGTGGCGGCGATGACATGCTGTCTGGTGGCGAAGGGAATGACATCTTAAATGGTGGCGTAGGTAACGATGTATTAAATGGTGGCATTGCTGGCGGCTACGGCCTAGACAATGACATTTACCAGTTTGGTGTGGGTTCGGGGCAAGACACCATTAACGACTACGACCCAACTTGGGGTAATGTTGACAAAATCTTGCTAGGGGCAGGGATTTTACCTAGCGATGTCTCAGTGTCGCGCAACGGCAACGACTTGGTTCTCAAGTTTGCTGGCGGGACCGACCAACTCACAGTTTCCAACTGGTACACCAGCTCAGACTACCGGATTGAGCAGTTGGTTTTTGCCAATGGTACGGTTTGGGATCAGGCGTATTTGTATGATAAGGGAGGCATTGATTTTAAAGCTAAAGTTGATTATGAAATTAATGCAGGGCCAAGCACATCTGTTTTTTCAGGCGATTTTAATGGTGATGGTAAAGCTGATCTAGCTGTAACTTACCCTCTGTCAAATAATTTCATATCACATGTATCAGTATTGTTGCGAAATGATACGAATACTGGATTTGATCCAAAAATTGATTATGCCCACGCCAAGCCTTTTGGTGATGTTAACGTTTTCTCTGGAGGTAGCGGTGATTTTAATGGTGATGGTAAAGATGATTTAGTTTTAGCTAATCTATCAGACAATACAGTGTCGGTGCTGTTACGTAATTCAGCCAATACAGGCTTTGACGCTCAAGAATATTACACCACGGGAGCGTATCCTAACTATGTCTACGTGGCTGATTTTAATAATGATGGTAGGCAGGATATTGTAACTGTCAATTATGGAAGTAATTCAGTTTCTGTGTTAATGCGAAATGCCAGTAATACTGGCTTTAATGAAAAAGTGGACTACTTGGTAGGAATTGCTCCTCAATACCTTACTGTGGGTGATTTTAATGGTGATGGAAAAATGGATTTAGCTACTTCTAATATAAATAGCAATACAATCTCGCTATTATACCGAAACACTGAAAATACTGGTTTTGAAGATAAAATTGACTACAGCACAGGTCATCAACCTTACTCGATTGGTCGAGGTGATTTTAATGGTGACGGTAAATTAGATTTAGCTGTGGCCAATTGGGGCGATAGTTCAGTTTCAATATTCTTGCGTAATCCAACTAATACAGGTTTTGACGCAAAGTCAGATTTAGCTCTAGTAGGTATAAGTTATCCGACGATTAGTGTCGCCGACTTTAACAATGATGGTAAAGATGATTTAGCCTTGACTTATTATGGGCGCACCACTGTTTCGGTCTTCTTACGAAATATCCTAAATACGGGGTTTGATACACAAATAGATTATGAAATAGGTGCAGGCAATCGTATGATTTGTGCGACCGATTTCAATAACGATGGCAAAACTGATTTAGCTGTAACTAATTATGACAGTGGCAGAACAGTTTCGGTCTTGATGAACAATTTTAATATTTCCCCCAAAATTTCTACAACCACAATTACTTCATTCACCGAACAAACACCTGCTGTTATTACCAATTCAATTGTTATAAATGACATTGATGGCGATACCGACTGGAACGGCGGCAAGCTGCAAGTACAAATCTCCACCAACAGTTCCGCTAACGATTATTTGCTGTTAGCCACAACCAATACGGGTGGCATTTGGTTGGACGCCACCACTAATGCCCTCATGTCTAATTCAACCGCAATCGGTAGCGCGAATGCCGCCTTGGTTAGCGATGGTGCGGTATGGACGTTTAGTTTTAATTCAGCCGCCAGCAATGCCTTGGTGCAAAGTACGGCACGGGCGATCCAGTTCAATAATACTAGCGATGCGCCCAGCACAGCATTCCGTACGGTGACATTTACCGTTACTGACAAGAACACCGCGCTCAATTCAGCGACACAAACAATCAACATTACCCCAGTCAATGACGCACCCACCTTAACGGCCTTCGCCGCAGCGGTTAGCAGCGGTAATGTCAACAGCGAAATTACTGTAGATTTTGCCCAGTTACAAGCTCAAGGCAATGAAGCGGACGTTGACGGAACTGTAAACCGCTTTGTTATTAAAGCCGTGAGCAGCGGCAGTTTAAAAATCGGTACATCGGCTGCAACGGCAACTGCTTGGAATGCCACCAACAACACCGTTGATGCCACCCGTAAAGCCTATTGGACACCTGCGACTGATACCAAAGGTAACTTAAATGCGTTTACCGTCGTAGCGAAAGACAATGGCGGTTTAGAGTCTTTAACCGCCATACAAGTGAAGGCAAATGTTATCGTACCGAACAGTGCGCCCGTCCTTGCCACGCCTTCCGCCATCAATTTCACCGACACGGTGTTTGATGACAAATTTACTACCGTCAACAAATTCTTAGTCGCCACCGATGTGGATGGCAACACCTTGACTTACGGTATTGTGGGTGGGACAGATAACGCCAATGGCACGGTCAGCAAAGCCAGTGCTTATGGTGTGCTGACCGTGACTAAGGCGACTGGAGCTTACCGTTTTGTGGCGAATGACGCGGCGATTGAAGCCTTGAAAACCAATGCCAAGGTGAGTTTTACTGTGAATGTGTCAGATAGTCATTTAGTGGGCAACACTGTCTTGGTTATTAACCTTAGCCAAAGTGGCGTTACCGAATCCAACGGCAATGACACCTTGACCGGAACGGCGGCGAATAACCAGTTTGACGGTCTGGCAGGTAATGACCTGATTAACGGTTTGGCGGGTGCTGACATCATGCGCGGGGGCTTGGGCAATGACACCTATGTCGTCGATAACAAGGGTGACCAGGTGATTGAAACATCGGCCTTGGCAACAGAAATGGATACCGTCAACAGCGCCATCAACTACACATTAACCGCGAACGTTGAAAACCTCAATTTGACTGGCGTCACCGCCATCAATGGCACAGGTAATGCCATTGCCAATACCCTAACGGGCAACATCGCAAACAATATCATCAATGGCGGTTTAGGTGGGGATACGCTGAAAGGCGGTGCGGGTGATGACGTATATGTCGTGGATTCAATTAGCGATAAGGTGATCGAAAACGCTAAAGAAGGCACGGATACCGTGCAAAGTTCAATTACCTGGAAATTGGGCGCGCAACTTGAAAACCTGACCTTAACTGGGTCTGCCGCCATCAACGGCACGGGCAATAGTTTTGCCAACGTTTTAACCGGTAACAGTAAAGCCAACAGCCTTCAAGGTTTGGGCGGGAATGACACTTACGTTGTCGGATCTGGCGACACGGTCATTGAAAATATAGGTGAAGGCATCGATACCGTTTTGTCGTCAGTCAGCCATACACTGTCGGCAAACGTCGAAAACCTCACGTTGACTGGTTCTGCCGTCATTAATGCAACAGGAAATGGCTTGGCAAACATCCTTATCGGTAATGCTGCCAACAATGCCCTGAATGGCGGTGTCGGTGCGGATGTGCTCAAAGGTGGCTTGGGGGATGATGTGTATGTGGTTGACAATGTGGGCGACACAGTGACTGAAAATCTAAATGAGGGTGTTGACAGGGTAAACGCATCTGTCACCTATGCACTGTCCGCCAATGTCGAAAACCTAACATTGATCGGAAAAGCCAATATCAATGCAACTGGTAATAATTCAACCAACAAGTTAATAGGCAATATCGGCAACAATACCTTAGACGGCGGCGCAGGCGTTGACACGCTAGATGGTGGCTTGGGTCGTGACACTTTGATCGGCGGAGCTGGGGCGGATACGTTAACTGGGGGTGCCGATGCCGACACTTTTGTGTTCAACACGTTAACGGGTGGCAGTGACAAAGTGCTGGATTTCCAAACAGGGGTAGACAAAATTCGATGCCTGGATAATGCCGCCGGATTTGTGATTGGCAACGGTAACCATGTCATCGAAAAAGCAATACAAATTACCTCAGGCAGCAGTTTTACCAGCACGGCGGAACTAGTGGTGGTTACCTCCAATATCGTCGGCACCATCACTGCAACCAAAGCCGCTACCACAATTGGCAGTGCCTCAAGTGCTTATGCCTTAAACGACACCCGATTGTTCGTGGTGGACAATGGAACAGACAGCGCGGTTTATATGTTTAAATCAGCAGGTGCAGATTCTCTGGTCAGCAGCACGGAACTGAGCTTAGTTGGGTTGTTGCAAGCTACGCCACAAACGGCACTGGCGGATTTTATGTTTGCCTGAGCGACTGGAAATTACAAGGCAATGTCCTTTTGATTTGCTGTTAACAAACACAAGTAAAAAACGCGATCCGAGCCAATCTCAGGTCGCGTTTTTTATTGAGTGTACTTATTTTTTGTTGGTTAGGATTCCGTCGATTCCACATGGTTTTACGAAGACCCGAATTTTTTTGCTTATCGACCTAACCTAACCCATTTCTCCATCAAGTTATTGATAAATAAGCTTCATAGCATTAACCACCTTGATGGCAACAATTGAAACAATGGCGAAATCAAATTGATACCGACGAAGCGGATACTACAGTCCATGCCCAGCCACAAACGCTAACCATCAAACTTCAACGGAGAAATTCATTTGCCTGACGCAGTAGCCGAACACCGATTAGCCACTTGAGTAGCATGTAGTTTCTGCCACCAAACCAACCCATAAACTTTTAAACAAACTTAAACATCATGAAAACACCATTTAACTCCTTAAGCCTCGCCATTGCATTGGCACTGACTGTCACTAGCCTGACCGCCAATGCAGTCTATGTACCAGATTTAAGCGCGCCATTACCAACTAGCCCAGACCCTAAAGCCGTGGATTGCTCACCGTCAACAACGGCAAAAACTTGGGAAGTTGGCCCTGGCTTGGCTTACGAAACTATTGGCGATGTCGATTGGAACCATTTAAAAGCGGGCGACGTGGTGCGTATCCATTGGCGTGCTACCCCTTATGCTGAAAAGATTTTGTTGAGCACCTCTGGCACAGTCGCCAATCCTATTAAAGTCTGTGGCGTACCCGGTGGCCCAACGGCAGATAGCAATATGTTGCCGACGATTACTGGCGAAAATGCTAAAGCCCGTGCTGACTTGGCGTACCGCAATGATGTGCCAGAAAATTATGATACGGATGGCGTACTGGACTCTGAACATTGGGGACTGATTTTAGTGTTCAACAAAACCTTCGAAAAAAAGCCAAAAAACATCATTATTGAAGGCTTGCATTTAACGGGTGCAAACCAATTTACCAGCTTTACCGCTACCAATGGCAAAACGGGTAAACATAATGGTTTTACTGCGTGTATTTTTGTACAAGAAGGCGACAATATCAGTATTCGTGGTAATGAAATTGAAAATTGTGGTCATGGTGTGTTTGCCAATTCCCATGAATACGAAAGCCAAGCCACCCGCAATTTATTGATTGAAAGCAACTATGTGCATGGTAACGGTGCTCTCGACTTACCTGACCTCACGGGTGTCCGCTCGCAAAGCGTCCATTCTATGTACATCCAAAGCATCGGCATGACTTTACAATTTAATTACTTTGGCCCTAACCGCAACAAATCCCAAGGCGGTATCTTTAAAGACCGATCGGTTGGCAGCGTCGTGCGTTACAACTGGTTTTCCCAAGGCGCACGGATTCTGGATTTTGTTGAGCCGCAAAGCGCCAACACCTTATTTATCCCAGCGGCTTGGGATCAATATCTTGCTGATGTAGGCAATACCAACGGCCTACCTAGCCGCGCCAACGTGGTGAAAGCCAATAAACAATTCCAAAAAACCTATGTCTACGGAAACTTTATCCGCAATGATCTTGGTAACGGAACAATTGGCAAAGGTGCCTATGCCCCTGTACATTTTGGCGGTGATGAAGGTGGCGAAACCAATAATAGAGTCCGTCAAGGTAAGCTCTACTTTTTCAATAATACCGTACTGACTTATGCCAGTAACCAAGCCTTTGCCCGAACTAATGTCTTTGACATGGGCTTGGGTTCACCACTGACCACACCCGGCACTAAAATCGAAGCCTTTAATAACATTATCCATTTACAATCAAGGACCGCCACCGCACCGCGCCCTGATTACTACTTGGCCCGCCATGATTATGAAAATATAAATTTCGGTAAGAACTGGGTGACTAGTGATACACAAGCGCATGGTTTTGATGCTGCAGAAGTCGCTGGCTTGGCAGGTACAGGCGTGATTAATGGCCTGGCAAACTTAACAGGTGGTATGGCAGCACCGATCAACTTGAATTCTTTAAAATCAGTTAATGTCAATATGGCCTTAAAAAATGCCGGACAAGCCTTACCTGCTGAAATTGCCGGATTAACATTGAAATATCAATTGCTTGTCAATCGCACCAATCCATTGCTGAGCAAACCTGTACTTCGCAGCAGTACTAATGCCCTTGATTTAGGCGCGTATGCAATCGCCCCTTAATCCATAGGCCAGCACAGATCAAAACCCGCTTTTGATCTGTATTTACCCGCACCAAAAAGCGACCAAAATTTATCAGCAGGCAAAAAAATAGCCGCCATAAAGGCGGCTATTCTCCGTTAAAGACTTACGCAATAACGTCTTACAAATAATCCAACAACAAAAACAACACTACCGTTAAACCCAAACCACAATGGATAACGCCTTTAACACTGGCGTATAAAGCCATTTTGCCGCCTGCGGGCAGTTTTTTTACCGCGTCGATATGCTTAATCATTGGATAAGCGCCGTTGTATTCCAACACCAACATCACCACAAATGCGGCTATCAAAGCTAAGGCACTAAAGCTATGCGGATAATGCGCGGATGCGCCCATGAAGAACAACATAGGAATAGAAAACATCGCATTAGTGCGTGATGCCAAGCCTGCAATCGCTGCTGCTGTCGCCGCTTCCGGTAACGCCTCGCCGCCTTTGGCAACTTGTTCTGTTGAAGCAATAATGATTTTTTGGTTCGGCCAGATAATCAACCAAACATTAGCGAACATAAATATGGCAATCAACGCGCCTAGATAAATATCCATAGACATACCGCCGCCACGAACGCCAAAAATGCCTAAGCCTGTCAATAAGGTGATAACCGCACCCCAACGAAACCACCACAACGCCCGTGGCACTAATTTTTGTATGGCATCAGATTTCGCCGCCGCTTCGGCTTCTTTAAAGTATTCCATTTGTACAAAATTGAAATAATACAGCAAGCCTATCCACGTTACCCCCGCCAGCAAATGCCCCCATCTTAATAGCATTTCCAAGCCAAGACTGGTTGTTACAATACCCATAAATCACTCCTCTTAATTGTTATAGTTTTAGTGAAATGCGCTTGCCATTTGACAAGCGCGCCTTGAGCATTACAGGATAGCTTTTTGCTGTCAAGCTATATCGCCTACAAAACAGGCTTGTTAATAATTTGATTTTATAGGGCAAGTGCTGCACTATTTTAAGATGGAATCGTACTGTATACACTTCATCCCTAACCAACAAACAAATCAGTACGAAGTATTGTTTTGAGTCATTTAGCAGGTCAACAGAAGTTATGCACAACAGGGGGAAAAATGAACCAACGAAAGGCTAGTGAAATTTTAGAACCGAACACGAAAACCAAAATAATGCGTGTTGATAATGCGACTTGCTCTAACTATGAAATCGTGAAATTCATCAAAGAAACAAATGATGCTCAAGAGATATTGAAAGACTTCATTGGGAAAAATAAGCTAGATCCCAAATTCATTTCACTAGGCGAGAACTGCAGTACAGCTTGGTATCTAAAACAGCTTGGTCTTAAAAATGAATCGTTCCCATTTGACTGGATATTTACTTCACCTGAAATAGTACTCGACTGTATCAATGATAGATTTAAAAAATATTTGGACAAATCTTTAATTAAACCTAAAAACAATCACACATCAGCTGGGCATGATTATTATCATTCAAATTTCTTTGCCCATAGAAACCCACTGAGAAGTGAGGAAGATTACAATTATTATGAAAGGAGCTGTCAAAGATTCCTTAACAATATTGAGTTACAAGAACCCTCTTATTATCTTATTACGCTTATAAATGAATCCGCCAAGAGACCTGGATGGGCAAATGGATTTGTGAACAATTTTTCTATGCCTGTGAACCAAAATCATTCGGCAATTGCTGAACTTACAGAACGGCTGAAAATCATTAATCACAACTGTAGATTCATCGTTATAGACCACTATACCAGTAGTAACAGGCATGTTATAGCTCAGCGTATTAACCAAAATTTGATGTCAATAAAGTTTAGCGCTGGTGGAAATAGTACAGGAGTATTTTATCAAGATCATTTAGATGACTTCTGTTTTAAACTCATTATGACTGGACTATATGGTAACATGAAATAGTAAGAAACTTTGGACAATGCTTTAAGCGAATCGCTATTTTTTCAGCAAAGGATTTTGGGGCGTCCTGCACGGAAATCAGCAAAAACTACGCGACTGTTAGATTGCTTCGCAAGCCCGCGCCGTCTAGGCACTATATCGTCCCGACCCAACTAGGGGATCGGGACATCGTTGCACTCACCCTATCCCTCAACATCGCCCGTTTGCATTTTCTCCTTCGCGAAAATCATGCTCGAAAAAACGTCGGTTGCGATAAGGGCGACCTAGGACAACTGCACTAACTTCTCCTTACTCCGGCTCGAAGCGCTCTATTCCGTCTGCGAACGTTATTATTTACGCGCACCCGCGGCGGCATCCGGCGTGTTGGTAATGCGGTTTAACAAGTTGGTTTGTTGTGAAATACGGTCTTCTTGGGTTAAATCAATCATGCCTTTCAGTTCAGAAAAACGTCTATCGGCTTCTTTAAGCTCATCGGCTGCTAAAGCCAAATTGCCTGCCTGTATCGCTTCCCTGGCCTTTTTCAGATAGCCATTGGCGCGGTTACGGTTGCGGTCGAGCTTGTCGTTAGCGTTGATTTCTTTACTGAGTTTTAAAGCTTCTTTGATATTTTCAATAATGACTTCATCGCCCGCTTTGCCATTATCTGCCGCACCGCCACTGTTTCTTAATTTAATGGCTTCTTGCGCTTCATTGATTTGGCCTAAGGTGGCGTTAATACCTTCCATCGGCGTCATACGGTTATACATACAAGCCATTCCCAAACAGACGTCTGCAGATACGGAAAATGAACCCATGGAAAGAGCCAGTGTGCAAGCAACGGCAGCGCTTTTTATTAATTTCATATTATGTAGCCTTATTTTAGTTATTGTTATTGATTGGCCAGCAACTGCTTAGATAGCGTGGTATTTAATTAGTTACTCGACACTAATGACTTTAGCATAAGTCATATTGTCACCACTACCGAATTCATGGGCTTTTTGAGGGTTTTTTTTCGGGGAAATAACTTATAGAAGTTATGAATTGACAGAGATGGTTTTTGTGAAAACCCTACTAATGTGAAGTTATGTATGAATTTTGTATCGGTGAAAAATTAATGTATTACAGGAAAGAGGCGTCAAAAAAACAGTATTTTTAACGCCATCTCAGAACGCTCTTAAATTGATAGTTAATAGGTTTTCTGGATGTATTGGTTACTTCCTAACCAAAACTTCCCCACGACCCATTTCAGACATATCCCCTGCATAACGTTGCACACGGTTAAACGCTGCCGCACCATCCGCAAATTTGGAATTTAAGGAAGCAAACGCCTTAAACAACATCGGCAAAAACGCCAAGGTATGTGTGCCGCAGTCGTTAAAGCTGGCGGATAAAGTCGGCGCATTCCACAATAACAAAGTGCCACGGCGCATGGCGTAGCCTAGATAGCGTCCGGTTTGACCCATGACGGCTATCGTTCCGGCAGTCATACGTGAGCCGCAATAATCGCCTGCGTTGCCTTCGATTAAAATTGTGCCACGGCGTAAATGGTCGCCGACGCGCTCGCCTGCGTTACCTTTGATTAAAATCAGGCCGCCTTTCATGCCCATTTTGTTGCCGGGCAGTGCGCCGCCTAAAAAGTCGCCAGTGTCGCCTGCGATTTCCAGATAGCCTTTTTTCATTTCACAACCCGCATAAAGGCCAGCGTTGCCGGAGACTTTAATCTCGCCGGAATTCATACCGATTGCCAAGTACGCGCCCGCATCGCCTTCGACAGTAATTGTGCCGTTTTCCAATTCTTTGCCGATAAAATCCAATTTTTCGAAGCTGTTTTTAATGACGATGTTTTGTGCGTCTGAGCCGGAAATGTCAAACAGCGAATCAACGCGCAACTTAGCTTTGCCGCTTTGCAATTCAATGGCGGCGATGTCGGCAGGGGATTTGTCTTGCAAGATTTGGCAGACCAGCGGCGACATGTCCACGCGCTGGGCGGGGCGGGTTTTTAAAGTGAATGTCAATGCGCTCATGCCATGATCTCCTGTAAGTGAAAGTGGAACGGCCCTAGTTTGCCGCCGTAATTGCCCGCGCTGATGCGTTTGATGCCGTTCGCCGCGCCCAAATCGCACACCGCTTGGATGCCGACGCGCATGGCTTTGTCGATGTCTTCTTTAGTCAAACCGTCGATCACGATTTCCATCACCGATTCAATTTCGGGTGATAAATCGGTTTTGGTCGCACCTTTTAAAGTTGGGCAGAAAGCGTCGTTAGTGGATGCGCCCAAGGTTTTGTATTTCGAGCCGACTTTAGAACCAGAACGCACCACACCGCCAGGGAAAGGCATAATCACATTCGGGATTTTTTTCATTTCTTCAATAGCGGCTTCACAAGCGGCAAGGGCTTGCGGTTGTGATTCTGCCAATACCAAGAAGTTACCGCCGCCGACCGCGCTGACTTGTCCGGTAGTAGCTTCGGTCAAAAATTCGCCATCCATGACCGGAACGCGCCAGTAGCGTTTACCGCCAATCACTTTGGCAATTTGGAAGCCGTCGCCGAAATAGCGCAAGTTTTTGCCCAGCGGGATTTTGGTATCGCTTTCGATGCCAGCGAATAAAGCCGAAGTTGGCGCAGTCAACACGCATTGCCCAGCGCGGGTTTCAAGTTGCTTCGCCAAGCCTTTGCCGCCCATCGCGAAAATCATCACCGCCACGCCGGGACGACCGTCTGGGGTTTCGTCTGGCGTTAAGGTGCGTTCAATGCCCGCTTCACAGCCACAGGCGATCACCGACGTGGCAAAGCCCGTCATAGCTTGGGCGGCGATCATCGCCCATTTTTCATTCTGCGCCGTGATAATGGCGCGGGTCGCCTTCATCGGAAAAGCTTCCGCAAAGGTTGCGTCGATGGTTACACCGTTAATAATCATGCTTTTTCTCCATTTAATGGGTGCACAGTAATGCTGCCACGCCCATCTTCCGTAATTTCATCATCACTAATCTTAAAATTACCCAGCTTCATGGTCAGGTAGCGGTCAAAATATTCTTTCAAACCTTTTTCCACAGACGGATCAAAATCGGGTTGGACGACATGCGTTGTACCCCATTTAACGTGTACAACTTTGCCATCAACAACCACCAACTCGCCATCCTTAAACACATAATCCGGTTTTTCGAACATTTGTTCGCGGTTGGGGTTGTCGGTGTAGACGGTGATGTCTGCCCAGTTGCCTGCGCTGAGGCCGCCACGGTCTTTTAGGCCGATCAACTTGGCTGCGCCTGCGCGGGTCATGATGGCGATTTCTTGCAAAGAATATTCGCGGTCGATTGAAGCCAGCGTAGTCATTTTTTGCGCTTCGGGGTGGATGGTCGCCAACACGTCGTTACGGAAAGTTTTGTCCATCAGCAAGCGGATCAAATGCGGGTAGCTGGTGAACGGTGCGCCGTTGGGGTGGTCGGTGGTCAGGAAAATCCGCCACGGGTCATCGACCAACAGGAAAGTTTCCAAACCTATCGCCCATTGCAAGGCGTTGACGAAGTTTTGGTCTTTGTATTTAAACGGCACCACGCCACAACCCGCGTCGCATTCGATGTCCATCGTCACCCATTTGTTGGGGCTGGCGTGTTTGTGGTTGGCGTGTTGGCGCATACTGTCGCCGGACGCGGTGACGGTTTGCCCGAACAGGATTTGCCCGACATCGATGGTGATGTTTTTGTTTTTGTTGACCGCTTCGGCAATCTGCGCCGCGCCGGAGGAGAATTTAAAATCGCCTTCGGTGCCGTAGCTATGAAATTGGATGTGCGTTAAGTGCATCGGTAAACCGCCAATGCCTTGAATAGTATCGAGCGTAGTCTGCACGTTACCCGGTACGCCTAAATTACAGCCGTGAACGTGTAGCGGGTGTTTTACGCCTAATTCTTTAACGGCAGTTGCCAACACTTGCAAAATATCGCGCGGCGTTACGCCGTAATGGGCGTTTTGTTCGTCTAAATCGAGCTGGCGTTGGTTGAATTTAAACGCATTAATGCCACCCGGATTCACCACTTTTACGCCGATAGCTTTGGCAGCATTCATCGTCCACGCGACATAATCGTTAATGGCTTTTTGGTCTTTTTTAGCGGTGAGCATACGCAATAAATAATCATCGCTACCCAACATAACGTAACCGCCTTTATCCAAAATAGGAATATCGCCCATTTCCATGTGCGCTTGACGTGCGTTAATTGGCAATACAGCGGGTTCAAACCCTGCGGTATAGCCCATTTCTGCGTAACGGTAGCCGGTAACAAACGTGCTGGGCATGGCATGACCACAGCCCGAACGGGTGATGTCGCTGCGGTGAACGGGGTCTTGGCGGTGATCTTCGGGCAGTAAGGTTCTGGCAATATTGCCTTTGCCGCCGCCGATGTGCGTGTGCATATCGATTGCGCCCGACATGACAACTTTGCCCGTTAAGTCGTAAACCTTATCAATTTGCACATCGCCGTTTGGCTTGTCAATGATGCGCCCGTCTTGAATGTAAAGGTCTTGTTGTTGACCGTCGATGCCGCTAGCGGGGTCGTAAACTACGCCGCCTGTGAGTTTTATTAACATGGGGTTTCCTTAAAAAACGGTGTTTATAGTTGGGTCTGACTGTTGTGATTCGCCGAATTTAAGCGGCGATTTGTTCATAAGAAAAAGCAGGAATTTCTGCGTGTTCTTTGGCATGTTCTATCGTGATGCCGCAAATGTTGCCGAGGGCATCGACATCAATGGTGGTATTGTCGTCATAATCTCTGGTTTCGGCGACTTCGCTGCTTTTAAGCTCGATATATAATGTGTCTGTATCTTGAAAGTATTTGATTTTCATAATTTAAACGACCTGTCAAAAAATGTGTTGTGGATGGTTTCACCATCGGGCAGCAAAATATTTTATAGTTTGGTGAACGGATGAGTTAACGAAAAATTTTGATTTATTCATCATCCGACTGTTCCAAAATTTGTATTTCATTTTTTGAAAAATGAGATAAAAGCCAACAAAATTTATCATAAATATTGTTGTCTATCTTTAGGGTAACTGTTTTCATTTGAACATTAGGGAGAAATTTAGAGCTATTTGAATCGTTTTTATACTCTTCATCTACAATACTGCGCGATACATAAATGGTAAAAGAAACAACTATAAGAACAACGCCATTGATAACTTCATAAACTGCTAAGAATTTAGAAAAACCAGATATTGGATGAAAATCACCATAACCTACGGTGGCTATTGTGATGCCACTGAAGTAGACAGAATCCCAAATATTGGCAACCCATTTGTTACTGCCGTCATCAAGACCATATCCATAAAATGACAGAA
>CAIYRS010000051.1 GCA_903928685.1 uncultured Methylococcaceae bacterium
GACGCCACCACGCCCCAGTACAGGACGCTCAGCACCGAGGCCGCCAGCGCGATCGCCAGCACCGCCTGCTGGAAGGGCTTCTCTTTGCGTTTGCTTTGTATGCTCATTTCGGCAAGGTGTCTTTGTAGGCTTTTAGGGCGTCGTCAATATCGTCAAACCAATGGGCTTTGCCTTGGTATAGCCAAATTCCAGCAGTACAAAACTCTTTTAATACAGATTCACCATGAGAAACCATAATCATGCTAGACCTATTGGCTAAGTTTTTGAATGCGTTACTGGCTTTTTGTTTAAATGCGGCATCGCCAGTTGAGGTAACTTCGTCAGAAATGTAGAAATCAAAATCGAATGCGAGGGAAAGACCAAATGCCAATCGTGATTTCATGCCAGAAGAATAGGTATTGATAGGCTCTTCAAAAGACGAGCCTATTTCTGCAAAGTCTTTAACAAATTCAACCAGCTCTTCAATATGATCCTCATGCCCATGAATCCGGCAGACGAACTTAACGTTTTGTCGACCTGTAAGAAAAGGCTGAAAACCAGGGGTCAACCCCATAGGCCAAGACACACGACTAAGTCTTTCTACCTTGCCGCGATTTGGCTGATCGACACCGCCAATCAATCTCAATAAAGTGGATTTACCTGCACCGTTGCCGCCAATTAGGCCGACACTAACTTTGGGGGGGATGACAAAATTTACCCCTTGCAAAACCCATCTTCCGGGACCACGGTCAGTCATATAACGTTTATGGACGTCATCTACAATTATCATTTTGCAACCAATTGAAATCTGTAATGCCTTTGCAACAAAAGCCCAAAAAAAATCATGGCAAAAGCAAATTTGTACAAATAGGCCAAATCAAGACCAGGCATTGCATGATAGAAAGATGAAACGCCCAATCTTGATGCTTCTACGCCATGAGCCAATGGATTGAGTTCTATCCATCGGCGATAAGGCTCTGGGATAGCCGCAATCGGCATCATTACGCCAGAAAGTATGTAAAGCGGTGTCGACAACATATCGACAACTTTACTAATATCCGGCAAAAAAAAGTCAAGTACGGAAAGCATTAAACCCCAGCCAAGCCCCATTAACCATAATCCTAAAAAAGCCGCCATTACCATTAGTGGATCATCTATAACCATATCCACACCAAACAATACAGCGCCAACGCTCAACATAATAGTTAGCAATATACCTAAAAAACCCTCCAAGTAGGCCCGTACAAAAATAGTGTCAATTGGCTGGACTTGTCTGTATGTATACAACGCCATATTCACTTTAATGGCATTTTTTGTTTGGGCACTAACCCTTTTGAACATAAAAAAGCTCATCAATCCAATTATTAGCCACTCGGCAGTATCAAGGCCGCCAATTGTACGAGAATGCACTACGGTCATCATAAACATCATGAAGGCAAAATGCACAATAGGCTCCAAAAAAAGCCATATCCAAGCAATACGCGAACTAGTGATACGAGTGACAGCTTCCCTCAAAAATAAAGCTTTCCATACGGATAACGTGATTGCCCAGCTTGATCTAGGCTGGTGGTTGCTATAGTCAGTCATTTATTATGCAGAAAAAAGGATTTAGAAATGCCCATTATAGTGAGGCGAAATTTAGGTCGATCTACCATCTAGCGCGTTATTTCATCAATTACTCAGCATTCATTAAAAGCAATCAAAAATGTTTTAAGTCATGATCGAGTCTAGCATGCGCCAAACAAAGTGGGCAACGCTAGCCAGTCATAATTGGAGCGTAAAAATGTAAAACTTTGAGCCAATCCTAAGATTTAATTTGATCGCTTGGTTATTTTTCAACAGTCACGAAAGACAGTTTTGTAATGCCTGCATGTTGTACTGCTGCCATAACCTCGGCAACTTTTTTGTACTCAACTTGCTGATCGACATACAGATGCACCGCCACATCCGCCTGATTAGCCAATGTCTTTTGCAACGACGCTTCCAAACTTGCAAGGTCGCTAATATCTACTTTATTCAAAGTGATTTTTTGTTGGGCATCGATATTTAATTGCAGCGGCTGATCTTTTACTTGCGCGGCGACTTCGGCGGTTTTCGGCAGACTAACATTGACCGACTGGGTAACCAAGGGCGCAGTAACCAATAAAATAATCACTAAAACCAACATCACATCCACTAACGGCGTGACATTAATCTCACTCATCGTCTCATGATCTTCTGATTGCGGTTTAAACGCCATGATCTTGCCTGCTATTGTTATCAACCCCGAAAACAATATGGACAAAACTGATAGCAAAGTTCTCCAAATTGGTGCGTTGATGTTTTACCCGACGTAAAAATAAGTTATACGCCAACACCGCCGGAACAGCGACAGCAATGCCGATCGCGGTTGCCACCAAAGCATCGCCAATAGGGCCGGCGACCACATCAAGACTGGTCGAACCGCTGGCGGTAATCTGGTGCATCGCCTGCATAATGCCTAAAACCGTGCCAAACAAACCGACAAACGGAGAGGTGCTGCCAATACTTGCCAGCATGGTTAAGCCGCCATCCATTTTGCGCTGCTCATGTTGCATTTGTTCCAGCAAGGAATGTTCCAACAACTCTACAGGAATACCTTGGTACTTTAAGCGCTTGCTGGTTTCCTGCTGACTTTCATTCAGCCACTTGAAACCTTGCATGGCAATGCGGGCTTGCGGGCCTTTATATAAGCTTTCATCCATTGCTTGGGCGGCAGCCAAACTTTCACACTCCCAAAAAGCTTGGTCAAAACGACGGTTATCGTAAGTATTTCTGGCAAACTGCCAAATTTTAAACAGAATTAACGTCCAAGTAATGACTGAAAAGGCCAGCAAAACAAACAAAGTTCCATCAACAATAAATGTGGTGGCAGTAGGGTAAGACATGCGATTTTTTCCTTAACTATTCTTCTTTAATTGTAAATTTATAGGTTTTAGTGACTTTTCTGGACGCCTCGGTCGCTTGGGTAGAAAAACGCGATTCCTTGGCGTTTTCAATTGCCGCTTCATCTAATAACTCATGACCACTACTTTGCTCGACAACAATATTGACGGCCTGCCCTGACGCATCCAACTCAAATTTAAGTACCACCACGCCTTGCCATCCCCTGCGCTTAGCAATCGCAGGAAACGCCAATGAAGGACAACTAACGCAAGTTGCCCTTACATCCGCCTTAGGCGCTGGTTGGGCAATCGGCGCAGGCGGCTTGGGCGACGCGGAAACTGCCACAGAAGGCTTATTTGGCGCATCAACTGCTGGCAGAGCCGATACGACAGGCGGCAGTGGCGCATCCGCTTTAGTTTCCACAGGCTTGACTGATGGCTTTGGCGGTAACGGTTTTGGCTTCTTAACTACTGGCTTTAACGGCGTTTTAGGTTCAGCCGCTTTTTTAACTGGCGGCACGGGCGATTGGCTGGGCGCAGCTGCTTGGGGTTTTGTTTGCGTGACAGCCGCCGCCAGCAAAGAAACTTCGATTAATTGTGGCGTTGGTTTTTTTATCGGCGGGTTTAGTGATGACATCATGGTCATTATCGTGCCGACATGCAGAACTAAAACCACCGCCAGTAGTAAGCCCGCAACCATTTCAGTTTGTTCTTGGCCTTTAATAAGATTGCTTCCCAGCGGCTTTTTACGCGAATTAAAAACGCTAAGCTTATTAGGGCTTAACGGGTTTTCATCGTCATTAACAAAGTGCATAGGGATATGGCCAGATAAAGTAAACAATCCTTGCCATATCGGCGGCTCAGAGTGTAAAGAAGCGTTATTCTAACGTTGATTGCCTGAACGCCGTCAATGCCTAAAGCAAAAAAGCTTCGCCAATTGACCGCTAATTGTAAAGTTGACAGATTTTTCTTTTACCATCACGATAACCTTTTTTCTAAAAAGGATACCAACCAAATGAATTCAAAGATTTTTTATTCAGCATTTTGGACGCGCCCGATACGGACATCAATCCTAACCGCCATTTTTGCCATGTGCCCCGCCTTTTCAGGCTGTGTGTCTGTAGGCCACACCTTCCCTGCCGGACAAGTTTCTGCCATCCACATCGGCGAAACCACCCAAAACGATGTTGCCAATATTTTTGGTAAGCCCATTAAAACAGGCTTTTTAGACAACGGTATGAAAACTTGGACTTACAGCCATTACCAGTACAACTTATTTGAAAACAACGATGCCGAAGACCTTATCATCAAATTCGACAAACGCGGCATCGTCAGCTCATTCAATTACAACACCAGCAAACGCTCCAAATAATCCAAGCACCCATCCCTTAGCAACGGCGAAGGGATGTCACTTACTTCCTCGTTTGTTTTTTTCCAGCAGACGTTTAAAGCCTTTTTTATCGACCAAGTAATACACAAAAAGCAATAAAAACGGCCAGAACAAAAACACCGCAATTTTTAACCCCGTACCGAAATCCATACCATCCATCCGATTACATAATTAACTTCAAACCCGGCGGTAACGCTTCGCCAAACAACTGCTTCTCATCCTTTTCATCCAGCTCGCGTACCGACTCCAGCATCGCCAACCATGAAGGCGGCGCTTTGCTGAGCCTTAACTTTGCCAAAACTTGTGCCCGCAAAGCGTCGTCAATATCTCTTGCCCGGTCACCACTCATCCGCGTTATTAAGGTCGCGGCAAAACCGATAGCAGGTTTTTTCTTCCAATCTTCTGCCAACATTTGCAGCAACCACGGCTTCACTGTTTCCGCACTAAGGACATTATGGGTGCTGCCATGAAACGGCACGCGTGCGCCGATCCGCCCAATCGCCCACCAAGTTTGTTCTGGCTCACTCGGCTTTTCCAATCGCTTCAACAACCAGCCGCCCAATTGGATTTTTTTCTCAACCGGTAAGCGCTCCAATACTGCCGCCAAACGCACCATATCGTCATAACCGCGTAGTTTGATTTGTTTGGCAACCCCGGCTTGACGCGCGGCAGCAGGGTTTAAAAACTTGGCAATATCATTAAAGATGATTTCCTGCGCTTCTGCCGACAAACCACCAGCAATCCGCCGCCACAAAATCCACCACTCGCTCCAATTTTGTGTTTCATTAACAAACTGGATGCCTTGCTGATAACTCTTCCACAACTGCGCCACCCGCCAATCATCTAAGGGATAGCCCAAGCCAGGGCGTAAACAGAAACCCGCTAAACTCAGCCACACCCGCTCATGGGTTTCAGAGCGCCGTTGATATTTGCTGCCTTCCAACAAACTGGCAAATAAGCCCCGCAATACCGGAACAGGCCATTCTGCGCGGCTACACGCCAAGCCTTTTTCTAAATCGGCGCGTAGATTTTTAACCGCATTAGGATCGACTTGCTTAGATTTTGAGCCAAACACCGCCAGAATTTTTTCTTCCAATACGGGCATATTGGCAGGTAAAGCAGGATTGATTTGTCGGGTTGCTGCTGATTTTTTGCGGATTTGAAACTCCACATCCCAGCGTTGACTACTATCTGCCACCGCCACACACTGAATTTTCAAAGTACCAATTTCGGTTTGGGTGACAGCCAACTGCACCACCACTTCGGCATCGCCATTGCCATCACCCAAGGCGACTGCCAACGGCGGCAAGGAATGGAAGTCATCCGTGATTACCACCAAGTCGCCGGATTTAACATCGCTATCGCCGCTACTGGAGACCAAGTGAAAACGCACTGGCACGCCCAAACGCAGGGCAAATTGCTTATCCGCCAGTAAAATCTCATCACCTTCTTCGCTGCCTTTCGGCAAGATACAAACCCCGTGCTGCTGGCTTTGCCCGCTATCGGTATCCACCAATAAAAAATAACTTCGCGCCGCACCGCCGCCAATTTTCAAACGTTTGTCACGTCTGGCGACGGCATAACTAACCGCGCCAAACGCCACCGCCAATTCTGGATGCTGGTTGGCTAATAAACTCGGCGGACGGGAACGCCAAGCGCTGATTAATGCCAATAAACGCTCGGTTATCGGCTGGCTACGGAACACGCCGCCGTTCAGCAACAACGCATCTGGCACAATGCCATCGCCGCCCAAGGCATCCTTACAAGCCGCTTGATGCTGTTTTAAAAACGCCGCAATATGCTTGCTTACCGCTGGCTCGGCGGTATACGGCAAGCCAAATTCCACCACGCCGCTGCGTTTGCGGTCGGGCAACTCATCAAGACCCGATAGCGGAAAAAAACCATCTAAAGCAATCTGCCGCACTTCTTCACGGCTAAAGGTAACCGAACGGGAATTGCCGATTAATTTTGCGCCGCCGCCCAATAAGGTTACGGGCATTTGCTCTGGTGCATCCGCCGCCAATAACCGCTCCTTGGCTATGCGGCATTGCTCGATCAGTTGCGACAAATCCGCTGCCGACAAACGCTTATTGTCGCTTTGCCCGACTTGCAGCAAACGGCTTTCTGCCAAATGCGCCAAGGCCAAATCAATATTGTCGCCACCCAACATCAAATGGTCGCCGACACCAATACGGGTCAGCTTCGGTTCGTGTTCGCCTTGCTCGACCTTAATTAAAGTCAAATCGGTAGTGCCGCCACCGACATCGCAAACCAATAACAAATGCACATTCGCCAAGGCTTGCTGCAATTGTCCGGCGTGACGGCGTAACCAGTCATAGCACACCGCTTGCGGCTCTTCTAATAAGCGCACGCTGTTCAATCCGGCGATACGCGCGGCTTCTAAAGTCAACGCCCGTGCGGCCTCATCAAAAGACGCGGGGACGGTGATGACAATGGTTTGCGCTTCTAACGGTGATTCGGGGAATTTATGCCGCCAAACCGTGCGGATATGTTGTAAATAACTGGCGCTGGCATCCAGCGGCGAGACTTTGGCAATCCCATCTTCGCTGCCCCACGGCAATATCTCTGCCGATTGGTCAACCGAGGGATGCGATAACCAACTCTTGGCGCTAGTCACCAAGCGGCCTTTGGATTTTGCCCCTAGCACCCGCGCCGCTTCACCAATCACAGCGGTTTCACCAGCGGGTGAAAAGCTGATGTCATCGGCTGACAATTCGCCAATTGCCGGATGATAGCGCACCGATGGCAGTAATGGCCTTGCGGCGACTTGACCAGGGGCGACCAATTGCTCCACCAAGAAAATCTCGATGGCAGCGTTTTTTTCGTTAGCTTTGCTGTAGGCGACCACGGTATGGGTAGTGCCTAAGTCAATGCCAACTAAATAATCTGGGGCTGTTTTTTGCACGATGTTTTACTTATTTATTGTTGTTTGTCGTTAAAAATCAAAGCAATGGGCTAAATATACAATTCCGGTTCTTGGTCGGGCAATCTAACCCTGTAGGGGAGGACGGCTGTCCGCCTTTAAAATCCGTAACAAATCGCGACAAGGCGAGCAGCCGCTCGCCCCTACGAAAACAATACCGACAATTCAATATTGACTGAATACTAGGCTTGTTCGCCATCCACCATTTTTAACCTGCTACCAAACAGCTACGCCATTAGCGTTGGCAATGGCGGCAAAATACCGTGGAGCGGTTTGCCAAACGGACTTCTTCTAAGGCTTCACCGCAGCTCAGGCACGGCAAGCCAGTGCGCCCATAAACTTTCAATTGCTGCTGGAAATAACCCGGTTTTCCGGCTTCGTTAACGAAATCCCGTAGCGTGGTACCGCCTTGCTGGATGGCCCATTGCAGCACGTCCCGAATACAATCCGCCAATACTTGATAACGCGCCAAGGTAATTTTACCCGCTGCTTTAGTCGGCAATATGCCTGCGGTAAATAAGGCTTCGTTTGCGTAAATATTACCGACGCCGACGACAATATGGCTGTTCATAATAAACGTTTTTACCGGGACTTTGCGGTTGCGGGACAAATCGTACAGCAATTTACCGTTGAAATCGGCAAGCAAAGGCTCTGGCCCTAAGTTTTTCATTAACGGATGTTGCTCGATAGCTTCAGCCGTCCACAATACCGAGCCAAAGCGGCGCGGGTCATTGAAACGCAGCACTGTGCCGTCAGCAAAGATAATATCCAAATGGTCGTGTTTGCTGGCAGGCAAGTCGTTGGTGACGACACGCAAACTGCCGGACATGCCCAAATGTATCAACAATGTGCCGCTAGCCGTCGCCAATAGCAAATATTTTGCCCGCCTAGAAATGCTAAGGACGCTTTGCCCTAGCAATAACGCCGATAAATTGTCCGGCATAGGCCAACGCAATTTGGCTTGCCGTATTTCAACAGCGGTAATGCGTTTTCCTTGGATATGCGGGGCAATACCGCGACAGGTGGTTTCTACTTCGGGCAATTCGGGCATAGTCGGTTTTTACGCGGTTGTTTGCGGGTAAGTTGATTTTGGACTTTGGTTTTAAGTGACTGCATTATTGTCCACGAACGGCACGAAAAGGCGAGCAGCCGCTCGCCCCTACGAAAATAAAACCGACAATTTTTATAGTTCCCACGCTCCGCGTGGGAATTCATAGCCCAACGCTCCAGCGTTGTTTGCTGGTGAAACGTAACGCTGGAGCGTTACTGACAGCATTCCCACGCGGAGCGTAGGAACGATAAAACTAGGAACTGGACTTCAAACCCCATATTGAATCGCTTTTTTCGTGCCTTTTCGTGTCGTTCGTGGACAACTAAAAATCACCGGAAAACCCAGCATCAGCCAATAAACTCACCCAAAATTGTATCCAAAAAATCCCAGCCTTTTTCTGTGCAGGCGTAACGGTCATTGTCATAAACCAGCAAGCCTTTCTGTAAGCACTGCGATAACGCGGGCTGTAAACTGTCTATCGCCAAGCCTGTGACGGCTTGGTAATGCCCCAAACTAAACCCGCCTCTTAACCGTAGATGGTTCATGACAAATTCCAAGGGTAATTCGCTGACGGCAATCGGCGTTATGCTGGTTTCAAAGGCGGTCGCTTGTAAATACTGTTCCGGTTTTTTGGTTTTGGCGGTGCGGATAATCTGTTCAGGCAAGGCTTGGCTGATTTTGCCATGTGCGCCTGCGCCTATGCCCAAATAGTCGCCAAATTGCCAGTAATTGACGTTATGACGGCATTGCCGATCGGCTTTGCTGTAGGCCGATACTTCATATTGCTGATAGCCATGTTTGTCCAATAGTGCTTGCGCGGCTTTTTGGCTGGCGTAAATCAAGCCGTCATCGGGCAATGTCGGCGGAAATTTATGGAAATAGGTATTGGGTTCTAAGGTTAACTGGTAAAAGGAAATATGCGTCGGCTCAAGGCTGATGGCGGTTTGCACATCTTCGACGCTGTCGGCAAAACCAGCACCGGGCAGGCCGTACATTAAATCCAGATTAAAATTAGTAAACCCGGCATCATGGGCAATTTCTGCGGCGCGGATGGCTTCGCGGGCGTTATGCACACGCCCCAGCTTTTCCAGTAAGCCGTTATGAAAACTTTGGATGCCAATGGATAAGCGGTTGATGCCCAAAGCGCGGAATTCGGCGAATTTTTGGCTTTCAAAAGTGCCGGGATTAGCTTCTAAGGTAATTTCCACACCGTCTTCCAAAGCAATCTGCGCAGCGATGCCTTCTATTAAGCGGGCGATGGCTTCTGGGGAAAATAAACTCGGCGTACCACCACCAATAAAAATGCTGCTAATTGGACGGGTGATGGCGAAGCGCTCGATGTCTATCGCCAAATCTGCCAATAACGCTTGCACATAGGCGTGCTCCGGCAAATCATTTTTGACTGCGTGGGAGTTAAAATCGCAATAGGGGCATTTTTTGATGCACCACGGGATGTGGATATACAGGCTGAGCGGCGGCAACATTGGCTTTAGTGTCAAAAATCGACCATCTTACCGTGAACGGCTGTGGGAAGTAGGCTTATCTATGTTGTTGCCGTTATTTGCTAACGGCAACACTTTGATTTGGAAATAATTAACGATTGTTTTCTAAAGCAGCAATACGTTCTTCCAACGGTGGATGGCTCATAAACAAACGCATTGCGCCGCCGCCATTAATACCAAGAGCCGCCAATTGGCCTGGCAACTCAGGGGCTTCGTGGGCGCGTTGCAGAGCGCGTAAGGCAGCAATCATTTTTTGTTTACTCGCTAATCTTGCACCGCCAGCATCGGCGCGGAATTCGCGGTAACGGGAAAACCACATCACTAACATAGACGCCAAAATACCCAAGACGATTTGCGCGACCATCTGCACAATGTAATAAGCTGGGCCGTAACCACGTTCGGTTTTGAATACCGCGCGGTCAACCACATAACCAATCACAGTGGCGAAGAAGTATACAAAGGTGTTAACCACGCCTTGCATTAAGGCCATCGTTACCATATCGCCATTGGCGACGTGGGTCATTTCGTGACCGATAACGGCTTCCACTTCATCCGCCGTCATGGTTTGCAGCAAGCCGGAGCTGACTGCCACCAAAGCGTGGTTTTTATTCATACCCGTGGCAAAGGCGTTGCATTCTGGGGCATGAAAAATACCTACTTCCGGCATACCTATGCCCGCTTGTTGGGCTTGTCTGCCCACCACATCTAACAACCAACGCTCGGTTTGGTCTTGTGGTTGCTCGATAACCATCACGCCCATAGCCCGTTTGGCGGACCATTTGGACATCGCCAAAGAAATCAACGAGCCAGTGACGCCGATAATTGCCGACATAACTAACAAGCTTTCTAAATTTAAGTTTATACCTTGGGCATCTAAACTGCCTTTTAAGCCTAAAACACTAAAAACAATACTGATAACAACCATTATGGCAATATTGGTTGCCAAAAAAAGAAAAATTCGCATCATGGTAAAATCCTCGATTGGTGACAAGAGCCATTATGGTGACTGATTAACGTAATTCAATCGCCAGCAAGCACTTGGTAGAGTGATACTATAAATAAAAGTTTATTGCCGGAGATTAAAATGAAATCACTGATATACGCAGGGTTAGGCTTATTGCTAGCTACTGCAAACGCTTACGCCGAAAATTCCCAGCCATCGGTATTGCCGCCGTTACATTTACCGACAGGTTTTTCTATTGCCATTTATGCCGACCATGTCCCCAATGCCCGCAGCTTGGCAATCGCCGAAAATGGCGTGGTGTTTATCGGCACGGGCGCAGAAGGCAAAGTTTACGCAGTACACGATGACAATAACGATGGCGTTGCCGAACAACATTATCTGCTTGCCGAAAACCTGAACATGCCCAATGGCGTGGCTTACCGCGATGGCAGCTTATATGTCGCCGCCATCAGCCGTATTTTACGCTACGACGACATCCTCAAGCATTTATCCAAGCCGCCACAAGCCGCGGTCGTTTACGACAAATTCCCCGCCGTCAAACATCATGGCTGGAAATACCTACGTTTTGGCCCGGACGGCAAACTGTATACCGCCGTCGGTGCGCCGTGCAATATTTGTGAATCGCCAGAAGCCATTTATGCCAGCTTAGTGCGCTTAAATGCGGATGGCAGCGATTTTGAAATCTTAGCCAACGGCATCCGCAACACCGTCGGCTTTGATTGGCAACCTGGCACTAATGCGCTGTTTTTTAATGATAATGGTCGCGATAATTTGGGCGATGATGTACCGCCAGACGAATTGAACCAATGGACAGCAAAAGGTGAGCACTTCGGTTACCCCTATTGCCACGCTGGCGACATCCCCGATCCTGAATTGGCAGGCGACAAAAAATGCAGCGAATTTAAAGCCCCAGTGTGGCAATACAAAGCCCATATTGCCCCATTGGGAATGCGCTTTTACCAAGGCCAGCAATTTCCGGCGAGCTTTCAAAACCAACTGCTAGTCGCGCAACACGGCTCATGGAACCGCAGCGAACCCCAAGGCTATCGGGTCGTGATGGTGAAATTCGATAAGGCTGGCAAACCCATAGCGGAAGAAGATTTCATTACGGGCTGGTTAAATAAAGCGGGCGAAGTGCTAGGACGGCCTGTGGATATTTTGACGATGCCTGATGGCAGTGTACTGATAAGCGACGACAAATTGGGCGTGGTTTATCGGGTGACTTATAAGAAATAACCATGTTTAAATTTATCCGCATTACTATCTTATTAGGCATTCTGGCATGGGCGGCTTTTTATACCAAAATCCAGCATCTGCAATCCCGCTCGTGGTCAGAACCGCTGGCGGTCACCATTTATCCGATTAATGGCGATAACGGCAGCAACAGCGTCAATGAATACATCAATAACTTAGAAAGCCAAGATTTTTCCGCCATTGATGCCTTTATCAAACAGGAAAGCGAAGGCTATAACTTAACAAGTAAGCAGCAGCCGACCATCACTAGCTTGGGCGCAAAAATAGACCAACTACCGCCACCAGCGCCTTTACCTGGCTCAGACAGTACTGCCGAAATAATTTTATGGAGTTTAAAACTGCGCTACTGGGTTTGGCAAAATACGCCGGATAACCAATCTAATTTGCGCCGCGTGCGGATTTTTGTGCTGTATCACGAAGCTACTAAAGGACGACTTTTACAGCATTCGCTAGGTATTGATAATGGGTTGGTTGCAGTCGTCCACGCCTTTGCTTCTGACGTGCATAGCGCACAGAACAATGTGGTGATTACTCACGAATTACTGCACACAGTGGGTGCTACTGACAAATACGATGCCAGCGCCAATAACCAGCCAATTTTCCCCAACGGTTATGCTGATCCTGACCTAGAGCCGCTATATCCACAAAACCTAGCGGAAATCATGGCGGGACGCATCCCTATTTCAGAAGGACAATCGCAGATGCCCTTAAGCCTGAATCAATGTGTAATTGGCGAACAAACGGCAGCGGAGATTAATTGGCGTTAGGAGCGGCGATTGACTAACAGCAAGATAAATACGGAGACGCGGCTGTAAGTAATGCCGCTAAGTTTTTCAAAAAGATAGAGCTGGTTACCAAGTGCTGGCTTGGTAACCGAAACGACAGAAGCGCTAGCTTCTATTAAACATACTTAACTTCTGGCTTTTCTTCCCCAGCAACCACTTCACCAATCACAAACGCGGTTTCGCCCTGCTCGGCAAGCATTGCCAATGTTGCGGGTACATCTTCGGCGTCTACACAAACAATCATGCCGATGCCGCAGTTAAAGGTAATCAACATATCGGCGATTGCTACATTGCCTTGTTGTTGTAACCATTGAAAAATGGCAGGGAATTGCCATGCCGCCAAATCAATTTCAGCGGCTGTGCCATTGGGCAACACTCTCGGCAAGTTTTCGGTAAGGCCGCCGCCAGTAATATGCGCGAACGCATGGACGGGGATTTTTGCCAGCAAGGCCAGCAAGGATTTCACATAAATACGGGTTGGTTCCAGCAAGTATTCACCCAAGGTTTTGCCTTCGAATGGCGCTGCCAAATCGGCATTGCTGTGCGCGATAATTTTGCGGATTAAGGAATAACCATTGGAATGTGCGCCGGATGATGCCAAGCCGATTAATTTATCGCCAATCTTAACGGCGCTGCCATCCAAAACTTTGGACTTCTCCGCGATGCCGACACAGAAGCCAGCTAGATCATATTCGCCATCGGCATACATGCCCGGCATTTCTGCGGTTTCTCCGCCGACTAAAGCCGCGCCCGCTAATTCACAACCTTTGCCAATACCTTCAATAACGGCTGCTGCGGTATCTACATCCAACTTGCCTGTGGCGAAATAATCCAAGAAAAACAAAGGCTCTGCGCCTTGTACGATAATATCGTTAACGCACATGGCGACCAAATCAATGCCAACGGTATTATGAATGCCTAAATCGATTGCCAATTTCAACTTAGTACCGACGCCATCCGTACCGGACACTAAAACCGGCTGTTGATAACGATCCAATGGCAATTCAAATAATGAGCCGAACCCACCCAAACCTGCCATCACCCCAGCGGTACGGGTGCGTGCGGCAATCGGCTTGATGCGTTCTACTAAGGCGTTGCCAGCAGCAATATCCACACCTGCACTTTTGTAATTTAAGCTTTCTTGGTTGTTCGCGCTCAAGGTCTTAATCCCTTTCAAGTAAAATGGGCGTTATTGTACAAGACATCCGCCTGTATGTGCAGATTGCTGTGGCTTGGGATTGTTTACCTTTGAAGGACTTGAAACTGTAGCGACCAAACAAATTTGGAAAATGAGTTAAAGCTGTTTTAATTACCTGAGGGTATATTGAACAAACCCCAAGCAATTACTAGGGATTTAGTTGAATTTGATGATAAAAATATTTAAAGTGGCTGGCGGTGTGATAACAACTACAAAACCATCACCACATCTTAATTGAGGAGTTAATAATGAAAATAACACTGTTAAAATCCGTATTGCTGATCGCGTCGCTTATGGCTAGCGCATCAGTGTTGGCTTACGACCCGGATAAAAAAGTTGCCTGCAAAAAACCGCGTTTTACCGATTTCAATCTGACTACTTATAACGCCGCTGACAATATCCAAGTACCGCCTGAATCGGAGTTTTTCTTTAAATTACCTGCGTTGATTGACCCAACATCAATCACTTTGGCAGCAAAAAAACAGCCGCTGGAAATTAAAGTGGAAAGCAATAGCACTTTCCACAAAGTAAAAGCCAAATTACCTGCTGCTTTAACAGGCCAGTTTGTTACCCTTGATGCCTACGCAAAATCGACTTTAGGCTGCGATCAACACCATGCTTGGATGATTAAAATTGCTGACCAGTGATTACGGCAGCGTTTCAAGGCTGCATGGGTTTAGCAAATAGCCGTTAACACGGTGACAAAAAAAGGGGTACAAGCCGAGCTTGATACCCCTTTTTTGTGGACGGCTGTTTTAGGAATACAAAACCTATTTTTGACGCCTCTTTTGTGCAATTAATTTATTGCTTATGTCCCTGCCCGTACTGGTATTTAAATTTGCGTTTTAATAATCCTGACGGATCATCCGGTATTCTATTTAACCATTGCTCATTGGCTTGCAATTGCTCTTCTGTGGCTTCAAGTGCCGCCGCTTCGGCATCTTTGTTGGCTTTATCGGCTTTTGGGTCTTGCTGGGCTTTGGCTTTTTCAGCCGCTTGAGCTTTTTCTTGCTCGGCCTTTTCTTGTTCTGCTTTGCTGGCTTGATCGGGCTCGGCTGCGTCTGGCTTGCTGGTCTGTTCTGGTTTTTGTTCGGGCTTGGCATCGTTGTTGTTTGATGATTGCCCGTCTTGTTGATTTTGCTTTTGGTCTTGTTTGCCTTGTTCGCCGGATTCGCCCTTGTCTTGCTTTTGCTGCTGATCTTGATTTTTCTGTTGCTCTTGTTGCTGCTGTTTTTGTTGCTCTAGGGCTTTTTCTACCAATTCTTTGTTGTATTTGGCATCGGCGTTATCCGGATTTTTCTGCAAGGCTTGCTCATAAGCTTTAATGGCTTCAGGCAATTTTCCGGCTTTTGCTAAGGCGTTGCCTTGGTTGTATGCGTTGTCGCCTGATTGCTGCTGGCTATCCGCAAAATGCTTTACCGCTTCTTCATAATTACCAGCTTGGTATAAGGCAGCGGCTTTCCAATCGGGATTATCAAACTGCTTGGCGGCGTTGGCGTAATCTTTTTGCTGAAAGGCTTTTTGCGCTTGTTGGTCTTTGGTTTCCCATAAATCTTGCCATTCAAACGCATAACTCTCATTAGGAATTGGCAGCATCAACAAAAATACCATGCCTAAAAAGCCTTTTCTAAAACTTAACGCCGCTAATGGCAGTAATAGCAATACTAGCCACGGGCCTTGGTCGTCCCAGAGTTCCAGCAATAAATTGGCATTTTCTTGGCCTTGTTGCTGCATGGGTTGATCGACAAAATTAACAATATTCTGCACATCGGCATCATTGGCGGTAATGGTTTGGTAAATGCCGCCGCCCGCCTGAGCCAATTGTGCCAACTCGCTAACATTTAATTTGGGGACAACAATAGTGCCTTGTTCGTCCTTTAAAAATCCGCCTTCGGGTAAGGCAATAGGTGCGCCATCTTCGCTGCCAACGCCTAAAACTGATACTTGGTAATTGCCACTAATGGCATTTTTTCGCGCCTTAGCATCGCCGCCATCGGTGATGACGACAATTTGGCCTTTTGGCAATCCGGCTTGTTTGAACAAATCAACGGCTTTGCTAAGGGCAATCGCGATATTGTCGCCGTCCTTGGGCATGATGTCGGTGGTTAATGCCGCCAGTTGGCTATCTAAGGTGGCAACATCGTCAGTTAATGGCGTCACCACAAAAGCATCGTCGGCAGACACGATTAATGCGGTTTGCCCGTCTTTGCGTTGTTTGAGTAAATCTGCGATTTTGTAGCGGGCGCGGGTTAAGCGGCTGGGCTTGATGTCTTGGGCATCCATAGTGCGCGATAAGTCCAAGACGATGACTAAGGCCGACGCATTTCTGAATACCGGTGCGGGTAAGCGTTGCCAAGTTGGCCCTGCCAAGGCGATGACAGCAAGCACGGCGGCAATAGCGGCAAGCTGTAAAGGCCAGCGTTGCGCTTTTACGTCGCGGCCTTGCAATAAATACGGTAATAAGGCTTGATCGCACACTGCCGACCAGCCGCCTTGTTTGAGTTTGCTACGAAACAGCAACACTAGAATGACGATTAACGGCAATAACGCCAGTAACCAAATGGGTCTGATGAAATGAAAATCGTTGATGGTCATGACAATTGCACCCGCTGCATGGCGATAATCGCCGCCAATAATAACGCTGCCGATAACGGCCAATAAAACAATTCGGTGCGCGGACGGTAGTATTGCTGGTCTTTTTCTATCGGCTCCAGCTCGTCTAGGCGTAGATAAATATTGTTGAGTTCATCGGTGTTTCTGGCGCGGTAATAATGCCCGCCCGTGCTTTCGGCGATTTTTATCAAGGTATCTTCATCCAAATCGGCAGAAGGATTGACTTTGCGACTGCCAAAAAAACTGCGGACAATCATTTCATCTGCGCCGATACCGATGGTATAAATTTTTAAATGTTTGGCGGCAGCCAGTTCGGCGGCTTTTAACGGTGAGACTTCACCAGCGGTATTCGCGCCATCTGTCATCAACACTAATACTTGGCTTTTACCAGGCTGGTTGCCTAGGCGTTTTACCGCTAAGCCGATGGCATCACCGATGGCGGTATTTTCACCTGCTAATCCTAAGACGGCTTCATCTAACAAGGTGGTGACGGTTTTTCGGTCAAAGGTCAGCGGCGTTTGTAGATAGGCTTGTGTGCCGAACAATATCAAACCGATGCGGTCACCAACGCGGCGGTTAATAAAATCACTGGCGACCCATTTGGCGGCGGTTAAGCGGTCAACTGCTTGTTTGTTTATGAAAAAATCTTGCGCGTCCATACTGCCGGATAAATCCACCGCCAACATTAAATCCCGCCCACTGACCGCTTGCTCTATTGGTTCGCCTAGCCATTGTGGCCTAAGGCTTGCCAGTACCAATAAACACCACGCCGCCATCGCTAGCCATAACGGCCATTTTTGCTTTTGTGTGCCTAAGGTTTGGCTATCGGTGGGGAAGTCGTCCAGAAAGGGGACTTTTAAAGCGGCTTGTTCGATGGCTTGATGCGCGGGCAACAGCCAACGGAATAGTAACGGTAAGGGCAATACGGCAAGTAGCCAAGGCCAAGCAAAGTGGATCATGGTTTTGATTTTGTGCAGGTTTGCAGCCAACTTTCGCACAGTGCGAAGAGCTGGTTGAGGTCGGTTTCTGATGGCGGCGTTTGCCGATAGGGTGCATCTACCAGTAATTTGCCGATGCCTTCACTAAACGGCGCGTTTTTCATGTTTTTATCTAAATACGCTAGCCAGGCCTGATTGGTTAAGCCTGCCACGTCGGTAACGGCAGTGCTGATGGCAACCCGACGTAACAAAATGGAGAGCTGGGTTATTTTTTGCAAGCCGTCCATTTGGGTATTTTGTTGCAGCTGGGCCAATAACTTTTTAGCGGCTTTGACTGGGGTTTTGCGGGTTAGGCGTTTAAAAAGCCAATAGCCGAAGGCGATAGTCAAAATAATCAGCGCAGCCAATAGCCACCAGCCAATAGCCGGAGGCCACCAGCTGATGGCTTCGGGAAGATGTAGGTCTTTTAGTGGCAGTTCGTTTGGCATTATTGCAATTGCTGTAGAGGGTCTTCAAGAGTGCTGCATTGGATGAGCTGGATGGCGTTTTTTTTGCTGAACGTTTGTAGGCGTTGCCAGCGGTCGGCAAACCGTTGCTGGTACGCTTGCAAGCGTTGCTTGTCAGCGGTATCCACCAGCACATCACGCTGTTCGTCGGTAAATCGGTAACGGCCTTGGTTGGGCAAAGTTTTTTCTAAAGGATCATAGATAAAAATCAACACCACATCGCAATGCCGGGACAATTTGCTTAAATAGCTTGCTGTTTGCTCGTTAAAGCCACGGAAATCGCTGATTAAATACACTCTGCTGCCGGGTCGGGCGTGTTGGCAGAGTCTGGCTAGTGCGTGTTCAAAACTGACTTGGTTGCTGTTGGCTGGTTCTGGCTTTATCAACATATTTAGTAACTGCAATACCGCGTGCCGCCCATTTTGCGGTTTTAGTTCACGGCATTGGCTGTCTGAAAAGCGTTGCCCGCCAACCCTATCGCCATGATGTTGCGCCATCCACGCCAATAAAGCGGCAAATTTGGCTGCCACTACTGATTTAAACACGCCACGGGTGGCAAAGTGCATGGTGGCACGGTCGTCAACGGCAATGAATACCGGACGTTCGCGTTCTTCGCGGAAAACTTTGGTATGGGTTTTTCCGGTGCGGGCGGTGACTCGCCAATCGATATTGCGAATATCATCACCGGGCTGATATAAGCGCGCTTCGTCAAATTCCATACCTCGGCCTTTAAATCCAGACACGTAAGCGCCGCTTTGTTGGGCGCGAATACGCAGTTGCGGCGGTTTAATCGAGGCCGCTGGTTTCGCTAGATCAATTAAGGTTTTTAACGATACGGCGATTAATTCACTAGCGCCGTGTTCTGGCTTTGGTTTTATCGCTTTGTTGGTCAACATTACGGCACAGCAACCCGCGCTAGTAATTCTTTGATGAAATGGTCGGTGGTGATGCCTTCAGCTTCGGCTTCGTAACTTAAAATTAAGCGATGCCGTAACACATCGTAGGCTAAGTCTTGGATGTCTTCGGGTGCGACAAAATCACGTTGCGAGAGCCAGGCTTTGGCGCGGGCGCAACGGTCTAAGGCAATGCTGGCACGGGGGCTGGCACCAAATTGCAGCCAGCTTGCCAAATCTTGCCCGTAGGCTTCTGGATTGCGGGTCGCCAAAATAATTTGTAATAAGTAATCTTCCAAGCTTTCTGCCATGTGTATGTCCAGTACGGCATTTCGGGCTTCAAATAGCGTGGCTTGGCTAATGGCGGTAAAGCTTTGTTTGCTTTTGTCGCTGCCATTTCTCACTTCTTTACGCACTAATTGCAAGATGGCTTTTTCATGTTCGGCATTGGGATAGCCAACTTTGACGTGTAAGAGGAAGCGATCTAATTGGGCTTCGGGTAATGGATAAGTGCCTTCTTGCTCAATGGGGTTTTGCGTTGCCATCACCATAAACAAGGGCGGCAAGGGGTAAGTGGCTTGTCCGACGGTGATTTGCCGCTCTGCCATCGCTTCCAATAATGCCGCTTGCACTTTTGCTGGTGAACGGTTGATTTCGTCTGCCAAGATCAAATTATGGAATAACGGGCCTTTTTGAAATTCAAATGTGCCTTGTTGGGGACGATAAATTTCTGTGCCCGTCAAATCGGCTGGCAATAAATCTGGGGTAAATTGCACACGATGAAAATCGCCTTGGATGCCTTTGCTGAGTACATTGATTGCGCGGGTTTTAGCAAGGCCTGGTGCGCCTTCCACTAAAATATGCCCATCTGCCAACAAGGCAATCAGCATGCGTTCAATCAGTAAATCTTGGCCAATAATTTGTTGGCTGATGTGGTCTTTTAATTTTACTAGGTCGGCTTGCAAAGAGGTCATTTGATTGGGTTGTTCTGCCATAAGAAAATTAATAGCTTAAGTGTGGGATGTTAGTTATTGGAAGGTTTCAACCTGAATGCTTTCGTTGTTGAAGAGGGTCATTGTATTACAAAAAACGTTAACGCTGCTGTGACAAGCAATGTTCGGATTATATCCAAAGATATTTTGGGTTGGCTTTATTCAGCCTATTCGATGGGAATTGATATGGGGATATTTCGGGCAAAAAAAAGCCCGACTAGATTGTAGTCGGGCTTTGTATGTGTATGCCTGGCAATTCCCTACTTTCGCATGGCAAAGTGCCACACTATCATCGGCGCTAAGCGGTTTCACTTCCGAGTTCGGGATGGGATCGGGTGGGCCACGCTCGCTATGGTCACCAGGCAATCTGGTGCAGGTGGCGTTTTCGCCACCTTTCGGCTGGCCGGCAGCTTGCGCCGCCGGGCAACCCGGAAACCTGTAACAGCCCCAAACAAGGCCTTTCGAAACTTTTGCCCGCACCCTAAGGTGCGGCACGCCGCAAGCGGATTGGGCGTTATATGGTCAAGCCTCACGGGCAATTAGTACACGTCAGCTGCACGCATTACTGCGCTTCCACACCGTGCCTATCAACGTCGTAGTCTCCGACAACCCTTTAGGGGGCTTAAAGCCCCAGTGAGATCTCATCTTGGGAGGGGCTTCCCGCTTAGATGCTTTCAGCGGTTATCCTGTCCGCACATAGCTACCCGGCAATGCCATTGGCATGACAACCGGTACACCAGCGGTGCGTCCACTCCGGTCCTCTCGTACTAGGAGCAGCTTCCCTCAAATCTCAAACGCCCACGGCAGATAGGGACCGAACTGTCTCACGACGTTCTGAACCCAGCTCGCGTACCACTTTAAATGGCGAACAGCCATACCCTTGGGA
>CAIYRS010000052.1 GCA_903928685.1 uncultured Methylococcaceae bacterium
ACATTTACTAGAAGACTCAGAAGAGTTGCTTGAAATTAGCCTTACTGCAAACCAAGTGAAATTTACATTTGGCGATATTGAGTTAATTTCAAAACTGGTTGAGGGTAAGTTCCCTGATTTTCAAAGGGTAATACCAAAGGGACATAAAAATTCATTGGTAGTCGGCCGCGAGGTGTTGCAAGCAGCACTGCAACGAGCTGCCATCTTAACCACAGATAAATTTAAAGGTGTTCGTTTTTCTTTATCGCCCGATCGTATTACTGTTCAATCAACCAATGCTGAACAAGAAGAGGCTCAAGAAGAAATTGAGACTGAATATAGTGGTGATGCGGTTGAAATTGGTTTTAACGTAAGTTATCTACTTGATGTTTTATCTAATTTAAAAAATGAAAAAATCCAAATTAGTTTGGGTGATGCAAATAGTAGCGCTGTGATTACTCTGCCTGGCTCAGAGAATTTCAAGTATGTTGTGATGCCAATGCGTATTTAACTTAGAAAAAAATGACTGAAGAAAAAAAAGTAGTAGAGCAGTACGGCGCATCATCGATTCAAATCTTAGAGGGTCTTGAAGCTGTTCGTAAACGCCCAGGTATGTACATTGGAGATACCTCTGATGGAACCGGCTTACACCACCTTGTTTTTGAGGTTTTAGATAACTCAATTGATGAAGCGTTAGCAGGCTACTGTTCAGAAATTACCGTTGTTATTCAAACAGACAACTCCATTTCAATTGTTGATAATGGGCGCGGCGTGCCAACCGGCATTAAGTATGACGACAAACACAAGCCAAAAAGAAGCGCAGCTGAAATCGTAATGACCGAGCTGCACGCGGGCGGTAAGTTTGATCAAAATAGTTACAAAGTCTCAGGTGGTTTGCATGGCGTAGGTGTTAGCTGTGTAAATGCTTTATCAAAATGGTTAAAACTAACCATTCGTCGTGATGGAAAAACCCATTACATGGAGTTTGCACGCGGGGTTATTCAAAACCGCAATATTCAAGATGAGAATGGTGTAGCCACGTCTCCAATTACCGTTACTGGCGATACGGAGCTCTCGGGAACCGAGGTTCACTTCTTAGCAGACGAAACCATTTTTGGAAACGTTGATTTCCATTATGAAATTCTAGTAAAACGGATTCGAGAACTTTCTTTCTTGAATAACGGCGTTCATATTAAATTAATTGATCAACGCACAGGCCAAGAGGAAGATTTTGCTTTCTCGGGTGGCGTTAAAGGTTTTGTTGAATACATCAATCAAAACAAAAACGTTTTACACCCTAATATTTTTTATGCTGAGGGTATGCGCCCATCAGACCTAGGTGGGAACATTACCGCCGAAGTATCAATGCAATGGAATGATAGTTTTAGCGAGCAAGTACTCTGTTTTACTAACAATATTCCTCAACGAGATGGCGGCACCCACCTAACTGGTTTACGCGCAGCAATGACGCGGGTTATCAATAAATATATTGATGAGAATGAGGTAGCCAAGAGGGCTAAGGTCGAAATTTCTGGTGAAGATATGCGCGAAGGTTTAGCCTGCGTGCTCTCAGTAAAAGTGCCAGAGCCAAAGTTTTCTAGCCAAACCAAAGATAAACTGGTTTCTAGTGAAGTTCGTGGGCCGGTTGAGGAAATTGTTGCTGAGGCACTAAGTGCTTATCTTCAAGAGCGCCCAGCCGACGCCAAGATTCTTTGTGGAAAAATTGTAGACGCTGCGCGTGCCCGTGAGGCAGCACGTAAAGCGCGCGATATGACGCGCCGTAAAGGAGTTTTAGATGGCTTGGGCCTTCCTGGAAAATTGGCTGATTGCCAAGAAAAAGATCCAACTAAATCAGAACTGTTTATTGTCGAGGGTGACTCTGCGGGTGGCTCTGCCAAACAGGGTCGCGATCGACGCTTCCAAGCAATTCTTCCTCTCAAGGGAAAAATTCTGAACGTTGAGAAGGCGCGCTTTGACAAAATGCTGGCAAGCCAAGAGGTGGTCACTTTAATCACTGTTCTTGGTACCGGCATTGGTCTAGAGGAATATAAAGCAGACAAACTTCGTTACCATCGCATCATTATTATGACCGACGCGGACGTTGACGGCAGCCATAT
>CAIYRS010000053.1 GCA_903928685.1 uncultured Methylococcaceae bacterium
AGCCCTCATCGCAACCGGCGTTTTTTCGAGCATGCTTTTCGCGAAGAATAAAATGCAACCGGGCGATGCTGAGGGCGTAGAGTCAGTGGCACGATGTCCCGATCCCCTTGTTGGGTCGGGACGATATTGTGACAGGACGCCTTGGGCTTGCGAAGCAATCTAACCGTCGCGTAGTTTTTGCGGATTTTCGGGCAGGACGCCCAGAAAATCTTTACGCAAAAATAGCGACTCGCTTATCAATTTTTAGCCCAACCGCTCTACAACCAACCAAATTAAATCCATCACTAGATAAGCAGCCAAAAACGGATCAGTTGGAACATTTTAAATGTCTTATATATAATAGTTTGCTAATATATAGCCTATAAAAATAAGCCATACACACCAAACCCACAACTAATCGAGCATACCTAATGATTTTTAAACAATTATTTGATCCGGAAACAGCCACCTACACCTATTTAATTGGCGACCCACACGGTAAAGAAGCGGTAATTATCGACCCCGTAAACACCCATATCGACAACTACCTTAAGCTGCTACAAGAATTGGGTTTGCAGTTGAAATACGCCTTAGAAACCCATGTCCATGCCGACCACATCACCGCTGGTGGACTGCTACGCCAACGCTTGGGCGTACAAACCGCCGTCAGCGAATTATGCGGAGCAGAAACCGCCGACATACAAATTCAAGATGGCGATATTTTTACCTTTGGTGACAACCAACAAATTACCGCCATCGCCACCCCAGGACACACACCCGGCAGCATCAGCTATCTATGGCGCGACCACCTATTTACTGGCGACTCTCTGCTTATCGGCGGTTGTGGACGCACTGATTTCCAAGGCGGCGATGCCTCCGCCCTGTTCGATTCCATTACCCAACGGCTGTTTACCTTACCCGATGAAACCTTAGTTTATCCAGGACACGATTACCAAGGCCGCCGCGTCAGCAACATCATCGAAGAACGCACCACCAACCCGCGATTGGCGAACAAATCGCGGCAACAATTTATCGACATCATGGCAAATTTAAAGCTGCCAAAACCACGATTAATCGAAGAAGCCGTGCCCGCCAACCTTTTTTGTGGACTGGATGAAAACCAACGCCACGATGCCATTGCCGCAACTCCAAGCAATCCACCCTTGCGCCAAAGCACCAGCATTCAAGACCTTGTTGCCGAAGTTAAACAACAAATAACCGAAGTTAGCGTAGCAACCGCCAAACAATTATTGGCAGCAGGCAATATCGTCTTAGTAGATACCCGCGAAGAAAGCGAATTTGCCGCAGGCTATATAGAAAATGCCCTGCTGCTGCCACGCGGCGTTTTAGAATTCAAACTCGGCAACACCCCCGAATTATCCGACAAAAACAAAGCGGTATTACTGTATTGCCGCAGCGGCAACCGCTCAACGCTGGCAGCAAAAGCCATGCAACAACTAGGCTATACCAACGTATTATCGATGGCTGGCGGTTATGAAGCCTGGATTAAAAGCCATTAATACGGATTTTTCAGCCAATATCCCCCGAAGCCGACCAAAATTTAATGGTAGCTAGGGAGTCGCTGAACAAAGCCTTCGACAAGCCCAGGCCGAAGGTAACTAATTGATTCCGTTCGTGCTGAGCTTGTCGAAGCATGAACGGAATCAATTAGTTCAGCGATTCCCTAGGCTGGCGGCAAAGGAAATATTGACTGAATACCGTTTTCGGTAAAGAGTATGGCTGATAGGAATTTTTGAGGAATCAATTCCATCAGCCCATAACTCAAATAATAACGGAGGATAACCATGTCAAGCCAACATCACACGGTACTAATCATTGGCGGCGGTGCCGCAGGTGTATCAGTTGCCAACAATATGCTGCGGCAAAACGCCAAAATCGATATTGCCATCGTCGAACCATCAGAAAAACATTATTACCAACCCGGCTTTACCATTGTCGGCGGCGGCGCTTACACCTTAAAACAAACCTTGCGTAACGAAGCCGATTTAATCAACCCATCGGTAAAATGGCTCAAAGACTACGCCGAAAGCTTCCAACCAGAAGCCAACACCATCACCTTGCGTTCCGGTGATGTGCTTAGCTACGACTATCTAGTGGTTTGCCCAGGTTTACAACTGGATTGGCAAAAAATCGACGGCCTAGCAGAAACCCTAGGCAAAAATGGTGTGTGCAGCAATTACTCGCCAGACACCGTGGAATATACGTGGGAATGTATCCAAAACCTATCCGCCGGAACGGCTTTGTTTACGCAACCACCAATGCCGATTAAATGCGCGGGCGCACCACAAAAAATCATGTACTTAGCAGCAGACCGTTACCGTAAAAAAGGCATATTAGATAAATTCACCATCGAGTTTTTCAATGCAGGCCCTGGCTTATTCGGCGTACCGTTTTTTGCCAAAGCGCTCAGCAAAGTGGTTGCCGATTACGGCATTAAAACCAACTTCAACAGCAATTTAGTGGCGATCAATGGCGACACCAAAACCGCCACCTTTGAAAGCACCGATGCTGACGGCAACAAACAACGTATCGAAAAAACTTTCGACATGATCCACGTTACCCCACCGCAAAGCGCGCCAGACTTTATTAAACAAAGCCCGTTAGCCAATGCCGCTGGCTGGCTGGCAGTCAACGACAAAACTTTACAACACAGCAACTTCAGCAATATTTTTGGTTTAGGTGATTGCACCTCAACCCCGAATGCCAAAACTGCCGCCGCCGTACGCAAACAAGTACCCGTGGTGGTCGACAATATTCTGGGATTAATGGCAAATAAAGCCGTTGTTGAAGGCTATGACGGTTATGGCTCTTGCCCGCTGACCACCTCATTAAATACCGTCATGCTGGCAGAATTTTCCTATGGCGGCGCGGTAACGCCTTCATTTCCAATCGTTGATCCCCGGGTAAACCGCCGTTTGTGGTGGTGGGGCAAAATTGTCGGCTTCCCTTGGCTGTATTGGCACATTATGTTGAAAGGCTACCGGATAGATATTCCGCACTTAGCCCGCTATGCAGAACGCTTTGTTAAACAAGATTAATCCTCTACCAAGCAAGCACAGCAGCCACCCAAAGCTGCTGCGCTTGCCGCCACATTATTGTTTTAGCAAACAATTTAAATTAATCGTTATAAATCCTTTTGATAAAACCACATGACAGACACTACGTACCACGGCTTAAGGATGAACCGCGTTTTTCCTATTATCGACTGGTTAAAAACCTATCGGCTTAGCGAATTCCATGATGATTTATTTGCAGGCATTATCACCGCCATATTGCTAGTCCCCCAAGGTATCGCTTATGCCATTTTGGCGGGGCTACCACCACAACTGGGCTTATACGCCAGCATTTTACCGCCCGCCATTTATGCGCTGATGGGCACCAGCCGTACGCTATCAGTCGGTCCGGTATCCATCGCCGCCATCATGATTGCCAGCGCCTTAACCACGCCAGAAATCCATAACCTAGGTGATCCGGTACAGAGTGCGCTAATTTTATCGATAGAATGCGGCATCATCATGTTAGTGATGGCAACCATGCAAATGGGCGAATTAGTCAACTTCATCAGCCATCCGGTACTGGCAGGCTTCACCTCCGGTGCGGCGTTATTGATTATTGCCAGCCAAATACCACAACTGTTTGGCATACCACTACCAAGCTGCGGACTTGATCTGGCTTGCTATCAAAGCACTTGGCAAACCATGCCAAAAATCACCTTATTAATAGGCTCTTCTGCCTTAGCCTTGTTGATATTTTTTGGCAAACCGCTTACCAGCCTATTGAAAAAATGCGGTGCTAAATTATCGCTGTTAACAGCCATCAGCAAAGGCGGGCCATTATTGACGGTGATTTTATCAACCTGGGCAGTCGGGCATTTCCACCTGCTAGACCTTCACGTTGCCGTAGTCGGTCACATCCCTTCCGGCTTTCCCAGCATCACTTTCGGCTTTATTAATCTGGAGAAATGCCAAATATTATTGCCTTATGCAGGCTTCATCGGCTTGATTAGCTATGTGGAAAGCGTGGCAATTGCCAAAGTGACCGCCAATCTGCGCGGCGAAAAAATCCAGCCCAACCAAGAATTGATCGCCTTAGGATCTGCCAATATCTTATCAGCTGTATTTGGCGGTATGCCTGTTGCGGGCGGTTTCAGCCGGACGATGGTGAATTATTCCGCTGGTGCGCGTAGCCAAATGGCAATGCTGATCGCGGCATTTTTTTTGGGATTGGCAGTTATATTTTTCAGCGAAAGCTTTGCACAAATCCCCAAAGCTGCATTAGCAGCGATCATTTTAGTCGCCATTTTTCGCTTGGTAAGAATCAAACATATCATCCACACCTGGCGCTATGACCGCAGTGACGGCATTGCCGAATTGGCAACCTTACTCGGCGTTTTAATATTAGGTCTGGAACAAGGCATCGCCCTAGGCATTATGCTGACCATCGCCAGCCATTTACGCAAAACCAGCAGACAACCCCACATTGCCATTGTCGGACGCGTACCAGATACCGACCATTACCGCAGCAGCCAACGCCATAGCGTAGAAACCTGGCATCATCTGTTATTGGTGCGGATTGATGAAAGTATTACCTTCGTCAACATCCATTCTATCGAAGACTATCTGGCGAATGAGCTAAAACGCCAACCCAACACCCATCATGTGATTTTAATTTGTAGCAAAGTGAAGGATATTGACTCCACCGCCTTGGAAGCTTTAGTCGCTTTCAACCAATCTATATTGGCAAGCGGCAAAACCCTGAACATTTCTGAAGCCAAACCCAGCCTGTTAACCAAGCTAGAAAAATCGGACTTTCTCCAGCAACTGCAACCCGGAAAAGTTTTTGCCCGCACCCAGGATGCGGTGAAGGCTTTGGGTTAATAAGCCGCGATTTTTAGAAACTAATAATTTGCCCGCATTTATCGTTCCCACGCTCCGCGTGGTAAACGCATCCTGCAACGCTCCAGCGTTGCCGTAAGAAGACGCTGGAGCGTCATAGGCAACATTCCCACGCCGGAGCATGGGAACGATGTAAATGTAGCCCGCATGAAGTGTAGCGGAATGCGGGGCATGGGAGCCCCACGAAAACCCCGTATTTTGCAAGCTACATACGGGCTACTATTGCTATTTGAGATAATTTTTATATTCAGCCAAAGTCATAATCGGTGGAGTGTTAAAACTGGCTTGCAGATCAAGAATATCGGCATCCCCGGATACCAATACCTCGGCCTGTCCGACGACGGCAAGCACTAAAAATTTTAGATCGTCGGGGTCGCGGATGCTGGGTAAACCTTCGGGGATTTGTTTGATAACAACCGTTTCGGTGTAAGGCAAAAAATCAGCAAGCAATAACGCCTGTTCCATTTTACTGAGTTTAAATTTTGGATAAGCCAGTACCCGCATCAGCTCGCTTACCGTCTCTTTACTGGCTAATGGCGTAATGTCGGCATTTTGCCAACTGTGCCGTAACCAAGCCATGCTTTGTTTGGAAAACAATAACGCCGACACCACACAATTGGTATCCAACACCACACGCTGGCTCATACATCGCCTTGCCTTGCCCACTCGATAGCATCACCCACATCCTGTTCATTAATACCCAAAGCCTCCAGCTTAGCGCGGACGGCATCTGCTTGTTGAATCCGCACAGGCGTAAGGACAATGCGCCCCGATTCGACAGCCACCTCGTAATAATCTGCCTTACCAACTGACATAACCACAGATTTTGGCAGTGTCAGTTGGTTTTTACTGGTTAATTTCGCTAACATGATGACCTCCAAAGTAATGAAGTAAGATTATATTACCAAAAGCACTTTAGCCATCGATATAAAAATGCTTCTGGAAAAATCTATAATAATTAATTTGTTATGTGAATTATTGCGGCTAGCCATAGCATGTGCTGTACCCAGAGGACATAAAAGGAACGAAGCGCATCTGTCAGGTTTTTACGCTTACGCGGCTTTGCGGGAGATTGTCACCATGATGTCCGCCAATATCATCGATGCAGCATCCCTGACCATTCCCTTGTACGGAAATGGCTTGACCGAGGCGGATGTATTGGCTAATTCGCAAACCGTGCAGAATTTACAGACGGTATTGGCGGCGTTGCAGCAGGCAGTTTCAAGTCAGCCTTTGGTGCTTGAAAATGAAGACAAATAGTAGGGTGGGCAGGTGGTTTTGCCCACCTAAGCTACTGGATGGAGTATGCTGCCCCGTCGTCCATAAAGATTTCTGTTGTGTTCAAAGAAGGCGTTAATTTAAGTTTATTAAATCAACAGCGTAGTGTTTTTTTCCAATATTTTTAGTGCCAAATTAAACATCTTGAAACCTTAAGGACAGCGTTACAAGCTCCGTTCAGCGTTTGATGGCTACGTTTTAGGATTTGAGCGGTTGTGGGGTAACATGGCCTACAAAACCACTAACCCTTTAATTGCTAAGCGGGCAAACCATGTCAGAAGAAGCCTTACAACGCATTGCCGAAAATATAAAGACCAAAGCTGAAAGTCTGGATTTGAGTGAGTGCGGTTTAGTCACTTTACCTATGGAATTAAAAGCCTGTGTTTGGTTATCTAGGTTAAATTTAAAACGTAATAACCGTCTTGCCGACTTGTCTCTGCTGTCATCCTTGACTAATTTGCAAATACTTTATTTCTCCTCCACCGAAATCACCGACTTGTCGCCACTATCTACCTTGACTAACTTGCAAACGCTTAATTGCTTTGGCAGCCTAATTACTGACTTGTCGCCGCTGTCGGCCTTGACTAATTTGCAAGCACTTGTTTGTGCCGACACACTAGTCACTGACTTGTCATCTCTGTCGGCTTTGACCAAACTGCAAGTGCTTGATTGCGGTTTCACCGAAATCAACGACTTGTCGCCGTTGTCGGCATTGACCAATTTGCAAAATCTTAATTGCAGCAATACCCAAGTTACCGACTTGTCACCGCTGTCGGACTTGACCAAGTTGCAAAGGCTTGGTTGTATCGAAACTAAAATCACCGACTTGTCGCCGCTATCTGCCTTGACTAACTTGCAAACGCTTAATTGCTTTGGCAGCCTAATCACTGACTTGTCGCCTCTGTCGGCTTTGATCAACCTGCAAGAGCTTGATTGCTCCGATACCGAAGTCAGCGACTTGTCGCCACTGGCAAGGCTAATCAAGAAGGGGGTCGATGTAGTCATAGATTTGCATGAAGAAGGTATTTTTGTCGATGACTGCCCTCTAATCTGCCCACCCCTAGAAATCACCCAAGACTCCCCGCAAGCGGTACGCGATTATTTTGAAGAACTCGGCGATGACCCGCTTAAGCTCAACGAAGTAAAAATTATTTTTCTCGGCGAAGCCTCGGCGGGCAAGACTTCATTGGTCAAGCGCCTGATGGGCGAGACGTTTGATGCCAAAGAAAGCCAAACCCACGGCATTCGCATCCGTAAGTTGCCGTTTACGATGGCGGACGGCGATAAGATTTTGGCGCATTTATGGGATTTTGGCGGTCAGGAGGTTAATCACGCCACGCACCAATTTTTCTTGTCGCAACGCAGCGTGTATGTGTTGGTGCTGAACAGTCGCAATGACGACCCAGCCGAGAAGTGGTTAAAACATGCGGAAAGTTTTGGCGGGCGTTCGCCAGTTTTGGTGGTCTTGAATAAGATTGACGAAAACCCGGTCTTTGACGTCGAGCGTAAAAGCCTGCAAGAAAAATATCCGCAAATCCACGCTTTTTTCCGCTTGTCTTGCCTGAATGATAATGGCTTGGAAGAATTTAAAGCTGCCTTACGTCAAGAAATCGACCGCGCCGACACGCGGCGCACGCCTTTTCCAGCGCATTGGTTAGCCGTGAAAGAACATTTTGCCGACATGCAGGCTGATTTTATCGAATCGGCAGCATTCCGGCAGGTTTGCGTGGAAAAAGGCGTGACACGGCAATTAAGCCAAGATGTCTTGCTGCAATTTTTGCATGATTTGGGCGTGCTGATTAATTTCCGTAACTTGCACTATTTCGACACTCAAATCCTTAACCCGTTGTGGTTGACTAATGGCGTGTACCGCATCATCAATTCCGAACGGCTTGCCAACAACGGCGGCTTGCTGGCGGAAGATGATTTTGATGCGGTGATTAATGATCCGCGCTACCAAAGCCAAAACACTGGCGAAAAAACGTTTCATTACCCGAAAGATAAGCTGCTTTTTATTGTACGGGTGATGCAGGAGTTTGAGCTGTGTTTTAGCTTGGATGACCGCCGTTATGTCGTACCGCAATTACTGCCCGCCAATACGCCGGATTTTGCTTTTGACGGCGCGGTGCTGCATTTTGTCATCCATTTTCCTGAGTTTTTGCCAAACAGCGTGTTTCCACGTTTGATGGTGAAACTGCATACTTTTTTGCGCGGTGAAGACCGCTGGCGCACGGGCATGGTGCTGTATAAGCCAAGTGTGTTTGCTGCTTTGGCGCGGGTGCGCTGGGATAAGGAAGACCAAAAATTGCTGATTGATGTGTGCGGCGAAGATCGGCGGCGATTGTTGAGTTTTATACGGGAAACAGTGAAAGAAATAGTCGCCGATTTTACTAATTTGAATTTTGTTGAGTTGGTGCCTGTGCCGGATTGTGATGCTTTCAAGGATTATGAAGAACTGGTTATCGCTGAAGAATCTGGAGAAATTGACGTTTTTATCCCGAAATTAAAAAAGCGGGTTTTGATTGCCGATTTGTTGAACGGCGTGGAGGAAGCAACGATGCGTGATGAAGAAGAACAAAAACCCGTGCGGGCGTTTGTGTCCTATGCCCATGTGGATGCTGAGCATCTAAAAGATTTGCACGCGGCTTTGTCGCCTTTAACACGCCTGCAAAAATTGCAACTTTGGGATGACCGCAGTATTGATGCTGGCACAGAATGGCGCGAAGTGATTTTTCAGCAATTGGCAGCAGCCGATATTGTCTTGTGTTTGGTGTCGCCGAGTTTTGTGGCTTCCGATTTTTGTTATGTGGAAGAATTCGCTGAGGCATTGAAGGCGCATCAGGCAGGCGAGAAAACCATCGTGCCGATTATGATACGCAGTGTGGATTGGTCTGATTTGCCGATTGCGAAAATCCAAGGTGTGCCTGGGGTTTGGATTAATTCAGCTACAAACAAAGACGAAGAATGGACGAAAGTATCCCAAGCTTTGCGGCCTGTGTTGGAGAAGGTGAAGGCAAAACGCAGGTAGTTGTTTGAAGCTATTCTGCATACGCCTTTCGCCGTACTTGCGGTGTTGATGGGCTTCCTTGGTCAGCCTATATGCCATTGGGTGCACCCTACATCGGCTTACTTTTCTAAATAAGTGTAGGCATTCAAGCCTGCTACTAATTCTTGTTCATATTCTTGCAGTTGCGCGGCGCTTAAGTAACGTAGGATGGGCTGACGATAGGAAGCCCATCATTGGGGCAGGCTGATTTGATGGGCTTCCTGCCGTCAGCCTTTATGCCCTTGGGTGCATCCTACAAAATATTAAACTGCCTGCATGAATCACACATAAGTATTCGTGCATAAATTGTTTAACATTTTAGGAGTCCAAAACATGTTTTGGACTCCTAAATCAAAACACATCATCCCGGCATTCCCTTTAGTACAAAAGGAATTACATTTTGTGGGTGGTGATCTCTAAACCCGCTTGTTGGTAATGCCGATAACGCGCCCTTCCTAAGGTTTTAGCGGCTTCGCTATTATCCAGAATTTCTAAGATGCGACCGCAGTCGGCAAAATTGGCGGGGCAGTTTGCGGATAAATTGATAACGGTTTGTTGCCAAGGCGTTGGTGCTGGCAACATACCAATCAAAATTTTATCGGTGGAATTTGGGGATTCACCCAAGTAAATCTGGTGCGGAATGAAGCTGCCTGGACGAAACGTCCAAAGCAGCGCATCCATGTGGTTGCTTTGTTGGCTGTCGTCTACCAAAACATAGCCGAAATTGCCGCTTCGGTAGACTTTTTCCAACAATTTACAGGCAAACAAGTCGCGTTCTGGTACAGAGTCCGACGACAATATGTAAAAACTAATTTCCGGCATTACAGCGCGTTGCTGCGATCTATCAAATATTGGCTTAACAAGGGCACAGGCCGTCCGGTTGCGCCTTTTTGCGATCCAGAACGCCAGGCTGTTCCGGCAATATCCAAATGTGCCCAGCGGAAGTTTTCTGCAAACCGCGCCAGAAAACAGGCGGCGGTAATGGTGCCAGCATCTTTGCCACCGATATTTGCCATGTCGGCAAAATTGGATTTTAGCAATTCTTGATATTCTTCCCATAACGGTAAGCGCCAAATGCTGTCGTTGGCGGTTTCACTGGCGGCGATCAAATCGTTGCAGAGGGCATCGTCATTACCTAGTAAACCACTTGGGATACGGCCTAAAGCCACTAAACACGCGCCTGTTAAGGTGGCTAAATCAATTACGACATCGGGGTTGAATTGTTCGGCATAAGTGAGGGTATCGCACAAAATCAAGCGGCCTTCGGCATCGGTATTGAGGATTTCAATGGTTTTGCCGGACATGGATGTCCAAATATCGCCGGGTTTATTGGCATCGCCGTCCGGCATATTTTCGGAGGCGGGAATCAAGCCGATAATGTTCAATGGTAAATCCATTTGCGCGGCGGCTTGTACTGTGCCAATAACGGCAGCGCCACCGCACATGTCGTACTTCATTTCGTCCATGCCTAGGCCGGGCTTAAGGGATATGCCGCCCGCATCGAAAGTCAGGCCTTTGCCAACCAGTACAATGGGTTTGGCGTTTTTTTCTCCGCCATGAAAATGCAGGCAAATCAATTTGGCAGGTTGACGACTACCACGGGTAACCGATAGCAATGACCCCATGCCCAGTTGCGCCATGTCCGCTTCTTCTAAGATGCTAATATCAAGCTTGTCGTGCTTGCCGCTTAATAGGGTGGCCTGCTCTGCCAGAAAACTGGGGGTGCAGATATTGCCAGGTAAATCCGCCAACCATTTCGCCAAGGCCACGCCTTCGCCTATGGCTTTGCCTTGCTGCAATCCGGCGTTAGCTAAATCCTTCGCCATTTCCGGTACGGTAATGATGACTTGCTCTAGCTTGCTTTCGGTTTCTTTATCCGATTTTGTGTGGGTGTACTGATATACTGCATCGCCAAAGGTTTCGGCAATTTGCCTGACTTTCCATTGCCAATCAGCATCAAGCACCGCGCATTCAGCAAGGCTGACGGCAACGGTTTTTATGTACGGCTTTTTTAAGTTGGCGGCAGTGGCGGCTAAGGCTTTGAGATAGTGTTTATTAGATAGTGGTTTGTTTTCACCAAGACCTACCAACAAAATACGTTTAATGGCGCTATTTGGAATGGCATTCAAGAACAGGATGTCACCCAGTTTGCCGCCCATATCGCCACGCTGGACAATTTCACTGAGCAAGCCTTGTGTGCAAACATCCAAAGCTGTCGCCGATGGGCTGAGTTGTGCATTTTGATAAACGCCAACTACAAGGCAATCACATTGCAGTTTTTCTAAGGGCGTGGATTCTATAGAATAGTCCATAACTGATATTGTCCGGTGGGTAAAGAAAAGTAATCTGGCCTAAGGTCAGTGTAATTTGGTTTACGGATTATACAACACACAACAGGAGATAGGCATTGGTCGTGCAAGGGTTTAGAGGCTTCAGGCTACTGACGGTGGTCAATAAGATGATCGCTAAGGATATATTGGCGACGCTAATTTCCGTTTGGGGAGTGTTAGTGGTAGTCATCGTCAGCAAAGGGTTTATCCGCATCTTGGATAAAGCCATCGAAGGCAAAGTCTCTAGCGAAACCTTGTTGTATCTGCTTGGCTTAAAAGCGATTACTACGGCGACCACGCTTTTACCTGCCGCGTTGTTTATGGCGGTATTGATGGTGTTGGGCAAAATGTACCGCAATCAAGAAATGTCGGCGATATTTTCAGCGGGCGGCGGTGCTGGCACGATTTACCGGGCTGCCATGCTTACCGTTTTGCCAGTTGCCTTAGCGGCAGCGGGTTTATCTTTATACGCGTCGCCTTGGGCGGAAACTCAAATTGCCCAGTTAATGCAGCAAGATGCGGAAAGCTCGGATTTACGCGGAATTGCTGCGGGTAAATTTAGCGAATACAGCCAAGGTGATTTGGTGCTTTATGTGGAAAATATCACTAAAGATAACGAAATGCAGCAGGTGTTTGTCCAAAGCCGACAAGGCGGTTTGGCAATCATTAATGCTAAAAGTGCGCGTTTAAAAGAGCTGCCCGACGGTCGGTTTATTGTTTTTGCTAACGGTGAACGCTTACAAGGCCAGCCTGGCAATGTCGATTTTGTCTTAGAGTCTTTCGATGAATACGCGGTGCGGATTGAGGAATCCACCGCAATGGTCAATTACAACCGCTCGGCGATACCGCTGTCGGCCTTAGCAAGCTCAAGCCAATTACCTGATATTGCCGAATTACAACGCCGTTATGCGGTGCCCGTCAGCCTTGTTTTACTGGCATTTTTAGGCGTGCCTTTGGCGCAATCGGCACCACGCGGCGGCGCTTACGGCAATCTGTTGATTGGCTTTCTGATTTATTTTAGTTATGGCAATTTGACTAGGGTCAGCCAATTATGGGTCACCCAAGGGCTGATGCCTGCATGGCTTGGCGCATTTGGCGTTAATCTGTTGTTATTTTTATTAGGCTTACTTTTACTGGCTAGATTATATGGTTGGCACTGGTTGCTGATGCGTATCCGTGCAAGGCTATCATTATGAATGTGTTAACCCGTTATATCGTTAAAGATATTTTAAAAAACGCCAGCATTACCCTGGTGTTGCTTCTGACTTTATTCAACTTGTTCACGCTCGGCGATGAATTGGATGATATTGGCAAAGGCAGTTACGGTTTATTGGAAGTGTTCTATTTTGTCGGCCTGACTTCGCCAACAGTCTTTTATGAATTGATGCCAGCAGCAGCTTTGGTAGGCAGCTTATTTGCCTTAGGCGGGTTGGCTAATCACCATGAATTGATCGCCATGCGGGCTGCGGGCTTATCGGTGTTTGGCATTATTAAAGCCACGATGTTTGCAGGTTTGATTTTGGCAACGGTTGCCATTTTGGTGGGGGAGTTTGTCGCGCCAGTTGCTGAACAAAAAGCCCAACTGATTAAAGTGACCAGCCAAAACAATCAAGTCTTGCTGAGAACGCGATATGGTTTGTGGTTACGCGAAGGCAACCGTTATATCAACGTCCGACATATTGATGATAATGGCGAATTGCTGGACGTCAGCATTTATGAAGTTGATGACAAACACCAGTTACGGCAATCTTTACATGCTGATAAAGCGGTATTTTTAGGTAATAACCAATGGCAACTACAACAAACGAAGCAATCAGATATTTCTAGGGAATCAGTACAGGCCAACAAACAAACCGAACAAATTTGGCATTCCTCTATCGCACCAGATTTGTTGAAAATTGTCGTTGTTATTCCTGACAATCTGTCGCTTTATGATTTGGCAATGTATGTTGAATTCTTAAAAGACAACCATCAAAAATCGCAAGTTTTTGAAATGGCGTTTTGGGGGCGGATCGTTAATCCCTTGGTGATATTTGTGATGTTGCTGGTATCAGCGCCGTTTGTTATTGGCGTTAAACGCGGCATTGGTGCGGGTGCAAGGATATTGGTAGGGGCTGTAATCGGGATGGGCTTTAATGTTGCCGATATGACGGTAAGCCATCTGGGTTTGATTTATAACTTAAGCCCGCCGTTGATGGCATTTTTGCCTAGCGTTTTGGTTTTAATCGCTGCACTGTTTGCGTTGAAGCGGGTGCAGTAGCTTGATTTAATAGCAACGGCTATTGGATGGATAAAGGCAAAGCCTAATAACGCGGTAACAAATTGAAAGCAATCTTCAATCTGGCTGTAAATGCTTTAAAACAGTACCCAACCACAAATAAAAACGAAGCAACACCAATGAGCTGGCGTTGCTTTGTTAGTTATTAGTCACTAATACTGCAGTTTTCACGAGAGGCATCAACGCGATCCCGTAATTCTTTACCCGGCTTAAAATGCGGCACATATTTTTTAGATAAGGTCACAGATTCGCCAGTCTTAGGATTACGGCCAACACGTGGCGGCCTAAGGTGCAAAGAAAAACTGCCAAACCCTCTGATTTCAATCCGCTCACCGGAAGACAATGCCTCATTCATTTTCTCAATGATACATTTTACTGCCAGCTCTACGTCTTTAAGGGCTAAATGTGGCTGTTGTTTAGCTAAAGCTTCAATTAATTCTGATTTTGTCACATGCTATCCTAATGAAAAAAAACAAAATCGGAGGATGCAGTACTCGCACCCTCCGTTCTTATAATCTTATTTTTCCATTTGCTTAAAGATGTCAGCAAATGTCGGCGAGCCAACGGACTGCTGGGAATGGTCTTTAATAGTATGTGTTTCTTCGTCTTGTTCTTTGGCTTTAATTGAGAGCGAAATAGTTTTGCTCTTTTTATCAACACCAATGAATTTCGCTTCCAGTGTATCGCCTTCTTTTAACAAAGTACGGGCGTCTTCTACACGGTCACGTTGAATTTCAGAAGCACGTAAATAACCTTCAACGTGGTCTGCTAAGGTAATAACGGCACCTTTCGCATCAACTTCTTTAATTACACCAGTAACTAAGCTACCTTTTTCATGGGTTGCCAAGAAGTTTTGGAAAGGGTCTTGTTCTAATTGTTTGATACCTAAAGAGATACGTTCACGTTCAGAATCAACCGCCAAAATCACAGTTTCCAGTTCGTCGCCTTTCTTGAAGTCACGGACTGCTGTTTCGCCATCATCTGCCCAAGAAATATCAGACATATGCACCAAACCATCAATGCCGCCATCCAAGCCGATGAAGATACCGAAATCAGTAATGGATTTGATTTTTCCGGAGATTTTGTCGCCTTTGTTATGAGTAGCTGCAAATTCATCCCAAGGATTGGTTTTGCATTGTTTCATACCCAAAGAAATACGGCGGCGTTCTTCGTCGATTTCCAACACCATCACTTCAACTTCATCGCCCAATTGGACTAATTTAGATGGGTTTACGTTTTTGTTGGTCCAATCCATTTCAGAAACGTGCACCAAACCTTCCACGCCTTCTTCGATTTCCACGAAGCAACCATAATCAGTCAAGTTGTTAACTTTACCGAATGCACGGGTGCCAGCTGGATAACGGCGAGCAATGTTTTGCCATGGATCTTCACCCATTTGTTTCATGCCCAAAGAAACGCGGTTTTTGTCTTTATCGTATTTCAAGACGCGGACTTTAATTTCTTGACCAATTTCCACACACTCAGATGGGTGACGTACGCGTCTCCAAGCCATATCGGTGATGTGCAACAAGCCATCAATGCCGCCCAAGTCAATGAATGCGCCGTAATCGGTGAGGTTTTTGACCACACCTGTAACCACTGCACCTTCGTCCAGTGTTTTCAACAATTCTTCGCGTTCAGCACTGTATTCTTTTTCAACGACTGCACGACGTGATAACACCACGTTATTGCGTTTTTGGTCAATTTTGATGACTTTGAATTCAAGGTCACGATTTTCCAAGAAAGTGGTATCGCGGATAGGACGTACATCAACCAATGAACCCGGCAAGAAAGCGCGCAATGCGCCAACATCAACCGTGAAACCACCGCGTACTTTGCCATTAATACGGCCAACGACAGTGAGGTCTTTTTCAAACGCAGTTTCCAACTCAGACCAAGCTTTATTTTTCTTCGCTTTATCTCGGGAAAGAAGTGTTGCACCAAGTCCGTCTTCAAATAAATCTAAGGCAACTTCAATTTCATCGCCAATTGAAACTTCCAATTCGCCATTGTTATTTAGAAACTGCCATTTTGGAATGACGCCTTCTGATTTGGAATGGGTACTGACAATAATCATGTCGTTTTCAATATCAACGACGGTACCCATCAACATGGCACCTGGACGCATTTCCGTCCGGGTTAAACTTTCTTCAAATAATTCAGCAAAGCTTTCGCTCATTTTATTTTTTCCCAAGCTGTCGATAAATCGACGAAGCCCTTGTGTCTAAGTTAAAAAAACACTGCATAACGGATGTGATGCAGCCATAATTAGTAATCGACCCTATTGGATCAGTTTTAGTATTTGCTGTATGACAGCGTCAATAGCCAATTCGGAAGAATCAATGAAAAGCGCTCCGCTCGCCATGCTTAATGGGGCGGTAGTACGCTCCATATCGCGGCGATCGCGCTCTTCTATCTCGGATGTCAAGCGCGTAAGATTAGCATCAATTCCTTTTTCTTTCAACTGTTTATATCGGCGCTCAGCTCTTTTTTCACTGCTTGCTGTCAAATAAACTTTAAAAGGCGCATCGGGGAAAACCACTGTCCCCATATCTCTGCCATCAGCGACTAAGCCAGGTAGCTGCTTAAAATCCTGCTGTTTTTGTAACAAAACCGCACGCACTTCCGGCAAGACGGCAATGATAGATGCCGCATTACCTGTCTGCTCAAGCCCTAATTGGGCGGTGATGTTTTCGCCGTTCAGTTTAACGACCAATTCATCGCCGCATTCAAAACCCAAGTGCATGGCTTTGGCGACGGCGACGATGGCGTTGACATCGCTTAAATCGACCGACTCTTTTAAGGCGGCAATCGCCAAAGACCGATAAATTGAGCCGCTATCCAAATAATGCCAGCCTAATTGTTTTGCCAACAAACGGCTGACCGTGCCCTTCCCTGCGCCGCTAGGGCCATCGATGGTCAAAACCGGAATCGTCATGCTTATTCCTCAGTGCAAACCAAAGATAAACCCAAACCTTTCACCAAATCTTTAAATTCAGGGAAAGAAGTATTGACGTTAGCGCAATCCAAAACCGTAATCGGCGCATTAGCACGCAAGCCAGCAATTGAAAAAGACATAGCAATACGATGGTCGCCGTGCGAAGTGACCACGCCGCCGCCAATCGGTTTACCGCCGTTGATAACCATGCCATCTGGCGTAGGTTGGGCATCAACACCCAAAATCAACAAACCGTCCGCCATCACTTGGATACGATCGGATTCTTTCACGCGTAATTCTTCTGCACCACTCAAACGGGTTTGGCCTTCGGCGCAGGCGGCAGCAACAAACAATACCGGGAATTCGTCAATCGCCAACGGCACTAAATCTTCGGGAATATCGATACCTTTTAATGGGCTATACACCACATGCAAATCGGCAACTGGTTCGCCGCCGACTTCGCGTGGATTCAACACTTCAATATTCGCACCCATCAAACGCAAAATATCAATCACGCCAGTACGGGTTGGATTGATACCAACGTGTTTCAGAGTCACGTCAGATCCTGGCGCAATCGACGCGCCAACCAAGAAAAACGCCGCCGAAGAAATATCGCTAGGCACGTCAATGTTCATCGCGGTCAAATTGCCTTCGGCAGAAATAATAGCGGTACTGCCTTCGCGTTTGACCGGATAAGAAAAGCCCGCCAACATCCGCTCGGTATGGTCGCGGGTAGGTGCTGGCTCAGTCACACGGGTTTCGCCTTGTGCGTACATGCCCGCCAACAACAAGCAGGATTTCACCTGTGCGCTGGCAATCGGCATGGTGTAATCAATGGCTTGCAACTGCCCTGCTTTGCCTGTGATATGTAAAGGTGCAGTTCCGTTTTCCGTGGTTTTAATATCCGCGCCCATGGTTGCCAACGGATCAGTAACCCGTTTCATAGGACGACCAGACAAGGATTTATCGCCAGTCAACACACAATTAAACGGCTGCCCCGCCAACAAACCACTCAACAAACGCATCGACGTACCGGAATTACCCAAATACAACTCATTTTTAGGCTCTTTCAAACCGTGTTTACCAACACCGTTAATGGTCACGCAACCATTAGTCGGGCCTTCAATTTCCACGCCCATATCCCGAAATGCCTGCAAAGTCGCCAATGCATCTTCGGCTTCCAAAAAGCCAGTAACATGGGTGACACCGTCTGCCAAAGAGCCGAGCATAATCGAGCGGTGCGACATGGATTTATCACCAGGCACGCGGGTTTCACCGTGCAGTTTGCCGCCGGGTTGGATATGGAAAGTTATTGATTTAGACATAGTAGTTTCGATTTGGTTAAGAAAGCGTTGCCGCGCCTGATTGGCATACGAAAAGGTTGAAAAAAGCTGCTGGCGATTGTCGTCCGCCAGCATTTGGTAAATTTTGCCCAACTCGCCTTGCAGTTCAGCAATCAAAGGCAAGATAGCTTGTTTATTTGCCGAGCAAATATCCGTCCACATGGTCGGGCTACTGGAAGCGATACGGGTAAAGTCCTTAAAGCCACCTGCCGCATATTTAAAGATTTCACTTTGCTCATCTTTATGTCCGAGCATATCGACCAGCGCGAAGGCGAGGATATGGGGCAAATGGCTGGTTGCCGCCAAAATTTGGTCATGATGAGCGGCATCCATAATGGAAACGGCTGATCCTAAACCTTGCCAAAAGCGTTGGATTTTCCGCAAGGCTTCGGTATCGGTGCTGGCTGTCGGCGTAATAATTAAGCGTTTATTTGTAAACAAGCCATCGACTGCCGCCAACACGCCGCTTTGTTCGCCGCCAGCAATGGGATGGGCGGGGACAAGATTAGTCGGCACGTCTGCGAACACGGATTGCGCGGCAGCAAGCACACTGCCTTTGGTGCTACCGACATCGGAGTAAATGGTTGTCGCTGACCAATGTGGCTGCAATAACGTGAATATGCTGGCAATGCTCGCCACGGGAGTGGCAATCAGCACCAAATCAGCGTCGGCGACGGCTTCGGCAATATCCAAAAAATAGCTATCCAGTACGCCGATTTGTTGAGCGGTTTGCAGGTTCTGCAAATCATCAACGCGCCCAAATCCGACGATCGTGGTCGCCAAATTCTGCAAACGCGCGGTTTTGGCAATAGAACCACCAATCAGCCCGACGCCGATAATGCAAAGCTTATTAAACATTAGGCTAGCACTTCGCCCAATGCTTGTAGAAAAGCGTTATTTTCTGCGGCTGTGCCGATGCTGATCCGTAAGAAATTAGGCATTTCATAATTCGCCACAGGGCGGACAATCACGCCTTTACGTAAGAGCGCATCATAAACTGGCAGGCCTTCACGCTGGATATTTACCGAGACAAAATTGCCCGCAGACGGAATCCATTCTAATCCCAAGGTTTTAAAGCCGTCGGTCAACAATTGCATTCCTTGGCTATTGTTGCTGATGGTGTTATGCAAATGTTCTGCATCGCCCAAAGCCGCTTCTGCCGCCACCAAAGCCAAGGTGTTGTTGTTAAACGGCTGGCGGACACGGTTTAAAATGTCGGCAATTTCAGGGCAAGATAGGCTGTAGCCGACACGCAAACCTGCTAATCCGTAGGCTTTAGAGAAGGTGCGGGTAATAATCAGATTGGGGAATTTGTTCAACCAAGCGATAGAGTTAAAGGCTTCTGTTTGGCTGACAAATTCAAAATAGGCTTCATCCAACACGCAGATAACCGTGTCCGGCAACGCGCCGATAAACTGCTCGACATCGGCTTGCGGCAATAATGTGCCAGTCGGGTTGTTGGGGTTGGCGATAAACACGAGGCGAGTTTTCGGCGTAATCGCTTGCGCCATGGCTTCCAAATCATGCCCATAATCTTTAGCTGGCACAACCACTGCCGTTGCACCCACCGCTTGCGTCACCAGCGGATAAACCGCAAACGCATGTTGCGAGAACACTACTTCGCATTCTGGCGTTAAAAATGCCCGCGCTACTAATTCCAATAACTCGTTCGAGCCATTGCCTAAAGTAATTTGGCTGGCATCGACTGCGTATTTTGTCGCCAAAGCTTGTTTTAACTGGAAGCCGCTGCCGTCAGGATACAACGCCAATTCCGGCAAGACTTTTTGAATCGCCGCTATCGCTTGCTTGCCTGGTCCCAAAGGATTTTCATTGGAAGCCAGTTTGACGATTTGTGTTAAACCCAGCTCGCGCTCGAGTTCTTCAATCGGCTTGCCTGCTTTGTAGGGAATTAATTTTTGTACGCCAGGAAGGGCGAGGCTATATAAGTTTTCGTTGCTCATGAAATAATCTGGCTGCGGCTTATTTTGCAAAGACTTCTTGCAAGTTGATGGTCAATTCGGGAAACAAGAACGGTACGGCGTTATCTTGTTTGGAAAACATGGCTAATAATTGGTAACGGTCGCTTGCTTCATCCAAAACAAATTGCGAAACCGTGGCTTCATATGGATAAACCAGCCAATATTCCTTTACGCCCGCTTCTTGATAAAGCTGGAATTTGGTTTGGGTGTCTTTTTGCGCGGTGCTTTTGGATAGGATTTCGATAATCCAATCGGGTGCGCCTAGACAGCCTTTGCTATCGAGTTTATCCGCATCACAAACCACACATAAATCCGGTTGTACGACCGTGTAAATATCTTGCGATGCTATCAATGATTTCTTGCGATCATACAAGCGCACATCAAACGGTGCGGCAAAAAGTTGGCAACGATGTCGCCGAAAATACTGATACAAAATCCCACTTAAGCGCATAGAAATACTTTGGTGCGTTAAATTCGGCGCAGGACTCATCAAAGAAATTTTCCCACGCAACAACTCCACCGCCTCATCAAAGCGCCACGTTAAATAATCAGCGTATGAATAAGTTTGTTCCAAATCTAAATCAGATAATTGGGTAATTTTTGCCATATCAGAACACCGCTTTCGGATAAGAACCTAATATTTTCAGCATATTAACTTGGTCTTGCAAAGCCGCCAACGCGCCAGCGACTTGCGGGTCATCAGCATGGCCTTGAATGTCGATAAAGAATACATAATCCCATAAACCTTGGTGTGAAGGCCGTGATTCAATGTTCACCATATCCACGCCAAACCGCGCAAACGGCTCCAATGTCCGGTGCAATGCACCTGGTTTGTTGCCTGTGGAAACGACCAAGGACGTTTTGTCTTTGCCTGTTGAAGTCGAGGTTTGCTGACCAATAATAATGAAGCGCGTGGTGTTGTTGGCAATGTCTTCGATATTTTTTTCGATGACGGGCAGCTGATAAACCTCGGCAGCGGCGATACCGGCAATCGCGGCAAACTGCTTACCGCTTGCCGCTAATCTAGAGGCTTCGGCGTTGCTGTTGACGGCGAGCCGTTCGGCATTCGGTAAATGCTTATCCAACCATTGCCGACATTGCGCCAACGATTGTTGATGCGAATACACGGTAACGATGTCCGCCAGATTTTCCGCCAAACCCAACAGGTTTTGGTGGACGCGGATTTCCACTTCCCCGCAAATCTTTAACGGCGACACCAGCAATCTATCCAAAGTATGGCTAATCACGCCTTCGGTAGAATTTTCCACCGGGACAACGCCGAACTGGCAAAGCCCGGTTTCGACGGCATTAAAAATTTCACTAATGGTTGCCGCTGGCACGGTTTTGACCGCATGACCAAAATGCTTAAACGCCGCTTGCTGGGTAAATGTGCCTTCTGGCCCTAAAAACGCCACTTCCAACGGTTTTTCCAACGCCAAACACGCGGACATGATTTCGCGGAAAAAGCGGATGACGGTATCGTCCGCCAACGGCCCTTGGTTCATGTCTTCAATGCGCCGCAACACCAGTGATTCGCGGTCTGGCCTGTAAAACGTGCCGACTTCACCTTGGGCGATTTTGGTTTTGGCGACTTCCATCGCGCACTTTGCCCGCTCATTTAACAAACGCAAAACTTCCGCGTCGATGGCGTCGATTTTTTCCCTTAATTCGGCAAGTGGAATGATGGTCGTCATTGCTGCTTCCTTAATGGGTACGCTCAAATTCCGCCATAAAGGCAATCAAGGCATCAACACCCGCATCGGTCATAGCGTTGTAAATGCTGGCGCGCATACCGCCTACTGAGCGGTGGCCTTTCAATTCATACAAACCATTGGCTTCGGCTGCGCTGATAAAGGCTTTGTCGAGATTTTCATCTGCCAAAATAAACGGCACATTCATGCGCGAGCGGTAAGCGGCAACCACCGGATTACGGTATAAGGCCGATTGGTCTATAGCTTGGTAAAGCTTGGCAGCTTTGTTGATGTTTCGTTGTTCCATCGCCGCAACCCCGCCTTGCGCTTGCAACCACTTCAACACCAAACCGACTAAATACCAGTTATAAGTCGCTGGCGTATTGAGCATGGATTGGTTTTTCGCTTGTTCTGCGTAATTGAAAACCGACGGCGTAGTTTTAGGCGCATGTCCAAGTAAATCATCACGGACGATAACGATGGTGACACCGGATGGCCCCATGTTTTTCTGCGTGCCAGCGTAAATCAAACCGTATTGGCTAACATCAATTGGGCGCGACAAAATATTGGAAGACATATCCGACACCAGCGGCAAGCCTTTGCTATCAGGCACATCGGAAAATTCCACACCGTGGATAGTTTCGTTGGAGGTGTAATGCAAATAGGCTGCGTCGGTATCAATCACCCAATCAGCAACATCCGGCACATGCGTATATTTTTCGGCTTCGGAACTGGCAGTCAGCACCACCTCGCAATAATTTTTGGCATCGCTAATGGCTTTTTCTGACCACGCGCCCGTATTTATATAACAGGCTTTGGTTTTGCCGTTTAACAAGTTTTGCGGGATAAACGAGAATTGCGCCGACGCACCGCCTTGTAAAAACAGCACTTTATAATTGGCAGGAATTGCCATCGAACTCCGCAAATCGCTTTCCAACTCTTCGGCGATAATGGCGAAATGCTTGCCGCGATGGCTCATTTCCATCACCGACATGCCGCTATCGCGCCATTCCAGCATTTCTTGCTGTGCTTGCACTAACACCGCTTCTGGTAATGTAGAGGGGCCGGCGCTGAAATTGTAAACTCTGGACATTATTCTTCTCCTGATGGCTGTTCATCATCGGTATCGGCGGCAACGTCGTCTTCGCCCGTTAATTCATCGTCTTCGATAATACCCTCATCATCACCCGCCAAGCCCGCAATCCGGTCAACACCAATCACTTTTTCGCCTTTATCCAAACGGATAATAGTGACGCCTTGGGTGTTGCGGCCTACCACGGAAATTTCGGCAACCCGTGTCCGCACCAGTGTGCCGCCGTCGGTGATAATCATCAGCTCATCGCTATCATTCACTAACAATGCGCCGACAACGTTGCCATTGCGGTCAGACGTTTGCATGGCGATGACACCGAGACCGCCTCGGCTTTGGCAATTGAATTTTTCCACTAAGGTACGTTTGCCGTAGCCGTTTTCGGTGATGTTCAGCACTGTACCTTCGGAAGCGATAATCAACGAGATAATCCGTTGCCCCGCTTGCAAACGCATACCGCGTACACCTGCGGCTGTCCGCCCCATGGAACGTACGTCAGTTTCATTAAAGCAGATGGTTTTTCCGTCACTGCTAAACAACATGACATTTTGTTGCCCGTCGGTGATTGCCACACCAACCAGGCTGTCATCTTCGCGTAGTTCTATGGCAATTTTGCCGTTGGAACGTTGGCGCTCAAATTCGCTAAGCGGGGTTTTTTTCACCGTGCCTGTGGACGTCGCCATGAAAATGAATTTATTTTCGGTAAATTCTTGCACAGGCAATAAGGCGTTGATTTTTTCGCCATCATCTAAAGGCAATAGGTTAACAAATGGCTTGCCACGCGCGGCGCGGCTGGTGACTGGCAATTGGTACACTTTCAGCCAATAAACCTTACCCAAGGACGAGAAGCACAGAATGGTGTCGTGGGTGTTGGCGACGATGAGCTTGTCGATATAATCGGTTTCCTTCATTGCCGTTGCCGATTTGCCGCGACCACCGCGACGCTGGGCTTTGTAATCGGTCAGCGGTTGCGATTTTACATAGCCTTCGTGCGACATGGTGACCACCATATCTTCTTCGGTAATTAAATCGCCATCGGATAAATCCGATTGGTTTTGCATGATTTCGGTACGGCGCGGGTCGGCGTATTGGTCTTTAACGGCGACCAATTCTTCGCGGATGATTTCCATCAAACGGTAGTCATTGCTGAGAATGTGCAGATATTCGTCAATTTGCGCTAACAATTCTTTGTATTCATCGACGATTTTATCTTGTTCCAACCCAGTTAAACGGTGCAGACGTAAATCTAAAATCGCTTGCGCTTGGGTTTCTGACAAACGGTACAGGCCGCCGTGCAAACCGAATTCCATCGCCAATTCTTCAGGCCGTGAACGGGCAGCATCGGCGCGTTCTAGCAATGACGAAACCAAACCGGAATTCCAGGTTTTTGCCAATAAGCCTTCTTTGGCTTCATCGCGGTTGCCAGAGGTTTTAATCAGCTCGATCATTTCATCGATATTTGCCAACGCCACCGCCAAGCCTTCCAAGACATGCGCCCGCTCCCGTGCTTTACGGAGCAAGTAAATAGTGCGGCGGGTTACGCAGACGCGGCGATGGTCGATGAAAGCGCTAATCATCTCCAGCAAATTCATACAGTGTGGACGACCGTCCAGCAAAGCCACCATATTGATACCGAATACGGTTTCAAATTGGGTTTGCTTGTATAGGTTATTCAGCACCACTTCCGCCATCTCGCCGCGTTTCAGCTCGATGACCATACGCATACCGTCTTTATCGGATTCATCACGCAGCGCAGAAATGCCTTCCAACTTGGCTTCTTTCACCAATTCGGCAATTTTTTCCAGCAAGCGGGCTTTATTGACTTGGTAAGGCAATTCGGTAACGACAATAGCTTGGCGGCTGGTGTCACCAATATCTTCAAAATGGCAACGTGCGCGTAGATAAATTTTGCCGCGTCCGGTGGTATAGGCACTGTAAATGCCAGATGCGCCGTTGATGATGGCGGCGGTAGGGAAATCGGGGCCGGGGATGTATTGCATCAGCTCAATGATGCTGATGTCCGGCTGGTCGATGAATACCAAGCAGGCTGCGACCACTTCGCCAAGATTATGCGGCGGAATATTGGTCGCCATACCGACGGCGATACCAGATGAACCGTTAATCAGCAGATTGGGTACGCGGGTTGGCAATACTTGCGGCTCAGATTCGGATTCGTCGTAGTTAGGGGTGAAATCGACGGTTTCTTTATCCAAATCCGCCAATAATTCATGGGCAATGCGGGACATGCGGACTTCTGTATAACGCATCGCCGCTGGGGAATCGCCATCGACCGAACCAAAGTTACCTTGACCATCAATCAGCATGTAACGCATGGAAAACGGTTGCGCCATCCGTACCATGGTGTCGTAAACGGCGGTATCGCCATGCGGATGGTATTTACCAATAACGTCACCGACCACACGGGCGGATTTTTTATACGGCTTGTTCCAATCATTTCCCAGTTCGCTCATGGCATACAACACCCGGCGATGCACGGGTTTTAGGCCATCGCGGACATCAGGAAGGGCGCGGCCAACAATAACGCTCATGGCGTAATCTAGGTATGATTGCTTCATCTCGTCTTCGAGATTTACGGCAATAATTTCTTTAGCGAAGTTTGACATGAATCCTTAACTTACTCGTAATTGCCGGAAACGGGGCGCGCCGGCGCAGTATTTTTAACTGAACGCAACCAATCAGAAGAAGCTCCATTTCCGCCTGAGGATTTGCAAGTTATAAAGCCTGCGGATTATAGCAAAATACGCGTAGAAATTCATTCCTAGGCATGGCTTTTATTGGCCAGCTAACAATGTAATTTGCCTAAAAAACAAAAATTAAGGAGGAAATAACAGCGGTGGCGGGTCAAATGCGGTGATTGGAGACGAGGCCAGTAATCAATCAATGGTTTTTTGTCGGTTCAATCTAAGCGCGTAGAGACGGACGGCTGTCCGCCTTTTTTAGAATCTGTACCAAATCCTGCTGAGATAAGGCAAGCCGCCGCTCGCCCCTACGAAAATAATACCGACATATCTAAATTGACCAGACGCTAGGTTTTTAACGACAAGACCTTTCAGGTTTTAAAAACCTGAAAGGTCTGCGTACACTCATCAAAACGAAACTGAATACATTGCTTAATCAATTCGGAGTCCAAAACATGTTTTGGACTCCGACGTAAAACGCAATTAAACCAACCAAACCCCATCAGCCACCAAGCCCGTGGTGTTGATATTGCTGGCGGTCACACCCGTCAACTGCACCACGGTATCGATATTGCCGCCATCTTGGAATAGGTAGGTATTGCCTACGGCATTAAAAGCCACGGTGTTGCCGGATTTGATGTTGTTTTGTAGATAACCGAACACATCAGTCAAATTACTTACCGTCAACACCAAGTTGGCGGTAAAGCTATCAACATCATCAAAACTAATCAGGCCGTTGCTAATAGTGTGGCTTTTGATGATGCCTTTATCCACGCCATCTGTTGCAGCGGTGTTGGCAGCAATGGTGGTGCTATCCAAATCCAACTGGTCGATATTGGTGTTGATGACGCCATTGCCCAAAGCAAAATTTTCAACCACATCATAGCCATTAAATTTACTGTCGCCTGTGGCAATTTTGACGGTATCGGTAACGGCAACGGTTTCAGCAAGATAGAGTTTGTCTTTGCCGATACCGCCGATCAACACATCCATACCATTGCCGCCTGTCAAGCTGTCTGTGCCTGCATCGCCGAATAAGGTGTTGGCGGCAGCATTGCCTTTAATGGTGTTATTTAAAGCGTTGCCATTACCCGCGATGGCTTGTGTGCCGGATAAGGTCAGGTTTTCCAGGTTGACTCCCAGCGTCCAAGCGATGCTGCTGGTAATGGTATCTGTGCCTTCACTCGCCAGTTCGGTCACGCTGTCGCCAATATTGTCCACGGTATAACTGTCATTGCCCAAACCGCCCAGCATCACATCCGCGCCTGCTTTACCGTCCAACTTGTTATTGGCGCTATTGCCAGTGAGGCGGTTCGCCAAGCTATTGCCTGTGGCGTTGATGATGGCTGTTCCGGTCAACTGCAAGTTTTCCAGCTCATTGCCCAGCACATAAGTGATGGCGCTGTTCACTGTGTCCGTGCCTTCGCCAGCCAATTCGGTAACCACATCGCCGATGTTATCAACAATATAAGTATCATCACCTGCGCCGCCAACCAAGCTATCAGCACCCAAGCCGCCATCTAATAAATCATTGCCTGCCAAGCCGTATAACTGGTTGACGGCATCAGTGCCGAGCAAGCTATTGTCCAGCCCGTTACCCGTACCATCCAGCAAGCCAGTACCTGTAAGGGTCAGGTTTTCGACATTGGCTGCCAAGGCGGCAATACTGATGGACGACAACACGCTGTCAATGCCTTCGCCTGCCAGTTCCGTTACCGTGTCGCCGCTGTTGTCGATGATATAAGTATCATCGCCCAAACCGCCCATTAGGCTGTCGCTGCCTGCGCCGCCATTTAAGGTATTGGCGGCAGTGTTGCCGATTAGGGTGTTGTTTAACTCATTACCGAAGCCATTGATGGCAGATGAACCAGCCAGGGTCAGATTTTCCAGATTGCTGCCCAGCGTGTAACCGATGCCGCTAATTACCGAGTCAACCTCAGTCGCCAGTGTTGAGGTTTCCGTCACCACATCACCCAAATCATCAATGATATAGGTGTCGTTACCTAAGCCGCCTGTCAGGGTGTCAGCTCCCAACCCGCCATCCAACACGTTGGCACCACTGCTACCCAGCAAGCTGTTGTTTAAGCTATTGCCAGTGGCGTTGTTGTTTGCCCCCCCAGTTAAGGCCAGGTTTTCGACATTATCGGACAAAGTAAAACTGACTGAACTACTAACGTTGTCCGTACCTTCACCAGCTAATTCGGTCACCGTGTCGCCAATGTTATCGACCATATAACTGTCGTCACCTTTACCACCCACCATACTGTCCGCACCAGTGCCACCGTCAAGGCTATTGTTGGCGGCATTGCCTGTCAGCGTGTTCGCCAAGGCATTGCCAGTCGCCGTCAGCGCACCCGCCAGCAAGGCGAGGTTTTCGACGTTGTCGGTGAGGGTGTAGCTGATGCTGGCCAGCACTGTGTCCGTACCCGCCGCCGTGGCTTCGGTCACCACATCGCCGATGTTGTCCACAAAGTACAGGTCATTGCCCAAGCCGCCTGCCATCGTGTCCGCACCGATTAAGCCATTGATGGCATCGTTGGCGTTAGTGCCTGTCAGCTTATTATTCGCCGAAGTGCCTATGCTGAAATTGGTCAAGGTATCGCCGCCAGCAAATTGGAACTGGCTGATTTTGTAGGAAGGATCGGAGAAATGATAAAGTACGGTTAATTGGTCGCCAGCACCATAGGACACCACCAAACTGCCGTTTGCATCTTTGTTAATGTTGGTTAGATCAATCATCGCCACGTTAGTAAACTTAACTACGTCCTTGCTGGTGCTGTCGTTGTAGTCGCCGTTGATGGTGTCCTGCCCGTCGCCCGCGCTGAACACGTAGGTGTCCGCGCCGCCGTAGCCAATCAAAGTGTCGTTTCCGGCTTTGCCGTTTATGGTGTCGGCGCGGTCAACATAGCCGATCAACGTTTCGCCGCCACTAGTGCCAATCAAGCTTTGGTCTAAGGCATTTTCCCATGTCCAGTTAACACCGTCGGAGAACTGGAACTGGCTGATTCGGTAACCTGCATTGCCGTAGGCGTAGTTGTTGTAAAC
>CAIYRS010000054.1 GCA_903928685.1 uncultured Methylococcaceae bacterium
CCATTACATGAAGTTTGGAGTCCATACGGATAACATCCCTTAAAGGGATGGTATCCGTTAAAATCGAAATTATTTATCTGAAAATCTATATCTAACCAAAATCAAGAATTAAAAACTTGAAGATTGAGTTTATGTCATTACTGGCTTGGAAACCGGCTATCAATGAGTTTATGATTAAGCCTCTTGCCAAGATTACTTGCTTTACATTGCCCTCTGTTGCAGACTTGTAATTAAAGCACCCTTTAACCAAAATTGACCGATAGTTCCTGAATAATACTCGCTGGAGTCACCTTATGAATTTGTCTACCCTTCCGACCCAACTTAATTTTGCAAGTCCAAAGCAACGGGAAGACCTACAGCACATTAATCTGCAATTGGCAGCACTGGGGCATCCTACTTGCGAAGTTGAGGATGATCAACAATATCTCAAGATTGCCAATAGTTTATTAAGAAACTATTCCCGGCAACGTCGCCTGCTGGCCAAGTATCGCTGCCCCGCTGATCAACGTATTCAGGATTTCCTTAACGCCTACTTGTCTAAAAATGGCGTGGACGCCTCCATTCTGTTGCCTGGAGAGACTTTTGTACTGGAGCATAAAGGCTTGGCCAGAGAGCTGTCATTGCCGTTTCAGCATAACGAATTTCATTCTGCCTACATTGATTCTTACCGGATGCGGCAAGGGGTTCTGCATAATCCACAAAATGACCGACGTACCACGAAAGGCGTATTTCATATTGTCGCTGGCGGCCTTCCCGTACCCGCCGATAAAAACGAAGTTCCGGTGGCGGCTTATGCAGAATTATTGCGTATTGCGCTGTCACCTCCAGACGATCTGTTATGCCTGCCTTTTACCAGCCGACAGGAAAATTCTGCACAACTCTGGCTATCGTTATTACTCAGGCCGATTGTAGCGCCTGAAATTGCCGGCTTGATCCCTAAAAAAACCATGGAAACCCGCTTCTTTGCCCCCGGTGGACTGGTTGCCAATCTGGATTTTGTAGAGTCTATTTTTGGTAATGCAGGCGATCCGTTTTTACCTGATAACGATGCCGCACTGGATATTGATCAATGGACCGGTCATACCGGCTGCATCATCCTTGCGCCACATCTGGTGTTGTGTCGTAAAAAAGCCATCGGCCTGCCCCATTATAAAGACGCTACGGAGCGTCAGCGTAAAGAAGGTCTATGCTGGCAACATGAGAATGAACTCTACAACGAGGGCAAACCGTTTAAACTGGTCTGCCGTAATATGCAAGGCGTGATTGTTACGCTGATTGCCGATAACTATTTTGGTTACAGCAAAAAAGAAATCAAATCCCAGATCAGCTATTCGGCCAACCTGTTTGGCGGCTGCGAAGAAGAACATTCAGGTGGCGCACTGGCTTTTCCACGCGCTATTTTGGGGGAAATATTTTTGCCTCAGAGTGTTGATGTGAATGATCGCTATTCTTTCGACAAACTTTGTCAGCTTTTAGGCACAACCATAGACGTTAAAAATGAAGGCTATGCCGTCGATAAAAAGCATCCCGGTATTATTTTTATTCCGGATACGGCAAAAATCAATATCCAGAAACTACAAATAAGCTGGCAACACGATGGATTGACCCGCACCTTAAAACTGCTAATCAACCACACTTATGTTTATCCAGGCGGCTTTAGGGTCCACATGGAACGTCATCCCAATGCACCCAGTTGGCGACTGATTGGTACTTATCCGGAAGGCACTTTCTGCCATAAACCCAGTACCGTATCAGGGGGTGGCAAGTCTGAAATTTCCAAATCAATTGCCGGCGCCATCATTTCCGGTGCTGTTTTTGTCGATCATTTTGATAACGACATGGACAGGGTGGCTGAAATTTTTGAGTATGATTATTCCTACCGATTTCGGGACCCAGCGCGTAACGGCAGTGACAAACGCCGACTGCTTAGCAATAAACGCACGCTAGGCTCGGTTATCAAGCTGCTGACACCGTCCATTACCGAGTATTGCCATGACTATAATCATTGGCTAAAACAAATTCCCCAGCATATTTGGGCAATGGTACTGATGATCAAACGTTTTTACAAAACGGAATGGGGACAAAACTGGCGAGAGCATTTTTCCGTCGACTTGGTCAATGGTTATCCAGGTAACGAATTAAAATTTCATGGTCGCAAACTGATTGCCAGCTATCTGCGGGTTGGTTTTGATGCTAACGGTGCCTGGCGTGTTTTTAAATTAAGACAGGACTTTATAGCATCGGCTAAAGTGCAACTAGAAGATGACATAACCGCGTCCATTGTAGTCCCCGTCAGCACCCTTACCGGACTAAACCCTGACTATACAAACCCTAGCGTTAAATTGGTCGATAACTGCGAACACAGTTTTTTTCAGCGCCCTGATGACGCCGTCAACCGTGGCAGTGATTTACAGACAGAACTGGATTTGTCCGGTACCGATAATTTTATTTCCAACTTTGAGCCGTTAACGCCCAAAGATGCCCGCGAACTCATGGAAGACGTCATTCACTTTGACGAATTCAGCAAGCCGATGCGAGATGTCATTAGTCAGGCGGCACAAGGCCGGGAAGGTGAATATTTTGTCTCGTCAGCACATCCTCGTTTGGTCGATGGCAAGCCCAGCTTAAATGTGCGTTATCTGCAACTTCGTCCGGATATTGTTAACCCGGTAATGCGCTATCTGTCAGAAGTGTCAACACGCCTGGCACGTGGCATTGGTGCCGATCAAGCCGTTCATTTTCCCGTTAATGCCGTATTACCCGGACGCCGAAATAATCCACGGGATAGTGCCGCAGGAATCAGGCCTCTGGCTATTTATAATCCCATCCATTATCAAGAACTTCCAGAGTTGTTTATGGATTTTATTTGCAGCCTAACCGGCAAATCACCGTCAACGACGGGGGCCGGTTCCGAAGGTGCGCTAACCAAAGGGCCATTTAATGCCCTGTCTACCACCGCCGATCTTAATACAGCACTGGTCTCTTATATATTGTGCGGCTATGCCGGCTATTCCACGGCAGCGGGTTATATTGGCTGTCAACGTAAAATAGATCATGATATCAGCCTGTTGATTCCGGAAATATGGTCACGCTTACCGGTAAATCAGCGTGACCCGCATTATCTTATTAAGCAGGGGCAACTCGAAAAACTGGACGATTTTGAATATCAGGGCAAGACGGTCTACGCCAGCCGACTGGGTTATCGCATCACAGAACGCTTTGTACATACCAATTTTGGCAAAGTATTCGATTATCCGACAGCAGTATTTGATGAGGCCATGCTAAAACCGGAAACGCAGGATATGGACAGTTTTGTTGATGGCGTCAATAATGTTTATGAAGCACAACAACGGGTTGCCCAGCTCTATTTTCAGGATGGTTCAATCCATGATGCGTGTCCGCCGCTAAAAGCCCTTATCCATATTATGGCTGACGGTCACTATGAAGGTAAAACCATCACTGATCCCGCCATTCGTTTTATGTTCACTCGCGACTACTTAATGCAAAGTGACTGGTATCAAGAGCGACTTAAAATTAAACAACATAGAGATTGTAAGCTTTGGCAACAACACCGAGACTATATTTTGCAACAACTCAGTGAAACTGAACCAACCGATTCATTGTATCAGACATTGATTCGCAAGCTTGCCGATACTGAGCGGATGCTGGCCGAGACCTCTCATCCGTCTTATCTTGAGAACCTGCAAGGGACATTAGGTGCCGACTGGGTGCATCACCAAAATCTTCTACCCTGATAACAC